>JAHHRQ010000004.1 GCA_020025715.1 Oscillospiraceae bacterium | reverse complement strand
ACTCCATTTCCGCCTTGCGGCGAAAATTGCGTCCGCTCCCTTGCTCCTCCTCTCAAAATCAAACCCGCTGCGCTGGGCTTCGATTTTGCATTTGGGGAGAGCGCAAAGTCCGCTGAACGACCTTTCCGCCTGACGGCAAAAAATTCGTCCGCTTCACAATTCATGTGAAAGAAGTTATCCGGAACATTGCATTTTATATTCTCTGCTGTGCCGCATAAGCGGCACAGCAAATTAACATAGGGTAAAAATTATAAAAGGTGCAAAAGCACAGTTTTTTATTTTAAACTCAGGCCTTCTCGGGTTCAGGATATACTTCACCGAAGGTCTCAACGGTGACGGTCTTCATAACCTGAGGAGTGGTGGGCTTATCATTATAATCAGTACGAACAGCAGCAATCTTATCTACGTTCTCAATACCCTCAATGACCTTACCGAAAGCGGCGTACTGACCGTCAAGGTGGGGAGCATTTTCGTGCATAATGAAGAACTGGCTGCCGGCGGAGTTGGGGGACATGGCACGTGCCATGGAGAGAACGCCGCGGTCATGCTTTAAGGGGTTATTGAAACGGTTGCCGTTGAACTCACCCTTGATGCAGTAGCCGGGGCCGCCCATGCCGGTGCCCTGAGGATCGCCGCCCTGAATCATGAAGCCGGAAATTACGCGGTGGAAGATAAGGCCGTTGTAGAAGCCCTTGTTTACGAGAGAGATAAAGTTATTAACGGTGTTGGGGGCAATCTCGGGGTAGAGCTCAGCCTTGATAATATCGCCGTTTTCCATCTCAAAGGTAACTACTGGATTTTTCATTGGAAATTTTTCTCCTTCATCATTCTGTCAATATCTCTTTTAGACTGCCGGTCAGCCTCTGAATCACGCTTATCGTGGAGCTTTTTACCTTTACACAGGCCCAGCTCCAGCTTCACACGGCTGTCTTTAAAGTACAAGGATAGGGGGATGAGCGCAACACCGTCCTGCATGACACGGGCGTTAAGCTTCAGAATTTCACGCTTGTGCATGAGAAGCCTGCGCGGTCTTACGGGGTCACGGTTAAAAATGTTACCGTGCTCATAAGGACTTATGTGCATACCTCTGACGAAGAGTTCTCCGTCCTTAACGGTGCAGAAAGCATCCTTCATATTGACCTGCCCAGCTCTTATGGATTTAACCTCAGTGCCTGCAAGCTCAATACCGGCCTCAAAGCGCTCAAGCACGAAATACTCGTGGAAGGCCTTCCGATTTTCCGCTATTTTTTTAATGCCCATTTGCTTTGGAGCCACAGCTTTTCACATCCTCTCGCAGATATATTACCACATCTGCACAAAAAATAAAAGAAAAATTTGTTAATTTATAAAGTCATGACTGAAAAAAGCGGTTTAAAAACTATAAAATTTTGTCCTTTAGCCTAAATTCAATGGAAATCTCTGCATTGCTGTGATATAATTCCATGCGAAAATTATGTAAAGCAATTTTATTATTTTTAAATAAACAGGGCGACCTGCCTATGGAAGGAGTTAAAATGGAATTTACCGAGAAACGTGTTGATGGAGAATACAAGTACAAGGGTCTTATCGTAAATGTACGCATGGATAAGGCTGAGCTTTTTAACGGTCACATTGTAAAGCGGGAAGTGGTAGAGCATCCCGGCGGCGTTACGGTTTTGCCCATTGATGACGAGGGAAACTGCTACATGGTAGAGCAGTTCCGCTACCCCATGGGAAAGATGATGCTGGAGGCACCGGCGGGAAAGCTGGAATACGGCGAAGAGCCAAGATACAGCGCCGAGCGTGAATTATCTGAGGAAACAGGCTTCACCGCAGGACAGCTTATTGAAATGGGTACATACAGCACCTCACCCGGAATTTCCACCGAGGTTCTCCATATGTATCTTGCCCTTGACCTTAAACCGGGCAAGACCCACCCAGACGATGATGAGTATCTGAACATTAAAAAAATGCCTCTTACACAGCTTGTTGATATGGTAATGAGCGGTGAGATTGACGACGGCAAGACCATAGTTGCGGTTTTGAAGGCTGAAAAATACCTGAAAAACCAGTCAAAATAATAATTTTCTTGCCATACCCGGTCATTTGTGTTAGAATACTCTACTGGTAACAAATCAAATTAACAATTTATTCCCTGATAACGGAAGGTATAATAATATATGGATAAATATGTCATAAACGGCGGAAAGCCTCTCCATGGCGAAGTTGAGATAAGCGGAGCCAAAAATGCAGCTGTTGCGATTATCCCTGCTGCACTTCTGGTGGACGGTGTCTGCCGCATAGAAAACCTGCCTCAGATCAGTGATGTGGAAATGCTCCTCACCATTGTTTCCGATCTGGGCTGCAAGGTGAAGTATATAAATAAATCCACCGTTGAGGTTGATGCCAGAAACGCAACATATAAGGATGCACCTTTTGAGCTTATGCGGAAGATCAGAGCTTCCTACTATTTAATAGGCTCCATGCTGGGCAGATTCGGTGTCTGCAAGACCACCATGCCCGGCGGCTGCAATTTCGGTGTCCGTCCCATTGACCAGCACGTCAAGGGCATGGAGGCACTGGGCGCAACTATTGATGTTAAATCCGGCTTTGTGCTGGGTGACGTTCAGGGAGGCAAACTCCACGGCGCCAGAATTTACCTTGATAAGGTTTCTGTGGGCGCTACTATGAATATAATGATAGCCGCAGTTCTGGCTCAGGGCAGAACCATTATTGAAAATGCCGCAAGAGAGCCTCACATTGTTGACCTTGCAAACTTCTTAAACTCCATGGGCGCAGATGTCCGCGGTGCCGGTACTGATACTATAAAGGTAAACGGCGTTGAGAAGCTGCACGGCGGCTGCTATACAATAATTCCCGACCAGATTGAGGCGGGTACCTACATGGTGGCAGCGGCTGCCACCGGCGGAGAAGTTCTTATAAAGAACATTATCCCCAAGCACCTTGAGTGCATCACCGCAAAACTCCGTGAGACCGGAACTATCGTGCAGCAGTACGAGGATTCCGTTCTGGTTAAGGGCGCAAGCACTCTGAGACGTGCAAACGTCAAGACTCTGCCTTACCCCGGTTTCCCCACGGATATGCAGCCCCAGATAGGCGTGCTGCTGTGCCTTGCAAACGGAACTTCCGTTATTACCGAGGGCATTTACGACAACCGTTATAAATATGTAAGCGAGCTGCGAAAAATGGGCGCTGAAATTCAGGTAGACGGCAGAGTGTGCGTCATCGAGGGCGGACACAGACTGACCGGTGCACCTGTTATGGCATGTGACCTGAGAGCAGGCGCCGCAATGGTTATTGCCGGACTCTGCGCTGCGGGACAGACCGAGGTTGAGGATATTCATTATATTGAACGCGGCTACGAGAATTTCGTCGGCAAGCTTCGCGCACTGGGTGCAGATATAAGAATAGAAGAGTTCCCTGACGATCAGGACGGCTACGACAAGGTAGTGTGTATTCCTGTATGACAGTCAGTGTTTTTGCCAGCGGCTCCGGAGGAAACTGCCTTCTGGTTTCCGGAGCAGAGACGAATATTTTAATCGACGCCGGAATTTCCATGCGCCGGGTGAAAAGCGCCTTGGCAGAAGCAGAATTAAATGTGGAAGATATTACCGGAGTGCTCACAACCCATGAGCACTCCGACCACGTTTCCGGCCTTAAAATGCTTTGCAGGCATTATGATATACCTGTTTACGCCCCACATACGGTGGCAAGCAGGCTTATGGGAAAAATACCCGAAACCGAGGAAAATATACATATTATCCCGGTTAATGAAGAATTTTATATAGGAAATCTTAAGGTCCGCGCCTTCCATACTCCACATGACACTGATGAAAGTGTAGGGTACAGAGTGGAGGGGGAGGGCATTTTTGCGTTAAGTACGGATATGGGTCATGTGACAGATGAGGTTCTGGAGGGACTGATGGGTGCCGATACGGTGCTGATTGAGTCTAACCATGACGAGCAGATGTTAAAGGAAGGCCCGTACCCCGCCTATCTTAAACGCCGCATCCTCTCCGATAGGGGACATCTAAGCAATAAGGCATGTGCCCAGCTTGCAAAGACCCTTTCGGATAACGGAACTGAGAACATAATTTTAGGACACCTGAGCCGGGAGAATAATATCCCCGGCCTTGCAAAAAGAACTACCGAGGCGGTACTGGGAAAAAGCGAGGGGCTTTATGTTGCCCCTGAGCTTGGATTTTTGCAGGTATCGGTTGGAAAGGCGGCAGTGATTTGAGAGAAATTAAATTCATTTGCGTGGGCAGAATGAGGGAAAAGCACTTTATAGAGGCTTTTTCCGAATATAAAAAGCGTCTGGGCGCTTACTGCAAGTTTGAGCTTGCGGAAGTGGACGAACAGAGACTTCCGGAAAAGCCCTCAGACAAGGAAATCAAAGCCGCACTTTTAAAAGAGGGCGGAGAGATTAAAAAGCAGATACCCAAGGACGCTTACGTGTGCTGCATGTGCGTCGAGGGAAAGCAGAAAAGCAGCGAGGAGCTGGCGGAGCTTATGCTGGAGCGGGAAAACTCCGGCAAGCCCAAGCTCTGCTTTATAATCGGCGGCTCCTACGGCATCTGTGATGAGGTTAAGGCTATGGCGGATTTTAAGCTCAGCATGTCAAAAATGACCTTTCCCCACCATTTAGCCAGAGTAATGCTTATCGAGCAGGTGTACCGCGGCTTTAAAATCAATGAAGGTTCACGGTATCATAAATAAAAAATACAAAAAATACTAAAATTCTGCTAAACTTTTTTAAAACTATATGATATAATTGAAATAATTGAAAGACGGGCCGTAAATCGGCCTTCGGAGGTGCCTTAATGGAAAATACTCTCAGCCCCGACTGGGGCAGAAAAGCGGATAAAAATCTAATAAAGCGTTGGCCTAAAGATGAAAACGGAGAGCTTTCCGAGCCTGTGTTCCTTGAAAGACTTTACAGTATGGACATGGGAGCGGAGCTGAGAGTGAATATGCTGGAGGCCTACGGTATTCCGTGCCTGCTCACTTACCCCGGAGACGGAAGTTTCGGACGGGTATTTCTGGGTATGAGCGGCAACGGCGTTAATATTTATGTACCCAGAGAAAAATATGAGGATGCAAAAGCTTTATGCGAGGAGGAAAATAATGAGCAATTATAAGGAAGAATATCAGCACTGGCTGGATAACCCCGCTCTCTCCGAGGCGGAGTGGAAGGAACTGGACGAAATCAAGGACGATGAAAAGGAGATTGAGAGCCGTTTCTTCGCTCCCCTTGAATTCGGTACTGCCGGTCTCCGCGGAACCATGAAGGTGGGTCTGCACCATATGAATATCCATATCATCCGCCATGCAACTCAGGCCTTTGCCGATGTAATCGCCGCCGACGGCGAGGAGGCAAAGCGTGAGGGTATTGCCATTGCCCATGACTGCCGCTTAAACGGCCGCGCTTTCGCAGAGGAAGCCGCCTGTGTTATGGCTGCAAACGGCATTAAGGTCAGACTTTTTGACGCCCTGCGTCCCACTCCCGAGCTGAGCTTTGCTGTCCGTTACTACGGCTGCAGAGCGGGACTTAATATAACCGCCTCTCATAACCCCAAGGAATATAACGGATATAAGGTGTACTGGTCTGACGGCGCACAGCTGCCCCCTCAGAAGGCAGAGGCAATCGCTGAAAACATGAGAAATTCCGATGTTTTCACCTGCTACAAGACCTGTAACTTTGATGAAGCTGTTAAAGACGGCAGAATTGAGATTATCGGTGAGGAGACCGACGAGGCTTTCCTTGAGAGAGTAATGGCTCAGGCTATTGATAAAGAAGCCGTTAAAAAGGCAGCTGATGACTTCAAGATAGTCTACACTCCTTTCCACGGCTGCGGATATAAGCTTGTCCCCGAGGCATTAAAGCGCCTTGGTATTAAGCACCTCTATCCCGTTGAGGAACAGATGGTTCTGGACGGCAGCTTCCCCACAGTGGTAAGCCCCAACCCCGAAAATCCCGAGGGCTTCTATCTGGCAGTTGACCTTGCAAAGAAGGTGGGTTCCGACCTGATTATCGGTACTGACCCCGACTCCGACAGAGTAGGCACCATGGTTCGCCGCGGTGATGAGTATGTCACCATTACCGGCAACCAGATGGGCGTTCTGCTTCTGGACTATGTTATAAACGCAAAGAAAGCCACCGGCACCATGCCCGAAAATCCCGGCGCTCTCTGCTCCATTGTTACCACCGGCATGACCAGAGCCGTATGTGAATATAATAATGTCCACTTTGAGGACACCTTCACCGGCTTTAAGTTCATGGCAGAGCGGGTTGCCGACTGGGAGGCTGCAAAGAGCTATAATTACATATTCGCCTTTGAAGAGAGCTACGGCTACATGATGGGCGACTACGTAAGAGATAAGGACGCAGTTACCGCCTCCATGATGATTGCCGAAATGGCCGCTCATTACCACAATAAGGGCATGACCCTGCTTGACGCAATGGACGAGCTTTATAAGAAGTACGGTTATTATAAGGAAAAGACTCTGAACCTTGTTATGCCCGGTCTTGACGGTCTGGCAAAGATGAAGAAGCTTATGGACGACCTCCGCTCCAATCCTCCTGAGAACATCGCCGGCACTGAGGTTCTCCGTATCCGCGACTATCAGGACGGCAGCATTGCCGTTAAGGGTCTGGGCAAGGTGGATAAGACACCTTTCTTCGGCTCCAACGTTCTGTTCTTTGAACTGGCTGACGGCTCCAACTTCATTGTCCGTCCCTCCGGCACTGAGCCCAAGGTAAAAATTTACCTGCTTATCAGAGGCAAGAGCGAGCAGGAGTGCGAAGAGAAGGTAGAAAAATACAATAACTACGCCGAAACTCTTGGAAAATAAGGAGAAATAATGGAGAAACTTATACAGCTTTTTCTCGCCTTCTCCCGTATCGGCGTCATGACCTTCGGCGGCGGCTATGCCATGATCCCGATGCTTGAAAAAGAGCTGGTTGAGAAAAAACACTGGGTAAGTGAGGAAGAACTTTTAGACTATTATGCCGTGGGTCAGTGCACCCCCGGCATAATAGCTGTTAATACGGCAACTTTTGTAGGCCATAAGATTGCAGGCTTCTGGGGCGGCGTTTTCGCAACTCTGGGCGTGGCGTTCCCCTCACTGATAATAATTCTGCTTATCGCCTCAGTGCTTACAAATTTTGCAGATATTCCCGCCGTAAAAAGCGCCTTTGCAGGCATCCGTGTCTGCGTCTGCGTGCTTATATTCAACGCCGTTGTGAAGCTCTGGAAGAAAGCGGTGGTAGACAAGGCCACCCTTACAATTTTCCTGCTTGTGTTTGTGATGTCCGTGTTCCTTGACATGTCACCTATATTTTTCGTGCTTGTCAGCGGTTTGTGCGGCATAGTTATTACAAATATGGGAGGTCGGGGCAAATGATATATCTGAGACTTTTCTTTGAATTTTTCTGCACCGGCCTGTTTTCCGTGGGCGGCGGACTTGCAACACTTCCGTTTTTGTATGACATGTCTGCCCGTACCGGCTGGTTTACCACTGCCCAGCTGGCGGATATGATTGCAGTTTCCGAGTCTACCCCCGGCCCTATCGGCGTAAATATGGCAACTTACGTCGGCTATACAAGCGCAGGCGTTCCGGGCGCAATAATTGCAACTCTGGGCCTTATCTGCCCGGCGCTTATTGTAATTATGCTCATTGCCAAGGTTCTGGAAGCCTTCCGGCAGAATAAAACCATAGACTCCGTTTTCTACGGTCTCCGCCCCTGCTCCGTCGCACTGATTGCGGCGGCAGGCTATCTGGTTATAAAGCTTTCGCTTTTAAATGTGGAGCTGTTTCAGCAGACCGGCGAAATTCTCAGCCTGTTTAATTTCAAAGCTATTGCCCTTGCAGCAGTGCTTCTGGCGCTGACCCGCTGGGTAAAGCCCACGAAAAACCTCCATCCTATATTCTTTATCGGCCTTTCGGCTCTGGTGGGAATTATACTTAAATTTTAAAAAAAGGGCGCATCTGCGCCCTTTGCTTTTTTATAAATAAGTGCCTGCAATGTAGGCAAAAACCGCCGCAAGAGAGGCGGAAAGCAAACGTCCGGTAAAATGCCGGGCGCTTTTTATCTCTCTGTCGGCAATGAGGGAAAGAGTCTGGAAATGTACTGAAATACTTCCGAAACCCAGCATAAAGGCGGCAAGGGCGAGGTTTTGAGCGTTCAATTCAAATCCCGCCATAGCGCCAACACCGCCCCCAAGCTCAAACAGTCCCAGAATAAAAGCCCGTATGTATTGATAGTCTAAACCCGAATGTAATGATAAAAAATTACACAGCGCCGGCAGAAATCCCCCTGCTTCAAGCAGCCCCGTAAATACCCCGAAGCATATAACAAAGCCGCAGACGTTCAGCATGTTTAATACCGCCGAGCGGACAGCGTGGCTGAGAGCTGAGGAAAATCCCATAGCGGGAGCGGGGGACAGGGGAGCGGAAACAAAATCCTCCCGCCCGCTTAGTATAAGCCCGCATAAAAGGGCGGATAAAATATGGATAATATATAATAGTAACCCCGCCTTAACCGAGTGAAACACCCCCGAGCCTATTGCGCCCATAATAAATGCAGGGCCTGTGTTGTTGCAGAAGCCCAGAAGCTTTTCCGCTTCTTCGGTGCTGATTTTTCCCTGCTCCTCCATAGATGCAATGTAGGCGGCTCCCAGCGGGTAGCCTCCGCATATGCCGATGAAAAAGGCGGAAAAGCCGGTGCCGGAGACATGAAAAATTTTTTCAGCCCCTTTTCCGGCAAGCCGTCCCAGAATTTCCGGAAAGCCTAAATTGTTAAGTAGTCCCGACAGTACGAAAAACGGGAAAAGAGACGGAATAATTAAGCCTATGCACAGCTTTAACGAACTTTTGCAGCATAAAACAGCCTGCTGAGAAGCAGTTATCAGCACGAAAAGCGCACACAGCGCCGCCCCCACGGAAAGCTTTTTCTTCAAATGTAATCACCCCTGTACTCAAATTATGAGCCCTCACATAGATTTATACGGACAGGAGTGAGGACTTTGAAAAAGCGGAGATTTAAAACCGAACTTATACCGCCCCTTGCTGAGGGGGCTTTCAGCACCAGACTGAGCCTGACGGGAAATTCCCTTTTAATGGAAAACCACCACGGTATAACCGAGCTCTCGACTGAGCGTATAGTAATATCCGGCAGTGAGGGCAGCGTCAGCCTGTGGGGGGAAAATCTCCATGTGGAGGCCATGACGGAGCGGCAGCTTTTAATTCGCGGCAGAATTCAGAGCGTAGATTTCGGAGGGGAAAATGGGCGTGACTGATACCTTGAAGGGCAGAACCAAAGTCCTGCTCACCTCGCCCTGTCCCGAGGGCGTATTAAATTCCTGCGTCAAGGCGGGAATAATTATAAGAAATGCGGAGTTTAAGGGGCAGTGTCAGGTGGTTTTGAACCTGAGAGACAGTGAAATGCCCCTTTTTCGGGACATTTGCCGGAAAAACGGAGCGGAATTTGAAAAACTGAGCCAGAAAGGCGGTAAAAAGCTTCGGCAGTTATTCAAACGCCGCAGTGTACTTTTAGCGTCCTTAGTGCTGGTTGCGGCGCTGCTTCTGCTTTCCTCCTGCTTTGTGTGGCGGATTAAAATTATTTCCGACGGTGAAATTTCCACCCCCAAGCTTTTAAACGCCTTAAATTCAGCGGGACTGTACGAGGGGGCACTTCGCTTTAACATTTCCTCCGATATGCTCCGCTGTGAGGTTCTCCCGCAAATGCCGGAAATTTCGTGGCTTGGGCTTAATATCAGCGGGTCGGAGGCCAGAGTAATGGTGCGTGTAACGCCGGAGGAAGAAAAAATTTACGACGAATATGAGCTCACAGATCTTATTGCTTCAAGAGAGGGCATAATAAAATCAATGTCCGTTTTAAACGGCCAGAGCATGAAAATGCCCGGCGATACGGTGGAGCAAGGGGAGCTTCTTGTTCGGGGAATAATGGAAAGCGGCCCCAATCCTCCACGCGCAGTCTGCGCCAAAGGGCAGGTAATTGCGGAGACAAGGCGGACTATTCAGGCCGTATCACCGGAAACAGCACAGTATAAGAAGAAAATTACAGGCAGAAGAATAAAATTTGCTATCAAATTCGGAAAAAAACGGCAAAATTTATATTTTAGTAGTGGAAAGCATATTGACGAATGTGTTAAAATTATAAATGAATATCAATTAGGCATAGACGGACTTTTTGCCCTGCCTCTGAGCCTTATAAAAGAGGAGTACATTTTCTATGAAACGTGCGCCGAAAATTATGAGGGAAACGGGGAGGAAAAGCTTCTGGAAATTTTGCGGGAGAATCTGGACGGAGAAATTCTGGAAACGGAGTTTAAGGAGAGTTCCGCATCCGGAAAAAAGACTTTGCAGCTCACAGCCCTGTGCCTTGAAAATATAGCCGTACCTACGGTTCCCTGAAAGGAAAATTTGTAATAAGTATGACAGAACGAGTTATGGAAGTGGAGCGCATGGAGGACGTTATAAGCGTCTTCGGCTCCTTTGACAGAAATCTCAGAATGATAGAAGAAGAGCTGGATGTCACTGTGCAGGACAGAGAGGCACAGCTGAGAATTACCGGCGAGGATGAGCTTAAAGTCTGCCTTGCGGAAAAGGCTATCGGCGGACTTCTCCGGCTTGCCGCCAGAGGGGAGAATATAGACAGCCAGAATGTAAGATATATATTGAAGCTGGTGTCCGAGGGCAGAGAGGATCAGATTGATGAACTGTCCGGCGGCATTATCTGCCTTACCGCCAAGGGTAAGCCCATTAAGCCCAAAACTCTGGGTCAGAAGAGCTACTGCGACGCTATCGCAAAAAATACCGTCACTCTGGGCATAGGCCCTGCGGGTACCGGTAAAACCTACCTTGCTGTTGCCGAGGCTGTTGCAGCTTTCCGCGCCGAGCAGGTGAACAGAATTATCCTCACCAGACCTGCGGTTGAAGCGGGAGAGCGGCTTGGATTTCTGCCGGGAGATATGCAGAGCAAGGTTGACCCCTACCTGCGCCCTCTTTACGACGCACTTTTTGAAATGCTCGGGCCTGAGACTTACCAGAAATATCTGGAGCGGGGCAATATTGAGGTTGCGCCCCTTGCCTACATGCGAGGCCGCACGCTGGACGACAGCTTTATAATTCTGGATGAAGCCCAGAACACATCCAGAGAGCAGATGAAAATGTTCCTTACCCGTCTGGGCTTCGGCTCCAAGGTGGTAATCACGGGAGATATTACCCAGATTGACCTGCCGGAGGATAAAACCAGCGGATTAAAGGTTGCAATGAAGGTTCTGGACGGGGTGGAGGATATAGCAATCTGCCGCCTTACCGGCGCTGACGTTGTGCGTCACAGACTGGTGCAGAAGATTATCGAGGCTTATGAGGATTACGATAAGAAGCACCCCGCACCCGCAGCACCCAAGCCCGCCCAGAAAAAATACAGGAGAGGATAAAATGGGACATAAGATACAGCTGAGCCGTGAGAAGAAAGGGCTTAAACACCCTGAGGCCGGAATATATGTAAAAAAGGCGATAAAAATGGCGCTTAAAGCAGAGGGGATTACAGAACCCTGCTATATAAGCGTTATGTTAACCGATAATGAGGGAATTCGGGAAATTAACAGAGAGTTCCGCAATATCGACAGGGAGACGGATGTGCTGTCCTTCCCCCAGAATGAGCTTACACCGGGCCAGTTCCACGAGGAAATCTGCGAAAAGGATTACGAAAGCGGCAGAATTTTACTTGGCGATATGATGATTTCCGTTCCCAAATGCGAGGAGCAGGGAAAGGAATTCGGCCACGGCTTTAAGAGAGAAATAATGTACCTTGCAGTACATTCCACCCTCCACCTTTTAGGCTACGACCATGTGGACGAGGGAGAAATGAAAGCTCAGATGAGACAGAGAGAAAAGGCAATAATGCACGAGGATTAAAGGAGAAAAAGATATGACTAAATCAGCAATGATAACTATAATCGGCAGACCTAACGTGGGTAAATCCACCCTTACCAACGCCCTTGTAGGTGAGAAGGTTGCCATAGTTTCAAATAAACCCCAGACCACCAGAAACCGCATCTGCGGCATAGTTCCCCACGGTGACACTCAGTTCGTGCTCATGGACACCCCCGGCTTCCATAAGCCCAGAACCAGACTCGGCGACTACATGGTGAATGTAGTTAAGGAGAGCGTTGCAGATGTTGACCTTGCCTGTATGCTGGTGGAGCCTGTTGCCAATATCGGCGCACAGGAGGAGGCACTTATTGAGCGCTTAAAGCAGAGCAAGTCCCCCTGTGTTCTCTGCATCAATAAGATTGATACCGTGGATAAGGCAAAGCTTCTGGAAGTTATTGCCATGTACTCCGCAGCATATGAATTTACCACCATTATTCCCATTTCCGCCAGAACCGGCGAGGGACTTAATGACCTGCTGGATGAATTCGAGAAGTACGCCGTTCCCGGCCCCCACCTCTACCCTGAGGACATGATCACCGACCAGCCCGAGCGCCAGATCTGCGCCGAGCTTCTCCGTGAAAAGCTGCTTATCTGCCTTGCCCGCGAAGTTCCCCACGGCACCGCCGTTGAGGTCACCAAGTTCTCCGAGCGTCCTGACGGAATTATCGATATTGAAATGACCATTTACTGCGAAAAGGCCAGCCATAAGGGCATAATTATCGGTAAAAACGGTTCTATGCTGAAGAAAATCGGCGCAATGGCAAGAGAGGACATCGAAAAGTTCCTTGATGCAAAGGTTTATTTGCAGACCTGGGTTAAGGTTAAGGAGAACTGGCGCGATTCCAACTCCCTGCTGAGAAACTTCGGCTTTGAGGAATAATTAAGAAATAAATTCCATTATTTATTTAAACGAAATGCAGATAATAGATGCGAGGTGATTTATATGTACAGCGCTCTATGGTCTGCATTTATGAAAACAGGAAATCCTATCTGCTATTTAATGGAAATTGAGGGCAGAGAGAACAGTGACAGCGCCCCGGAGCGAGGCAGGGATGAGCCGCCGGACTGAGGGGCCTACATATGGTAAACGGATATGTATAAAACAACTAAAGCCCTTGTGCTCCGTGAAGTCCGCTACAAAGAGGCGGACAGGATGCTGACCCTTTTAACGGAAAGCGACGGCAGAATAACCGCAAAGGCCAGAGGCGCACTGCGGAAAAGCAGCAAGAACGCCGCCGCCACTCAGCAGCTTTGCTGGTCGGAGCTTACACTATTTGAAAATAAAGGCCGCTACACGGTGAATGAAGGCAGCGTTTTGGAGCCTTTCGAGGGCTTAAAAACCGATATTGCCGCCTTCTCTCTGGGCTGTTATTTCTCTCAGCTTGCCGAGGCGGTGAGCGCCGAGGAGGAGCCGGAAGAGGAGCTTTTGCGCCTGTGCTTGAACTCCCTTTTTGCTCTCAGCCGAAATCTCCACCCTCAGGAGCATATTAAAGCTGCCTTTGAGCTGCGGCTTATGACCATTGCAGGCTATGAGCCTTATCTTCACGCCTGTGCCAAGTGCGGAAACGAGCCGGAAGCGCCGGTTCTGCTTCTTGAAGAGGGCGGCGTGTGCTGCCGTGAGTGCAAGACCCCGGAAATGGGGGAGAGCGTGAGGATTTCAAAAGACAGCCTTGCCGCTATGCGCTATATAATCGGCGCTGATGACAGGCGCTTTTTGTCTTTTAAACTGGGAGAAACGGATTTAAGAATATTGTCGGGAGCCGCCGAGCGTTATACTCTTGCGCATCTTGGGCGTAATTTCTCGACGCTTGATTACTGGAAGAGTGTGAAATGAGTTTTTTTGAAAAATCACTTAATACATTGGAACTGCCGAGAGTTCTGGAAATGCTCTCCAACGAGGCTGTGTGCGAGAGCGCCAAGAACGAGGCTTTAAACCTGCGCCCCTCCGACCAGCCGGGAGAGGTGGAGCGGCACCTTAACGAGACAAGCGCTGCAAAGCAGATGATGATCGTAAAGGGCAGCCCCTCATTTTCCGGTCTTAAAGATGTGCGCTCTGCCTTGCAGAGAGCGGATTTGGGCGGCAGCTTAAATACAGTTGAGCTTATGGATATTGCAGGAGTTCTCCGCTGTGCAAGGCTTGTAAAGAGCTATATCGGTGACGATAAATTACAGCGTAGCTGCATAGACTACCTGTTTTCCGGCTTGAGAGCCAACAAATTTTTAGAGGAAAAAATCGGAACCTCCATAGTGGGCGAGGATGAGATTGCAGATGCTGCATCCCCTGAGCTTAGCAACATCCGCCGCAAAATGCGCGCCGCCGCCGCAAGAGCCAGAGAGGCATTAAATAAAATAATTTCCTCTCCCGCGTATGCAAAGGCCTTGCAGGAGCCTATAATAACCATGCGCTCCGACAGATATGTGGTGCCAGTTAAATCCGGCAGCAAGGGCGCAGTTCCCGGCCTTGTCCATGACATTTCAGCCACCGGCAACACCTTATTCATAGAGCCTATGGGTGCAGTTAAAGCCAATAACGAGCTGCGGGAGCTGGCGGCAAAGGAAAAGATTGAGATTGAGCGCATTCTGGCGGAGCTTTCCGCCGAGTGTGCCGAGCACAGGGAGGATATAGACGAGGACTTCATGCTCCTCACCCGCCTTGACTTCATCTTTGCAAAAGCCAAGCTTTCCTATAAATTAAACTGTATGCCAGCCGAGCTTTCAGACAGAGCTATTGTTTTGCGTCGGGCAAGACATCCGCTGCTGGATCAGGCAAAGGCTGTCCCCATTGACCTTGAGCTGGGCGACACCTTCGACACCCTTGTTATCACCGGCCCCAACACCGGCGGTAAAACCGTGTCTCTTAAAACTATCGGCCTGCTTGCAGTTATGAACCAGTGCGGACTGCATGTCCCTGTGTCTGACGGCAGCAAACTGCCTGTATTTTCCAATATCTTAGCCGATATAGGCGACGAGCAGAGCATAGAGCAGAGCCTATCTACCTTCTCTGCCCACATGACCAATATAGTAAATATTCTGGATAAGTGCGACGATAGAAGCCTGCTTCTTTTCGATGAGCTTGGTGCCGGCACAGACCCCACCGAGGGTGCAGCCCTTGCAATTTCTATAATAGAATATGCGAGAAAAATGGGCTCCATTATTGCCGCCACCACCCACTATGCAGAATTAAAGGTCTACGCCACCAACGAAAAGGGCGTTCAGAACGCATCATGCGAGTTTGACGTGGAGACTTTAAGACCTACTTACAGACTGCTTGTAGGTATTCCCGGCAAATCAAACGCCTTTGCCATTTCCCGCCGTTTAGGCTTGGGAGAGCATATAATCGAGGATGCAAAAGAGAGAATAGGCACTGAAAGCGCAAGCTTTGAGGCCACCATTGAAAAGCTGGAGCAGACAAGACTGATGCTTGAAAAGGAGAGAGAGGAAGCCACCAAGGCTCTCCGCAGGGCAGAGGAGAATGAACGGAAGTCTGCAAGACTGAGAGCAGAGCTGGAGGTTCGCCTTGATAAGTCGGATTTAAAGGCAAAGCGTGAAGCCCAGCGTATAATAGAAGAGGCGAGACGCAAGGCTGAGGATACATTCCACGAGCTTGACGAGATGCGCCGCATGGCGGATAAGGAAGAGGACGCAAGAGCCGTTAACGAGGCCAGAAGCGAGATGCGCCGCCGCTTAAATCAGGCGGAAGAGGAGCTGCGCCCCGATAACGCCCCCAAGGCGACGGAGCAGAAATCTTCAAGACCTGTTAAGCCCGGCGACACGGTGCTTATAAAGTCCATGAACATGCAGGCGGAAGTAATTTCCATCTCGAAAGACAGACAGCTTTCTTTAAGAGCGGGTATAATGAATGTAAACGCAAAAGAGGATGAGGTTCTGCTGCTTGAGGGCTCGGCCATAAAGAAAAAGAAGAAAGAGCAGTCAGCCCCCGCAGTTACAGGCCTCAGGGCGGAGCAGACAGCGGGCGAAATTGACCTTCGGGGAATGGAGAGCATTGAGGCTGTGCTTACAGCCGAAAGGTATCTCGATTCTGCGGTTATGAGCAAGCTTAAAACCGTAAGCATAATCCACGGCAAAGGCACCGGTGCTCTGCGCGCCGCAATACATCAGATGCTTAAGAGAAATAAACTGGTCAAATCTTATCGTCTGGGCCGATTCGGTGAGGGTGAAAGCGGCGTAACCATTGTAGAACTCAAATAAAAAACGAGTGCTGCACTTGAAAATAATGTCTAAAATAACGAAACGGTCGAAAGCTGTTGACGAGTAGCATAAAATTTGCTAAGCTATATAAGCAGAACGGTTTATCTTCGGAGAAAATTAGCTCTGCGTTCGTAATTACGATTTATAATAAGGAGTGGCGAGTATGATAACCAAAGAAGTAGTCATTAATAACCAAGTTGGTCTTCATGCCAGACCCGCGACTTTCTTCATTCAGAAAGCCAACGAGTTCAAGAGCAGCATCTGGGTTGAGAAGGAAGACAGACGCGTAAACGCAAAGAGCCTTCTGGGAGTTCTCTCTCTGGGCATTGTAAAGGGTACCGCAGTTTCCATCATCGCAGACGGCGCTGATGAAGAAGATGCTATCGAGACCCTGTCTCAGCTTATTGACTCTGACTTTTCTGAGTAATAAAAGCTAAAGTTAAAAAGTTACGGCACAGTCCATTTGAGGACAGTGCCGTTTCTTTTTTTCATTTGGAAGAAAATACAGAAATTTTTTTCGGTGCAGTTCATAATTACTTAAAAATGGACTGCTAAAATCACGAGGCAAAATGAAAATAACAGGAGAGCAATATGACGAAAACATCAAATAAAAAAATAATATTAACAGCTATGGTGCTTGCTGCCGTGATACTGCTTGTGTCCTGTGTGATTTTACCCCGCTTTCATAAGAAAGCGAGCACAGCGGGGGCGGCATACCCTGTAAATTTAGGGGAGAAAAATGAGCGGGTGCTGTGCATTGACGATAATAAGGACGCTTTAATCTGGCGGCTGCGGCTCATAGAGCAGGCAAAAGAGGAAATTGTTTTTTCTACATACAGCTTTAATGACGACCGGAGCGGCCAAGATATAATGGCGGCGCTGCTGAACGCGGCGGAGCGGGGAGTACATGTCCGAATAGTGGTGGACGGAGTTACCTCCCTTGCAAATTTACAGAAAAGCGATAATTTCAGGGCTTTAAGCGGGGCCGATAAGGTTGAGGTCAGGGTATATAATCCCATAAATTTTCTGAAACCGTGGCGCTTAAATTACCGTATGCACGATAAATACCTGATAGCAGACGATACAGTTTTTATACTGGGCGGCAGAAACACAAAAAATCTTTCTCTGGGTGATTATCAGGCGAAGAAGGATGTGGACAGGGACATGCTGGTTTACAGCCCTGTTCCCTACGGCGAAAATTCCCTTTCCCAGTTAAAAAGCTACTTTGAGCGGGTGTGGCAGCTTCAAAGCACAAAGGCTTTCCCCAAGGCTGAGAGTAATGAAGCGGTGCTTGAAAACCTCAGAGAACATTATGAGCAGCTCCGGGAAACTTACCCGCAGGCCTATGAAGTTACAGACTGGGAGGGAAGCACCATTCCCACAAACGGCGTCCGTTTCTTATCTAACCCCATAGAGCCGGAAAACAAAAAGCCGGAGCTTTGGAGCAGCATAATTTCTCTTATGAGTGAGGGACAGGAGAGCGTTGTGCAGACTCCCTACCTTATCTGCAATAAGCAGATGTATTCCGACCTCCGAAATCTTTGTCAGGCAGGGAAAAGGACGGATATAATCCTGAACGCCGTAGAAAACGGCGCAAATGTGTTCGGCTGTACTGATTACATAAACCAGCGCCACAAGGTTCAGAGCACCGGCGCTGACATTTACGAATATTCAAAGGAACATTCCTCCCATGCAAAAACCGTGCTCATTGACGATAATTTAAGTATAGTAGGCTCTTTTAATTTTGATATAAGAAGCTCTTATTTAAATACGGAAGTTGTGCTTGTGATTGACTGCCCTGAGCTTAACGCCCACCTCCGCGCCCAGACTCAGGCACAGAAAGACGCAAGCCTCCACATTCAGCCCGACGGAACGGTGACTGAGGGAGAAGAATATGTGCACCACGACATGAAGCTGAGCCAGAAGCTTATTTACAGCCTGCTTAGAATTATAATCCTGCCTATCCGGCATCTGGTATAAAATTACGGGAAAGACTGAAAGAGTCTTTCCCGCTTTTTTGTGTCCCGAATGGGCAGAATTTAAATTAAATATCTTTTATTTTGACCGAAAAGCGTGTATAATTACAATATTTGAAAGGTGGGAAATGCTTTGCTTAAAACTCTGGCGGAAAAGGCCAACAATCTGCCCCTGCTCCCCGGGGTTTACATAATGAAGGATGCGGACTCACAGGTTATATATGTGGGCAAGGCAAAGAAGCTGAAAAACCGTGTCAGCAGCTATTTCCACGGCGAGCACCTGCCTAAGGTACAGGCAATGGTTGACAAGGTGGCGGACTTTGACGTAATAGTTGCGGGGAGTGAGTTTGAAGCGCTGGTACTTGAAAACTCCCTCATTAAGCGCCATAAGCCCCACTATAATATTCTCCTTAAAGACGATAAGGGCTACCCATTTATAAGGGCGGATGTAAAGAGCGAATACCCCGGCCTTACTATTTCAAATAAAGCCCCCAAGGACGGCGCAAGATACTTCGGCCCCTACGGCGGGCGCAGCACTACAAGAGAGATTATTTCTACTATAAATAAAGCATTCCTCCTGCCCGATTGCAGCCGGAAATTCCCCAGAGATATAGGCAGGGAGCGCCCCTGCTTAAATTACCACATGGGCACCTGCGCCGGATGGTGCATGGAGGGCAAGGACAGCGACGATTACCGCCGGAGCTTTTCTCTGGCTCTCAGAATTCTTGAAGGCAAGAGCGGGGAACTGATTGATGAACTGCGCTCCCAGATGGAACAGGCAGCCGAGGAGCTGCGCTTTGAGCGGGCGGCTGAGTTGCGGGACAGAATGAGAGCAGTTGAGCGGCTGCAAAATAAGCAGAGGGTCATATCCACCGCCTTTGCCGATACCGATGCAATAGGCTTCCGGCGAGGCCCCAGAAGCTGCTTTACGGTGCTGCATTTTGTAGACGGAGACTTGGTTTCAAAGGACGTTGAAATGATGGAAGAGCCTTTGGAGGAAGATTCCGAGGCGGTTTCCGGCCTTGTGCGCCAGTATTACAGCGCCCACAGAGGGGGCTGGCCCAAGTCAATTCTCCTGCCCTGTGATATTCCCGACAGGGAAGATCTGGAGGAGCTTTTAAGCCAGATTTCCGGCAGAAGAATTTATATAGAAAAGCCACAGCGCGGCGATAGGGCAAGGCTCATTGAGTCCGCCGATTTAAACGCACAGGAGGAAATCAAGCGCCGTACCACTCTGGCGCAGCGCCGCTCCAAAACTCTGGAATGGCTGCAAAAGGCCTTGGAGCTGGAAAACTATCCGGAGCGGATTGAAGCTTTCGATATAAGTAACCTTGGCGATACCGGCATAGTTGCCGCCATGACCGTTCATGTGGACGGAAAGCCGAAACGGAAAGATTACAGAAAATTCCGCATCAAAAGCACCGAAACCCGGGACGACTACGCCAGTATGTACGAGGCGGTTTACCGCCGCTTTAAGCGCTACGTTGACGGGGACGAGAAGTTTTCGCCTCTGCCCGATTTGCTCCTAATAGACGGCGGACAGACCCATGCAATGACAGCTCTGAAAGCGGTTAATAAGCTTGGGGTAACAGTTCCGATTTTCGGCATGGTCAAGGATGACCGCCACAGAACCAGAGCCTTAATAAGTCCCGAGGGCAGGGAGATCAGCATAAACACAAATCAGGCGGTTTTCTCCATGATAGGTAATATTCAGGAGGAGACCCACCGCAGCGCTATCGGCTACCAGAGAAGTCTCCGCAAGGAATACTACGGCTCCACTCTGGACGATATTCCGGGCGTAGGCCCCAAGCGGCGGGATGATCTTATAAAGTATTTTAAGTCAGTAAAGAACATTAAAGAGGCAACAGTAAGCCAGCTTAATCTGGTAGTGCCCAAGAATACGGCAGAGGCCGTGTATATGTATTTTCACAGGGAAGAGAGTGAAGAAAAATGAGAGTAATTTCAGGAACAGCCGGGGGCAAGAAGCTTAAAACTCCGGAGGGAATGGACATAAGACCCAGCACCGATATGGTTAAGGAGTCCCTTTTTAATATAATTCAGTTCGACATAGAGGGCAGACGGGTGCTTGACCTTTTTGCAGGCACGGGACAGCTTGGTATCGAGTGCCTGAGCCGCGGAGCAAAAGAGGTTGTGTTCGTTGATAAGAGCCGAAATAGTGTAAATATTGTAAAAGAAAACCTCAAAACCTGCGGCTTCAAAGCAGAGGTTTATAACATGGATTCATTGGAATACCTGAAAAACTGCGGCAAGTTCGACATCATTCTTATAGACCCCCCATATAACTCCGACCTGTACGCCCAGGCCTTAAAAATAATCAATTTGGTTGACATATTGTCGGATGGTGGTATAATAGTCTGCGAGTCAGAGCGCTCAAAAGTCCTGCCTGATATGGATTTGCCATACAAAAGAGGCAAAGTGTATAATTACGGTAAGGTAAAGCTTAATTTTTATAAGAAGGACGGCAGCATATGAGTACAGCAATATGCCCCGGCAGCTTTGACCCTGTTACCATGGGTCATCTGGATGTAATAAAACGCTGCACCAAAATTTTTGATAACGTGGTGGTTTGCGTAAGCCATAATTCTACAAAGTCACAGCCCATGTTTTCCGTTGAGGAGAAACTGGTTATGCTTAATAAGGTGCTTCACCGTTTCCCTAATGTGCAGGTTGACTGCTCTGAGGGACTTCTGGCAGAGTTTTCCAAGAAGTATGATGAACCGGTGCTGGTAAAGGGCCTGCGTGCCGCTTCTGACTTTGAGTATGAGTTCCAGATGAATCTCATAAATAAGCGCATCAATCCCCAGCTTGAAACCATGTTCCTGACTGCCAGCGAGGAGTATACCTTCCTCAGCTCATCAGTTGTGCGGGAAATGGCACTGTATGATGCAGATCTGCACGGGCTTGTCCCCGATGAAATTATTGAAGATATTCGGCTCAAAGCCAAAGAATGGAGGGCAAAATAAATGGCAAACGGCGATGTAATGGAATTGCTTGACATCCTTTACGCTATGGTTACTGACGCCTGGGGCGTGCCTCTGGGTAATGACAAGTGCATAATCGAGCGGGAAAAGGCTATTGAGATTATAAACGATATTAAAGCAAACCTGCCTACCTCCATTGCCGAGGCTCAGCGCCTTGTGAGCGCAAGAGATGAGTTTATCGGCAATGCCAAGCGTGAGGCTGAGGCTCTCCGCAAGAGCGCCGAGGAAAAGGCCCGTTCTCTTATTGAGGAGCAGGAGATAGTCCGCGTTGCAAGAGCGAGAAGCGAGGAAATGATTGCCACCGCCGAGCAGAAGTCTGCGGAGCTTAAAAGAGCCGCCGGCAGCTATGTGGAGGAGATCATGCGCCAGACTGAAGAGAGCATGACTCAGGCTCTGAGTGTTATAAAGGACACTCACAGTGCAATTTCAGCCGCCTCCGGCATGGCTCCCGCACCCAGAAAGTAAGGCAGCTTTAAGCAGGTGGGAGAAACTCCTACAGACAAGGCAGAACATAAAATTAAAACTAAAGGACAGCTTCGGCTGTCCTTTTTTGCGCCTTTTTTCGCTAAATTGGCGGTAAAGTGGGGGATACATCCCTGCGGGGGAGAAAGTGGGGCGGAAATTTCCGTGAAAGAGGGAGTGGGGAAAGGTAAAAAACATATAAATGAAAAGTGAAGTGGGGGAGAGAGTGGGGTAGGCTGCGCCGGAGCCCAAAATTAAAGCAAAGTGGGGGAAGAAAATCCCCACTTTGAAACCCTGAAAGGAAGTAAAAAATTTCCAATAACAGGAAAGTGGGGGATGATGCACACCTCACTTTATACATAATGCATCATTTTTGAGATTTATTTGCCTTTAGTGGTGGAAAGGGACGGAAAATGCGGAAAAATATTACAGGTTACAAATAATCGGGGAAAAATTACAAAAAACGTCAGAATATTTTCCTTGCTTTTTAGCGCTGTTCAACCTATAATGGTAGTGCAAAGTGGTTTGAAGTGGTGGATTATGGCTAAAAATCCCAAAGAAGTGGAGGCGAATGACATTGACAGGTGAATATCAGCACTCCCTTGACAACAAGGGACGTCTTTTTATACCTGCCAAGCTCAGGGATGAGCTGGGTGAGGTGTTTTTTGTAACCCTTTCAATGGATAAGTGCCTCTGTGCATATTCTGCGGAGAACTGGCAGATTTTTTCTGACAGAGTAAATGCCATGCCCTATGTTAAACAGAGAAAAATGCGCCCCCTTTTTGCCCACGCCGCAAAATGCGAGCTGGACAGTCAGGGCCGTGCCCTCATTCCCCAGAATTTAAGGGATTACGCCGGTCTTACCAAAAGCGTTACCGTTCTGGGCTGCAATAACCATGCGGAGCTGTGGGACAGCGACACATGGAAGAGCGTGTATGAGATAGAGACCACACCGGAGAATATTGCCGCTGTGATGGAGGAGCTTGAATTTTAATGGATATGCCGAAGCATGTCTCCGTCCTTTTGGAGGAGTGCATTGAAAATTTAAATATAAAGCCCGACGGGGTGTATCTTGACGGAACCACCGGTCTGGGCGGTCACTCATTGCAGATTGCAAAGCGCCTTACCACCGGCCGCCTTATCTGCATTGACAGAGACGAGAGTGCTATAAGACGTTCAAAGCAGCGCCTTAAAGAGCACCTTGATAAAATCACTTTTGTACATGATACCTTTTCAAATGCCGCCGATATTGTAAAAAGCCTGGGTTTACCGGGGGTAGACGGTATGCTTTTTGACTTGGGTGTTTCCTCTCCTCAGCTTGATGAGGCGGAGAGAGGTTTTTCATATATGAATGATGCACCGCTTGATATGCGTATGGACGACACCGCACCCCTTACCGCAAAAGAGGTTGTAAACTCATGGCCGGAGGAGCGCTTGCAGCGCATACTCTGGGATTACGGCGAGGAAAAATACGCAAGACGCATTGTTGCAGCCATTATCGCCTACCGGGAGAAAAAGGAGATAGAGACAACTCTGGAGCTGGTGGATATAATAAAATCCGCCATGCCCGCCTCCGCTCTCCGGGAAAAGCAGCATCCCGCAAAGCGCAGCTTTCAGGCAATAAGAATTGCCGTTAATGATGAGCTGGGCGAGGTGGAGCGGATGATGGACACTGCCCCTGACATGTTAAATAAGGGCGGCAGACTGTGTGTTATATCCTTCCATTCCTTAGAGGACAGAATAGTTAAAAACGGCATTTTCCGCCGTGAAAAAGGCTGCACCTGTCCCAGAGAAGCACCGATCTGTACATGCGGCTTTGTGCAGACTTTAAAAAGCGTAAGCCGTAAGCCTATTTTGCCGAGTACGGAGGAGATAGAGATAAATCCACGCTCAAGGAGTGCCAAATTAAGAGTGGCAGAAAGAGTGTGATTTTATAAAAGCTGTCAGCGAAAATTTATTCAGAGCGGTAGGGCTTTTGTTTTCGGCCCTGCTTCTGGTGTTCTCACTTTTAAATTCAATTTCCCTTGCCGCGGCAAGCGAAAAGCTGTCCGCGCGGGAAAAAGAGATAGAAAGCCTTGAAGTTGAGAACAGATGCCTCAGAGCCGAGTGCGAAAACAGGCTCAGCTTGGAGGATATTGAGAGCTACGCCGAGGATGTACTTGGTATGCGGCGCTGTTCTCCGGAACAGATAATAGACAACGGGTAAGTGGATAAGTGGATAAGCTTCCGAATATATATAGAATAATCTATTAAGCGGGGGTTTACCATGAAATTTAATCGCACGTCAAGGGAACCGGTGTCTAAGCCTAACAGTCAAATGCTTCGCCGCACCCTGTTTTTGATGGCAGTGTGCGGCATTTTCGCATTTTCGCTGCTGCTTGCAAGATTATATAAAATCCAGATTATTGACCACAAGTTCTATGAGGAGCGGGCAATGTCCCAGCAGCTCAGAGAAAATAAAAGCTCCGCCGCCAGAGGTTCGATTTACGACAGGAAAATGAACCCTCTTGCGCTCAGTGCGCCGGTGGATAATCTGTACCTGAGTCCGGGGGAGATAAGCTCCCACCATGAGGACAGGGAACTTATTGCAAGAGGACTTGCAGATATTCTGAATCTTGACTATAATGAGGTGTTGAAGAAAACCTCTGAGCAGGGTTCTTACTATGTGACGGTGCAGCGAAAGCTGAGCCGGGAGCAGTCTGACAAAGTTCGGGAATTTAAAACCGATAATAAGCTCAAAGGCATACGTCTTGAGCCTGACAGCAAAAGATATTACCCCAATTCCTCCCTTGCCTGCCATGTGCTGGGCTTCGTGGGAATGGATAATCAGGGGCTTGAGGGCATTGAAGCCAGATACGAAAATGTTCTGGGCGGCACGGAGGGCAGAACTCTCCGGCTCACCAATGCCTACGGCACCGACCTTTTATTTAAGCAGTTCGAGGAGCACTGTCCCGGTGAGGAAGGGCTTTCGTTAGTTCTGAGCCTTGACAGCGGAATTCAGTATTTCGTTGAAAAACACTTAAAGCAGGCAGTGGAGGATTATGACATCCAGAACGGCGCCGGAGCAATCGCCATGGACGTGAACACCGGCGGAATTCTGGCAATGGCATCCATAGGGGGCTTTGACCCCAATAATTTTCTCGCGGTCAGCGACAAGGCGCAAACTGTGATTTCACAAAGCGCCGACCCTGAGGCAGAGCTTCGAGCACAGCAGCTTAAACAGTGGCGCAATAAGGCGCTCAGTGACAGCTATGAGCCCGGCTCCACATTTAAAATAATTACCCTTTCAATGGCTCTTGAAGAGGGAGCCGCCGATCTTGACAGCACCTATTACTGCGGCGGCAGTGTGAATGTACGAGGCAGAACAAGCCCCATACGCTGCTGGAAGCACGGGGGCCACGGCTCCCAGAATTTAACTCAGGCCGTGCAGCATTCCTGCAACGCGGCTTTCGTCAATATCGGCTTACAGGTGGGAGCGGAACGCTTTTATGATTACCTTGAAGCCTTCGGCTTTCTTGAAAAAACCGGAGACAAAGACGAAAATCTCTCCGCCAAAAGCGGCATTGATTTAAGCGGCGAGACAGGGAGCATATTCTGGAGTGAGAATGTTTTCTGCTCTCCTAAAAATCTCTCCCAGCTTGCAGCTGCATCATTCGGGCAGACCTTTACCATAAGCCCCTTGCAGCTTATTACCGCAGTTTCCGCATGTGTAAACGGCGGAAAGCTGATGCAGCCATACGTGGTTGAAAAAATGCTGAACCCCGACGGTACCACCGCCTATGAGCGGGAGCCGGAGGTTCTGCGGCAGGTAATCAGCGCGGAGACCAGCGCAAAGGTAAGGCAGATTTTAGAGGCCGTAGTCGGTGACCCCAAGGACGGCACCGGCCGCAACGCCGCCGTAAAAGGCTATCGCATAGGCGGTAAAACCGGCACCAGCGAAAAAGTAAACCTTGAAGCCACCACCGGCAAAAAGGAATACATAGTTTCATTTATTGGCTTTGCGCCGGCAGATGACCCGAAAATAGCACTCCTTGTTTTTCTCGATACCCCGTCGGATAAATCCGGCGTGTACGTAAGCGGCGGCCAGATGGCAGCCCCTACGGTAGGCAAAATGTTTGCCGATATTCTGCCTTATATGGGCTTTGTGCCTCAGTTTGAGGATGAAGAAATCAGCGAGGCAGTAGTTCCGGAGCTTGCGGAAATGAGTATTTCCGACGCCGAAAACGCCCTTTACGGCGCAGAGCTTCGGTACAGAGTGATAGGGGAGGGCGACACGATAAACGCCCAGTTACCCAGAGCAGGAAGTAAGATTGCAAAAAATTCGGAAGTGATAATATACGCAGGCACAGAGCCGTCTGATGATACGGTAACCTTGCCTGAACTCAGCGGCATGGGCTACTTTGATGCCCGGGACAGCCTTGCTGAGTGCGGTATATATGTGAGAAGCCTCAGTCCATTAAGTGAGGACGGGGCACAGAAGGTAGTAAGTCAGAGCTTGCCCGCCGGAACGGAAATTCCCAGAGGCAGCGTGATTGAGCTGATGCTCCGCGACAGCGCGGAAGAACAGCTCGGAAAGTATTGAGGTGATAAATTGAAGCTTGCGGAATTACTTAAAGGAATTAAGATCCTGAGCTGTACGGCTGATATGGATATGGAAATAGAGCACATCTGCTATGATTCGAGACTTGCGTCTCCCGGTTCTCTTTTCGTCGCCATTAAGGGCTTTGAGACAGACGGACATAAATATATAGGAAAAGCCGCCCAGCTCGGCGCCTCAGCAGTAGTGTGCGAAGTTGAGCCGGAAGAAAATATTCCTTATATAAAGGTAGAAAACAGCCGCAAGGCTCTGGCTCTTATGAGCTGTGAGTTTTACGGTCATCCTGCCGAAAAGGTGAAGATGATAGGCTTTACCGGCACCTCCGGCAAAACCAGCTCCACCCATATTTTAAAGCATGTGCTTGAAAAAACTCTGGGCGCAAAGGTGGGTCTTATCGGCACCAACGGCAACATGATAGGGGATAAGATGCTCCACTCCGAGCGCACCACCCCCGAAAGCCTTGAATTGCAGCAGCTTCTGGCTGAAATGGTTAAGGAGGGCTGCACCCATGTAGTTATGGAGGTTTCCTCCCACGCCCTCAGCCTTGACAGAGTGGCGGGTATTACCTACGATGTGGCAGTATTTACCAATTTAAGTCAGGATCATCTGGATTTCCATGCAGACATGGAGGATTACGCTTCTGCAAAGAAAATTCTGTTTTCTCACTGCAAGGCCGCCGCGTTCAATATGGACGACAAGTGGGCAGACTTTATGATGGATGGCGTTAAGTGCCCCTGCCTTACCTATTCCACCGAGAAAAACGAGGCATCACTGGTTGCAAAGGACATCCGCATGACCGCAGATCACGTCCGCTTTGCCGCTGTTTACGGTGATGATCTCAGCCTTATAAGACTGGGTATCCCCGGCAGCTTCTCTGTATATAACGCCCTCAGCGTTGCCGCCGCCGCCCTGCTTTCAGGCGTAGATCTGATGGACTGCTCCATGGCTCTTGCCACTGCTCCCGGCGTAAAGGGCAGACTTGAAGCTGTCCCCACCGGCAGAGATTTTTCTATAATCATCGACTATTCCCATAAGCCCGACGCACTGGAAAAGGTTCTCAAGACCCTGAGAGGCGTTACCGAGGGCAGACTTATCTGTCTTTTCGGCTGCGGCGGAGACAGGGACAGGTTAAAGCGTCCCATTATGGGCAGAATTGCCGCCGACAACTCAGACCTTGTTGTTGTAACCTCCGATAACCCCAGAACCGAGGACCCGCAGGCTATTATTGACGAGATACTGGTAGGAGTAAAAGAGCGGAAAACCCCCTATAAATCCATACTTGACAGGAAAAAAGCTATTGGCTGGGCTATTGACAAGGCGCGTAAGGGTGATGTAATATTACTTGCCGGCAAAGGCCACGAGGATTATCAGATAATCGGCCACGAGAAGCACCATATGGATGAGCGGGAAATTGTTGCCGAATTTTTAGGAAACTGAGAAAAGAGTTTGGAGATACGATATGACTATTAAGCTGATTTGCGCATTTGTTCTGGCTTTCCTTTTTGCCACAGCCTTCGGAAAATACTATATTCCCTGGCTTAAAAAGCAGAAAGCCGGACAGGAAATAAAAGAGAACGGCCCTACATGGCACATGTCCAAGAGCGGTACCCCCACCATGGGCGGCCTGATATTCATTCTGGCAGTGCTGTTTGTAATTTTAACAGTGGGCTTTGAGGGAATGTTGCACGGACACTTTGTACACCTGTTTGTGTTCCTGTTTGCTGCCGTGTTCGGCGTCATCGGTTTTCTGGATGACTGGGAAAAGGTCAAGAACAAGAGAAATCTGGGCCTTTCCGCCAAGGCAAAGTTCCTTTTGCAGCTGGCAGCAGCTCTGTGCTTCCTGTTCCTGATGCGTGAGATCGGCTATGTCAGCCCCAATCTTTACATACCTTTCTTTAATAAGACCGTTTTAATGCCTGAATGGCTTTACTTCATTCTGGCAGCATTTATAATCGTGGGCACCGTAAACGCCGTCAACATTACCGACGGTATCGACGGCCTTGCCGCCGGTTCCTCCATGCCTGTGTGCCTGTTCTTCGTTGTGGTGTGCTTTGCATGGGGACATGAATACTTTGAACTGGGCGTGTTTGCATCCGCTCTCCTCGGCGGTCTGCTGGGATTCCTCGTCTATAACTTCAACCCCGCAAAGGTGTTCATGGGTGACACCGGCTCCCTGTTTTTGGGCGGAGCCATTGTGGGTCTTGCATTTGCCTATGATATGCCCCTTATCCTTGTGACTCTGGGTATCATCTATATAATCGAAACTCTCTCCGATATTATTCAGGTAGGATATTTCAAATTATCCCACGGTAAGAGAGTTTTCCGCATGGCTCCCTTCCATCACCACCTTGAAATGGGCGGCTGGACAGGAAAAAAGTGGAAAGAGAAAGAAATTTTTGCTCTCTTTACCGGTATATCTTTGCTCTTTGCAATCATATCATTTATAGGGGTGTATAATCGTTTCGCCCTCTGATATTTGATTAAATGACCGGGGAGGTGGTATTATGCGCTACGAAAGCGTCCGCCTCGCCGGTTTTCCGTCTGCCCCTGTAAAAAAGAGCAGAGGCGAAATGGATTTAAGCTTTTGCGTGCTGGTACTTCTGCTTTTATCCATGGGACTGCTTATGATCCTTTCCTCAAGCTTTGCGCGGGCATATTATGACCCCGGCGATGTGACAGGAGGAAAGGCGGGCTATTTCTTCATAAGACAGCTGATTTTCGCAGTAGCGGGAACATTTTTAATGTTCTTTGCGTCTAAAATACCGATGAAGCTGTACAGAAAGTATGCCTTTCATTTTCTGCTTTTTGCAGTAGTGCTGTTGCTGCTTGTGCCTTTTGTCGGCACTAAGGTAAACGGCTCCCGCCGGTGGCTCAGTCTGCCGGGAATTAGAATTCAGCCCTCAGAGCTTGCAAAGCTTGCAGTCATCCTTTCCTTTTCAAGGCTCATTGCAGCCAAGGCAGGTAAGATGCGAAGTTTTAAAGAGGGCATCCTTCCCTTTGCGGGAATACTGGCTTTAATAGTCGGTCTTTTAATGCTGGAGCCTCATTTTTCGGCCTCCATTATCATTATCGCCATAGGCGGTGTGATGCTGTTTTTAGGCGGCGTCAGCTTAGGCTGGTTTATAGGCGCCATACTTGTACTGGGCGGCGCACTTGCCGTTCTGCTTATCTTCTTCCCTTACGCATCCGAGCGTATAACCACATGGCTGGACCCCTTTAAAAGCTCCTCCGATGAGGGCTACCAGATCGTCCAGTCCCTTTATTCTATCGGCTCCGGCGGCCTTTCCGGATTGGGATTCGGAAAGAGCGTGCAGAAATATATGTATCTGCCGGAGGAACATAACGACTTTATTTTTTCCGTCTACTGCGAGGAAATGGGCTTTATCGGGGCGGCGCTGCTGCTCTGCCTGTTTGCTCTTTTAATATTACGGGGCTATTATATAGCCCTAAAGTGCCCGGACAGGTTCAGTTTTCTGGTCTGTGCCGGACTTACAAGCCTTCTTTTTATTCAGGTGTTTTTAAACGTAGGTGTTGTAACTAATCTTCTGCCCTGCACCGGCATATCCCTGCCCTTCTTTTCCTACGGGGGTACGGCACTTATGACGGAGCTTATAGAAATGGGCATTATTCTGAGCGCCTCTCGGGACGCTGTATACTGAAAGGAATGACAGATATATGAAATTCATTCTCGCTTGCGGAGGTACCGCCGGTCATGTAAACCCTGCTCTTGCCATAGCTGGCAGATTAAAGGAGCTTATGCCTGACAGCGAATTTCTTTTTATGGGCGCTGAGGGAAAAATGGAAATGGAACTTGTACCCAGAGAGGGTTATGAAATCGTTCCTCTTAAAGTGACAAACCTGAGCCGGGGCAAGAATTTTGCCGCTATCAGCCATAATTTCCAGAGCTTAAAAAATGTTGTTGCCTCCACCAATAAGGCAAAGAAGATAATTAAGGAATTTAAGCCGGATGTGGTTATAGGCACCGGCGGCTATGTGTGCTACCCTGTACTTAAAGCCGCAGCCTCCATGCACATCCCCACCGCTGTTCACGAGAGCAACGCCGTTCCCGGCCTTACCACCAAGCTTCTTGCAAAGAAGGTGGATAAGATAATGCTTGGCTTTGAGGACAGCAAGAAGCACTATGACTGCCCCGAAAAGCTGGCAGTAACCGGCACCCCCGTCCGCGGTGATTTTGCCCTTTATACGCAGAGCTCTGCAAAAGCTGAGCTGGGTTTTTCTAAGGATAAACCCCTTGTGGTCTCCGTCTGGGGTTCACTGGGCGCTGAGCATATGAACGGCATTATGGAGAAAATGCTCCCCAAAATGGAGGGTCAGCAGGACTTTAACCTTATCCATTCCATAGGCAGCCGCTATTATAAGCAGTTTACCGAGGATTTACAGAAGAAAAAGCTTAACCCCTCTCACTGCGGAGTTGAAATCAGAGAGTATATCTACGATATGCCCCGAGTAATGGCGGCGGCAGACCTTATAATGTGCCGCGCCGGTGCATCCACGCTCTCTGAGCTTTGCTACATGGGTAAGCCCGTTATAATCGTACCCTCTCCCAATGTTACCAATAATCATCAGGAGAAAAACGCCAGAGTGCTTGAAAAAGCCGGCGGCGCTGTTGTGATGACCGAGGGCAGCTTTGACGAGGACAGCCTGCTGCAGAAGATTAAAGAGCTTATAGGCGAACAGGATAAGCTTCATCAGATGTCCGAGGCTATGCGCTCCCTTGCCGTTCCCAAGGCATGTGACGCTATCTGCGATATAATCCTTGAGCTTGGCAGACAGAACAAAAAATAATAAACCATTTTACAAAAGATAAGGCGCAGGGGAAATCCCCGCGCCTTTTAACATCTTTTTCCTTCCACGCATAGGATAGTTTGATTTTGATGCGCAGGAGGTATAAAAAATGGATATATGGCATGTAAGAGGCGGAAGGAAGCTTTCCGGCTCCATTCGGGTGCAGGGCTCAAAGAACGCCTCGCTGCCCATTATCGCTGCCTCCATAGTTTCACCCATGGAGTGCGTGCTTTTAAATACGCCTAAGCTGCGGGATGTGGATGCGGCGCTGAAAATCCTCCGCCATTTAGGCTGTAAGGCTGAAATGAGCGGAAATCAGCTGTACATAGACTCCCGCCCTCTCTCCCTTTCTCATATTCCTCCCGATTTAATGGAGGAAATGCGCTCCTCGGTTATATTTATGGGTGCTCTCCTTGCCCGCTGCGGAGAAGCCAGACTGTCACCCCCCGGCGGCTGTCAGCTTGGTGAAAGACCCATAGACCTCCACCTGAAATCCCTCCGTGAGCTTGGAGCGGATATAGAGGAAGAGGGGGGAGAAATCTACTGTAAGAAAAGCGAGCTTAAGGGCTGTACCATAAATCTTCCTTTTCCCAGCGTGGGCGCTACGGAAAATATACTTCTTGCCGCCTGTGCCGCAAAGGGAAAAACCAAGCTGATAGGAGCGGCCAGAGAGCCGGAGATTGTGGCGCTGGCCGAATTTTTGCGGGCAGCGGGAGCGGAAATTTCGGGGGACGGAACGGAAATTATAGACATAGAAGGCTTCAAACCGAAGAAGTACGTTTTGAACCGGATTATCCCCGACAGGATAGCCGCAGCCACCTTATGCTGTGCATGTGCTGCATGTGGAGGCGATATTCAGTTAAAAGGTGCAGAATTTTCGTCAGTTTTGTACTTCCTAAATCAGTCCGGCTGTGATATAATAAGCGGAACGCATAGTTTGCGGGTGGCTTGTCCTGGAAAGCTGAGAGCTGTAAAGGGCATTTCCACCGCGCCTTACCCCGGCTTTCCCACCGACGCTCAGCCGGTTTTAATGGCGGCGCTTTTAAAGGCCGCAGGGGAGAGCACTATCGAGGAAAATATCTTCCGCAACCGTTTCCGCCATGTGCCGGAGCTTAGAAGGCTGGGCGCAGATATAGACATTGAGGGCAAGACCGCTTTTATTAAGGGCGTTAATGAGCTTCACGGAACCGCTCTTAATGCAACGGACTTAAGAGGCGGTGCCGCCATGATAATCGCCGCTCTTTCCGCCGAGGGCGAGAGTGTTATTATGGATGAAGGGCATGTCCGGCGGGGATATGAGCGCTTTGATGAGGCGCTGAGAACACTTGGCGGAGAAGTTTATCTTGAAACATAACTGAGACAGGAGTATACTATGGCAGCTTCTTATCGCGGCCAACAGCCGCCTGAAACCAAGCGGGAAGAGCGCTTTAAGCTCCCAAAACGGCGCAGCAGTATTGCAGCCCCGCTTATGTTTTTTCTCATAATGGTGGCTATAATATTTGTAATGAGTGTGTTTTTCCGCGTGTCCGATGTGACGGTGGAGGGAAATAAGCATTACAGCGATCAGGAGATTATAAGAGCTCTTGATATTGAGCAGGGCGATAACCTGTTCTTCTTTGACAGATTTGCTGCGCTGAGCCGCGCCTTTGCAAAACTGCCTTATATCGAAAAAGTTTCTATCGAGCGTAAGCTGCCTAATAAGGTTAAGATAGAAGTAACGGAGAGTGAGGCTCTGGCTTACATCCCCCTGGGCGATGAAAACTGGACCTTTGACCACAGCTGCAAAATGCTTGGTAAAGCAACGGAAGAGGAGACCGGGAGCCTAATCCCGGTCTACGGAATTTCCCCCGGCACTCTGCTTATCGGTGAAAAAATGACCACCGAGGATGGCAGCGAGGACGTGGTGAATTACCTTGCGGACATTCTTTACCAGCTTGAAGAGCGCGGCCTTTATTTAAAGACCGAGAGCATAGATTTTTCAAATCCCGACAGCCCCGAAATTTTCTATGACGGCAGATATACCGTTGTTCTGGGAAGAAATGACCAGATTGAGAGAAAATTCGGTATGCTTGTCACGGTTTTGGACAAGCTTATGTCAGGAGATATGGGCATTATTAACGTTTCTGACGTTACAGCAGCACATTTCAGCCCGAATTAAGCGCGATATTACAAATTGTTTACAAAAGTTTTCGGAAAAATGAAAAAACCTATTGACCTATAAAGAAAAATGTAATAAAATATGATAGACCGAAAGCTAATTGTCACTATTGAGTGATCTAAGAATATACAGGGAGGCATGGACATGGATTTCAAAGCCGAAGCAGGACCGGAAAACGTTGTCACAATAAAAGTTGTTGGTGTCGGCGGTGCCGGTAACAACGTAGTAAACAGAATGGTGAAGGCCGGCACACAGGGTGTCGAATTTATAGCAATAAATACCGATAAGCAGGCTCTTGCAGTTTCTAACGCAGACCAGAAGCTTCAGATCGGTGAAAAAATGACTCATGGTCAGGGCGCAGGCTCCGACCCCGAAGTGGGCAAGCGTTCCGCTGAGGAGAGCCGCAATAATATTGCAAAGGCAATCGAGGATGCCGATATGGTGTTTATCACCGCCGGCATGGGCGGCGGTACCGGTACCGGTGCTGCACCTACCGTTGCAGAGATTGCCCGTGAGGCAGGCATACTCACCGTCGGTGTTGTAACCAAGCCCTTCAAGTTTGAGGGTAAGCGCCGTATGGATCAGGCAAATGCCGGTATTAAGGAACTTCTGGGCAGAGTTGACTCTCTCCTTATTATTCCTAACGACCGTCTTAAATACGCTACCGACCAGAAAGTTACCCTTGCAAACGCTTTCGAAATCGCTGATGATGTACTGAGACAGGCTGTTACCTCCATTTCCAACCTCATTAAGAACACAGGCTTCATTAACCTTGACTTTGCAGACGTTACCTGCATAATGAAGGATGCCGGCTTTGCTCACATGGGCGTTGGCCATGCAGCAGGCAAGGGCAAGGCAGAGGATGCCGCAAGAATGGCAGTTGCAAGCCCCCTGATGGAGACTTCCATCAACGGTGCAAGAGGCGTGCTTATCAATATCACCGGCTCTGAGGATATGGGTCTTGAAGATGTTGAAGCCGCTGCAAACCTTGTTCAGGAGGCCGCACATCCCGATGCAAACATCATCTTCGGTGCAACCTTCGATGAAACACTTCAGGATGAAATCAGAGTTACTGTTATTGCAACCGGATTTGAGGAAAACAACAATGCTGAGGCTGCTGCTGAGAAAGCGGCTTCTGCTCCCGTATCCGGCGTAAAGAGCGCTGTTCCTATGGGCGCCGGCCTCTTTACCGGAGCTGCTGAGAAGGCCGCATCTGCCGCTGCTGTTCCTCCTTCCATTAAGGAAGAGAGCGAGCCTGAGCAGGCTGAGGACCCCTTCGACAGCATCTTCAAAATCTTTAACAGCAAATAATCCCTTTCAATAAATTACGAAAAGCCCCCATTTTGGGGGCTTTTTATCTTCCCGGAGATCTCGCTATGAGGAAAACAAATCTTTTTATTCTGGCCGACCTTGTCGGACTGTACTCTGAAAAAAGAATAAGCCGTGCTTCTGCGGGACTTTCTTATTATATGACCATGACCTTTTTCCCGCTGATAATATGCCTTTATTATCTTCTGGGAAGCAACAGCGCTAAGGTTCTGGAGGCGCTGGACATGGTGAACGATTTCATTACGCCGGACGCTGCGGAAACGGTGAACGAATACATTCAGTATGTGTATTTGAGCAAAAGCCCTACTGTCCTTGTGGCGGCACTTACCGTTCTGGTTACATCATCTTCTGCCGCAATCAGGACGATTATCGTCACTATCGGTGACCTTCAGGGGGGCGTGCGCTATAAGGGCATAATGTATTTTGTGTTCAGCGTGCTGTTTTCCTTCGCTTTCCTTGCCGCAATGTATTTTGCAATGCTTGTTATTTTAACCGGCAGAGTAATGCTTGATTTTATAAACAAAATTCTGCCTTTCTATGATATAAGCGCGTCATGGGTTTGGATAAGGTTCCTTATTCTTGCCGGTATAATGCTTCTTATATTCTGGTGCCTTTACTGGATTGCAAGGCAGAAAAACGACAAATACGGCCTTTTCCCCGGCGCTATCCTTGCAACCGTGGCTACGGTTTTAATGAGTGCTTTCTTCTCGGTTTTTATAAACATGTCCACCAAGTATTCCATAGTTTACGGCTCCATCGCATCTATAATTTTGCTGATGCTGTGGCTTTACACCTTCTGCCAGATTATTTATATTGGTGCGGCGTTTAACGTGGCTATAAGGAATGAGCGGAGAGCAGTTGAGATGAATAAGCTCACCGAGGGCAGAATTAAGGTCTATGAGCTGAGAGAAAAGTATTACGAGTATAAGGATCTGCTTTCCAGATCCCGCAACCGCATAAGAATTGCAGAAAAGCGGGGTAAGCTCCACGGGGGAAAATACAGAAAGAAAGCAGATAAAAAGGATAAGGCATGATTATTACTATTGTTGCAGTGCTGATTGCAGTTTTTGTGCTGCTGTATTTTTTAACCGACCACTTCTTTAACTTCGGTATGCTGGGCAATCCAAGCGAAAAAAGCATGAAGAAGCTGGCAAGTCTTTCGCATTATAAGGGCAGCCCCCACCAGAAAGCGGCGGCAATCGCCTATAAATACGTAAAAAAGATGCCCTATGAGGACGTTTATATAGACAGCTTTGACGGCCTGAGACTTCACGGCAGAATTTATCCCAACCCTCAGGGCGGGAAAAAATTCGTTCTGGGAATTCACGGCTGCCGCTCAAATGCTCTCAATGAATTCGGCCAGTTCATGAAGTTTTACCATGAAAACGGCTATAATATGCTTCTCCCTGACGACAGAGCCCACGGCGAGAGCGAGGGCAGATACATAGGCTTCGGCACCCTTGACTGTCTGGACTGTATTAAATGGGCAGAGTACCTTGTTAAGCGCTACGGCGAGGACTGCGAAATTATTCTCCACGGTATCTCCATGGGCGGCTCCGCAGTGCTTGCAGCATCCGGCGAAAAGCTGCCGAGGCAGGTTAAGGGCATTATTTCCGATTCTGCATTCTGCTCGGTGTATGAGCAGTTTTCTCAATCCTTTAAGCAGATTTTTAAACTGCCTGTCTTTCCCTTCGTGCCTCTGGTGAGCCTTATGTGCAAATTCAGGGCGGGCTATAATTTTAAAGAGAGCAGCCCTCTTAAAATGCTTGAGAAAGCTTCGGTTCCGGTGCTTTTTGTGCAGGGTCTTGCAGATGAACAGGTAAAGCCCGAGATGACGGCGCGGCTGTATAATGCCTGCAAAACAAGAAAAAAGCTTTTTTCTGTCCCCGGTGCCGACCATGCACAGAGCATTGCCGTTGACCCCAAGGGCTATAAGGCGGCTATAAAGGAATTTTTCTATATTTAATACTCTTCCCCATAAAGGAAGAGTATTTTTATATGTAATTTAATTGCAAAAAATGGAAATGTATGTACACAGGCGGACTTATGCCTGTTTTATTTTGTAAATTTTTGTGTTATCATATTTTTTAAGGGCAGGTGGTGTCGGTGAAAACGGGAAAAAGAAAAGCAATGCTTGAGTATGTGAGAGCGCATACAAAGCCTCATTATACCCTTAAAGAGGCGGAAGATGAAATTAACTCCGTACTTTCTTGTTACGGCCCTGACTGCAAAATAGAATTTTATGACGACGCCGCCAAAATCAGAAATTCATACCTCGTTAACTCGGAGTTTATCCGCCACCGCGTCTGCGCCGTTATCGCCAATACCGACCTTACGCCCCGCAGCTTTGAAAACATGTCGGCGGAGTGGCTGCTCCATAATATCTGCTATCGGCTGCACATTAAGCGCTCCTCATCTATTGATGCGGACCTTGATTACATACGGGATCGGCGCTTTACGGTAAGACTTGTCACATGGGTAATGGACATTTTGGACATTGAGTAAGGTTTACAAACGCGTACTTTAATAGTATAATTTTCTTAAAAATAAAAACTTGTATTTGGAGTGATTATCATAAAAAAACATCTTTTTTTAACCGGCCCTTCCGGCTGCGGTAAAACTACCATGATAAAAAACGCTTTAGGCGACAGCCTCACTTTTGCCGGAGGCTTTATCACTCAGCGCATGACAGATGAAAACGGTAAGCTCACCGGCTTTGAAATTCTGCCTGCCGCCGCTGCAGGTGGAGTGCAGGGCTTTGAGGGGCAAAGATTTTTAGATTATACCGTTGAACCTCCCAAAACCGATAACGAGGTTTTCAGAAACGAGGGCAAGAGACTGCTTGAAGAGGCACAGTATTATCCCTTCTCTCTGATTGACGAGTTCGGCGGCTTTGAAATGGTAATTCCCCAGTTCCGCAATGCTTTGCAGGACTTTTTAAATTACGACCAGCCCATTATCGGCGTGCTCAAAGGCTTCGAGAACGCAGAGGAGCTGCGTAATCATCTGGGACTGGGCGAAAAATACAGCATGTATGTTATGGCTCTGCGAGAGGCGCTGCTTGCCGACCCCGACACTATCGTTTTAGAGGTTGAGGGACCGGACGATATGAAGGCAAAGCGCATAGTTGAGGCATGGGCCGATGAGTACGGACATGCCTGAAAGCCGTGAAAGGCGAAAGCTGCCGCCGGGAATGGTGCTGATAATTCTTTCAGCTGCTTTATTTCTGGCAATCATACTTTCGTTTTTGCTCGGTCGTTACCCGGTGCCGCCTAAAGAGCTTTTCGGAATTTTCCTCCACCGTCTTGGTTTTGCAATAGAACCTTTCTGGAGTAAAACTCAGGAAGTGGCGGTATTTAATATCCGTATGCCCAGAATTTTAATGGCTGTGCTGGTGGGCGCATGTCTCTCCGCGGCAGGCGCTTCATATCAGGGCGTATTCCAGAACCCTATGGCAGCCCCTGACGTGCTGGGTGCATCTGCGGGTGCAGGCTTCGGCGCGGCACTTGCCATATATCTCGGCCTTTCCGGAAGATTTATAACTCTTTCCGCCTTTTTTATGAGCCTTATCACCGTTGCACTGGTGTTTTTCATAAGCAAAAGAGCCAAAGGTGAAAAGCTTATGGGACTGGTGCTGGCGGGAATTATAGTCAGTTCACTTTTCCAGTCCGGCACTTCCTTTATAAAGCTTGTTGCCGACCCTACAAATAAGCTGCCCGCCATTACATACTGGCTTATGGGCTCTCTTGTGGGAGCTACCAACAAAGAGCTTAAAATGATAATCCTGCCTATGCTTATCGGTTTACTGCCTATGATACTTCTGCGCTGGCGCTTAAATGTGCTCACAATGGGCGACGATGAGGCAAGAGCACTGGGAGTAGATGCGGGACGGCTGAGACTTGTGTCCGTTATATCTGCTACCCTTGTTACCGCCGCGGCGGTTTCCGTTTCCGGTATGATAGGCTGGGTAGGCTTGGTTATACCCCACGTTATGCGCCGGCTTGTTGGCTCTGATTACCGCTACCTTTTGCCGGGGGCTGTAATCGGCGGGGGACTGTTTCTGCTGATAGTGGATGATTTTTCCAGAAACATCGCTTCAACGGAAATTCCTATCGGTATTCTCACCTCAGTTATCGGCGCACCCTTCTTTCTGTTTCTGATAACCAGAAGGGAGGAAATGCGATGAGCATAGAGGTTAAAAATTTATGCTTTTCCTATGGCGAGCGGGAAATTCTCCATGACCTGAGCTTTACCATAGAAAAAGGGGAGTTTGTATCAATCTTAGGCTCAAACGGTGTGGGAAAGAGCACTCTTTTCCGCTGTATTCTGGGTCTTTTGCCTGACTATAAGGGCGAAATCAGGATTGACGGCAAAAATATTAAGGACCTGTCCGTTAAGGAAATGTCCCGCCTTGTTGCCTACATTCCCCAGAACACCGCCCCGTGCTTTAACTATACCGTTGAGGATATAGTTTTAATGGGCACTACCTCCTCCCTGGGCACATTCAGAACGCCGGGCAAGGCGGAGCTTGAAAGGGTGTCATGGGCAATGGAGAAAATGGGTATTGAGAAGCTGAGAAAACGCAGCTTTAACCGGATAAGCGGAGGCGAGCGCCAGCTTGCGGTAATTGCAAGAGCACTTGTACAGCAGGCAGGCATCTTAATGCTGGATGAACCTACGGCAAGCCTTGACTTCGGAAACCAGATGCTTGTTTTAACTCAGGCAAAGGCGCTGGCCTCTGAGGGCTACACCGTAATTCAGACCACCCACAATCCGGAACATTCGTATATGTTCTCAAACCGGGTTCTCGCCTTAAAGGACGGAAAACTCCTCCGTGAGGGCGACCCCAAGGACATAATCACAAAACAGATCATCGACAGTCTTTACGGCATTTCCGTTGAGGTTCCGGGGCTGTATGATGACAGGGCGAGGGTATGTATTCCCTCAGACGTTGCATTAGGACATGAAGTATAATGACATTCGGGAGGGGCGCTTTATTGAACGTCCCAACCGTTTTATTGCATACTGCGAAATTGAGGGCGAGGTTAAACGCTGCCACGTTAAAAATACCGGCAGATGCAGAGAACTGCTCACACCTGACGCCAGAGTTTTTCTGGATTATAAGCCGGGTGCACAGCGGAAAACAGAATATGACCTGATAGGGGTAATGAAGGGCGAGAGGCTTATAAACATGGACTCCAACGCCCCCAATGCCGTTTTCGGGGAGTATCTTAAAGAGGGCGGTCTGGGCTTTGTGCCGGACTATGTAAAGCCTGAATGCACCCACGGTGATTCACGCTTTGATTTTTATTTTGAGTACGAGGGAAAACGCTGCTTTGCGGAGGTAAAGGGTGTAACACTGGAGGAAAACGGAATTGTCCGCTTTCCCGATGCGCCTACCGCAAGGGGCAGAAAACATATGCTGGGGCTTATAGACTGCGTAAATGAGGGTTACGGAGCCATGGCGGTGCTGGTTATCCAGATGGATAATGTGAAGCACTTCGAGCCTAATTATCTGACCGATCCGGACTTTGCGGAAAGCCTGATTGAGGCTGAAAAAGCGGGAGTAAAAATTCTGGCTTTAAGCTGCAAGGTCGGGAGAGATACAATTAAAATAAAGGACCCTGTTCCGGTAAAGCTGGAGCGGGGGAGGGAGTTTCAGGAGTAATCCGAATTTATTCAGTGCCTCGGAGGATATTATGAGTAATGACGAGAAAAAGAAAGTAGACGAGACTGTGCATCAGCATATGCACAGTCATATTGATGCCAACGGCAATGTTTACACCCACTGCCACGACGACAACGTGATTTTCTGTGAGCATGACCATGAGCATTACCATGTGGATGAGCTTGGAAATCTCTATTCCCATGTCCACGACCACGGCAGCGACGATGACAAAGTTCCCATAGCAAATCATACCCACACCCATGGGCGCGAAAACGGAAATGTGCACACTCATTCCCATGAAGAAGCGGCGGGAGCTGCTCAGCATGACCATGAGCACGACCATGAACACAACCATGACCACGACCATAACCATGAACATGAGGGCGAGAACCCCCAGCACGTTCACACCCATACCAAGGCCGTTATAAACCGCCTTTCCCGGGCAATAGGCCACTTGGAGAGTGTGAAGCGGATGGTGGAAAACGGCAGGGACTGCACAGAGGTTTTAATCCAGCTTGCCGCTGTCCGCTCAGCTCTCAGCAGTACGGCAAAGGTAATATTAAAAGATCATCTTGAGCACTGCGTTGCAAACATTGACCCCGATGATCCCGATCAGTTTAAGGCGCTCAACGACGCCATAGACAGATTTATGTAATAAAAAAAGACGCGTTAAACCGCGTCTTTTTTTATACCCTTTTAAGGCTCGAAGAAGGGACAGCGCCCTTTGAGACATTCTTTGTTTTTGCCGGAGAAGGTGCATTTAGGCCGTGAAAACGGCATACAGAAACCATGCTTTTCCCGCAGAAACTCCGAGGCCGTTTCTATTGCAAGCCGTCCTGTACGCTTGCAGCAGCGGGGGCCGCCAACCTCTACAAGCTTATTTAATACCTGCGCCGTCATGCGCTGGGGGTATTCCCACTCTAAAGGAGTGAGGGGGCTTGCCCCTACAAGAATACTCTCGAAAATTCCCGCCCCTGACGCTGCACCGCATACGCCCAGAAAGCCGCAGGCACCGCCGGGAACATCCTGCCCTCTCCGCCATGCGGTATCCATTGCTTTACCGAAGTCAATTTCTCCGCCGCAGTTTTTGTATGCAGTAAGGAGAACGCAGGGGACAATGCTGTGGTGCTCGGGGCCGTGGAGGTGCACGGCGTCAAGGCTGCAAACGTCCAGAAACAGCTTTATAGGGTCGTCCTCACGGCTCTTCCTGAGAAAACCCAGAATTTCATCGCTGCCTGAGCTGTGGCACTCGTCACATACAAAGTGCCCGTCAACGCAGGCGGCATTAGCGGGTTTAACTTTGTGGCAGACGGCACATTCCATAAGCTGTTCATTTTTAAGATAGATTATAGGCTTGCCGCAGATGATGCAGTTTGCGGCGTGATGATGTTCATCACAGCAGCAGCCTTCCAACACAGCCATTATAATTCCTCCTCAATTTCATCAAATACAGGTTTTAAAATCCGGCTGCAAAGCCGGTTCGTAAGCCCGAAGCCGATTACAATCCAGAAAACAGAGCTTTTAATAAAAGCCACCGGAGCAGCCATGAAAAGTATAAGCGGCAGAACATTTAAAAGAAAAAGCAGAACGGTTTTAGGCAGCTTTCCGAAAGTAAGCAGTACGCCGTTTTTAATGTGGTCTTTAAGACCGTTTTTGTAGCGGACAATAAGGGGAAAAATGTAGGATGAAAAGCATACAAGCAGTATCATCAGAAAGAAAATCAGCATCCCGCTGAACTGACCTGAAATTCCCGCCTGAGGCACAAGAAAAATGTATTCATAAATAAGGCTTGCCATAATTAAGGCGGCGGGGATGAAGTACAAAGTGGACTGCTTAAAATTCTCCTTAAAGCCCTTAAAGAAATTCTTTGCAACGCCGCTGCCCTTATCGTACACCATGCACTGAGTAGCGTAATTCATGGCGGAGAGTGATGCCCCCGCAGTAACTACGGGGATAGAGCAGAGGACAAACAGCAGGTTTACGATCACAATGTCGCATACATTGCTTAAAAATCTGGAAAATGGACTGTCAATATCAAAAATCTTCATTATATTCTTCTTTCATTCTTGCAGTAACTTCCTCAAAAGAGGGAACGGAGGAAATGCCGCCTGCTCTCTCGGTGGACAGACCGGCGGAGGTGCTTGCAAAGCGGACGATTTTCGTAAGCTCCGCTTCGGATAATTCCTCGGGGGCTTTTTCGGTTTTCAAAAAAGCGAACATGGCAGAACCGCCGAAAATGTCACCGGCGCCGGTGGTGTCGCAAACATTAAGCACTTTAAGAGCGGGCACAAAGCCGAAGGCGTTCCGGTTAATGAAATATGCGCCCTTTTCTCCGCATGTCACATAGCAGAGCTTAATGTTTTTAAACTCCTGCATAATGTGTTTTGCCCCATCCTCTGGGTTGAGAGCAAAGAGAAAATCCACTTCCTCGCCGCTTATCTTCACCACGTCCGCCTGCTTTAAGCCCCAGATAAGCTGCTCTTTTGCTTCTTCCTTATTTTCCCAGAGCGGGAGACGAAGGTTAGGGTCATAGCTTAAAAGGGTATTGTGACGCTTTGCCTCGCTTACCGCCATTGCAACGGCGCTTCGGGCAGGCTCATCGGTAAGGGAAAGAGAGCCGAAGTGGAGAAACTTTGCCTCATTTATCAGGTCGTAATTGACCTCCGGAAAGCTGAGAAAGGTGTCAGCTCCCGGCTTGCGGCTGAATGAAAACTCACGGTTTCCGTTTTCGTCAAGGGTTACAAAGGCGAGAGTGGTAAAATGGTGGGGGTCAAAGATAAGACCGCGGGTGGAAATGCCCGCATCCTCCAAAGTGCCTTTTAAAAGCCTTCCGAATGTGTCGTCTCCCACCTTGCCTATAAATCCTGTTTCTGCGCCGAAGCGGCTTAATGCTGCAAGGAAGTTTGCAGGTGCGCCGCCGGGGTGAGCCTCCATGGTGGGGTAGCCGGTTTCATCTTTTTTTACGGTAGTAAAATCTATCAGCAGTTCGCCTAACGCGCAAACCTCAGTCATTCACGTCCCTGCCTTTCGGATATTCAAAGCATAGTAATCTGTACGGCTTCTCGTCCTCTTCAATTTCGGGGAAGCGCCCCATGGGAGGATTGAAGCGGTTGTCGTTTTTGTCGTCGTTGCACTGGCTAACTTCGCCCAACAGCACATTTCCCGTGCCCTCCTCCACGTTAAAGTCGTGGTAGAGGCGCTGATAAATGTGTATGCTCTCGCCGGGGGTGAGCCGTATCTGAGTTCCGGCGGGAACGGTATATGTCCTGCCGTCGGTGTGAACGGTAACATCTGAATTATAGTCTATTTCCTCGTCCGGCAGACTATTATATACTCGTATAAGCACATTGCCGCCGCCCCGGTTTATAATATCCTCGGTTTTATACCAGTGAAAGTGCATGGGGGAATACTGTCCCTCTTTAAGGTAAAGCAGCTTTTCGGCATAGACCTTGGGGTATTTATCCGGCATTTCACGGTTGCCGTTTCTTATGGTTATAAGGGAAAAACCCATTTTGTCGAAGTTTCCCATACCGTAGTCGGTTATATCGTAACCTAACATACAGTCTCTTATTTCGTCATATTCTTTTCCCTTGCTCTGCCAGTCCTCCGGTGTAAATGAGCAGAAAGGGGGAAGGTAACAGCAGTGCCGGCGGCACATTTCTTCAAGCTCTTTTAAGGCCTTGTTTATCTCGGAACGTTTCATTTTTGAGGCTCCTTTCTTACATTACCTTATTACAAAGTATAATAGATTGGCTGTGAAATCGCAAGCGCTTATATATATTTAATCTAAATTATTGACATGGTGCGAAAAAATGGTATATTTAATTCAGCGAGTTAAATTATTTTAGAGGTGATACTTTGGAAAATGATATAGACAAGACTGAACGCAGAAGAAAAGCGGTAATTGATTTCCTCTATTGGGGCATGATAATTGCCTGCTGCGTGGTGGGTGCAAAATATGTCCTTCCTGTGTTTATGCCTTTTATTATAGCCTACATTGTGGCGTGGATAGTGAACAGACCTGTAAGCTTTTTGCAGAAAAAAACCAAAATACCCAGAGCAATCTTGTCAATTATTATGATTCTGGTGTTCTTTGCGCTGGCGGTTCTGGTGGTTGCCCTTATAGGCACGCCCCTTGTAATGGGAGTGCAGAGCCTTGCAAAGAAGCTGCCTAAGATTTTTCAGGAGGGCGTTCTGCCCGACATGGCCTATTTATTTGAGTTTCTGGAGCAGATAGTTGCAAACATTGACCCTGCAACCGGTGAAGCTATGGATTCGGCTTTGAATTCCGCTTTCGGCATTATCTCCAACAGCATAGGCCCCTTCTTCGGAAACCTGTTCAGCTCCTTCGGCGGCTTTCTTACTTCTGTCCCCGGCGGCGTAATGAAAACCATAATAAGCCTTATTGCGGCTGTATTTATTGCGGCGGACTTTGAAAGCGTGAGAGGCTTCATTCTGAAAATCATGCCTGAAAAGGTAAAGCCCGTTTTGAAACAGGCGGGTCAGTTCTTCGGCCACACTCTGCCCAAATGCCTTGTGCCCTATCTTTTCATCTTCACCCTTACTTTTTTTGAGCTTTGGGCGGGCTTTGCAATAGTCGGGGTCGGCAGCTCTGCCACCGTCGCAATTTTAGTTGCCCTTATGGACATCCTGCCGGTTCTGGGAACAGGTACTATTCTTATTCCGTGGGCGGTTATTTCTCTCCTGCGGCGGAAAATCGGCATGGGAATAAAGCTTATTATCCTTTACATACTTATTACCGTTGTCAGAAACACCCTTGAACCCAAGCTTGTAGGCCACCAGATACATCTTCATCCCGTTGTCACCTTTGCGGGAATGTTAATCGGCGTTCAGGCTTTCGGATTTATAGGCATGTTCGGCGTTCCCCTTGCAATAGCATTTTTAAGGGAGCTGCATGAAAAGGGAATTATAAGTTTTCCCGCACTTGACAAAGAATAAAGAAAAATCAGGACACATTCAGTGTCCTGATTTTTTAATGCCGTTTTTTATGCCGTGCTATGAGATATATTCCGAGTCCCAGCGCAAGAGCCGCCCCTGCACATACCGCCGGAAGGCGCAGGTCCGGGCGCTTTTTTTCTGCCGGAGCGGGAGGCGCAGCTTCGGGGGGATTAAATTCCTCATGCTCTGAGGCGGGAGATGAATACCCGTCGGGGAAATCCTCCATTTTCTCGTAGCTTAGAATGTAATTATCCTTATCCCGAATGTTTAAATAAATATCCTTTCCCGCTTCTACTGTAATGTCCTCTGTTTTATAGTAGCCGTTGCAGGCGTTTACTATCACATGGTCAACCCACTTGGGGGCGTGGAGGGTGTAGCCGTTTTCCGCTTTCGTCATTACTCCGCCGGGCCAGGAGTAGAAAGCGTTTTCACCCTCGTCAGACCATGCCCACAGATGCGGTTCATGCCAGTAGGCCGGAACTTTGGCGCTTACTTGTATCAAATCTGAGTTTTCAGATCCGAGATCCATTTTCTCTCTCCCTTCTCCGGCACAAGTCCGGCTTATTTTCGAATTTATCTATTTTTCATTATAGTAAAGTCACCTATCCCTGTCAATGGACAAATGCCTCTTTGAAGTGACATTTACACTCTGCAAAGATAATCGTAGTTTAAAGCCGATTTTCACCTTAGAAAATAATCTCTCTTGCTTTTCACAATAAAATGTGCTATTTTTGACTATGAATTTGCTATAGAGAGCAAATCTTCAATGGAAAATATAAGGGAGAATAAATTATAAAGGAGAGATTGCATTGGCCTTTTCGGAAAAACCGAAACACAAATGGGGAGACAGAAGAGACGCCGTATGGGTGAAGGATGCACCCGGTCTCAATGTTCTCATGGGCAGTCTGTACCCTCACAGAACAGACTGTGAAGTTTATCTTAAACAGGAAATTGATGTTACCGAGCTTTTAAAATATATAGACGAGAAAAACAGCGGAGAGCCTGAATATAAGACCACGCTTTTCCATTGCTTTGTTGCAATGGTGGCAAGAGTTGTAAATGAGCGGCCTTACCTCAACCGCTTCATTCAGGGCAGACGCATATATGAGCGCCATGATATTACCATAAGCTTTCTCGCAAAGCGCCGCTTTTCCGACCACAGCGAGGAGAGCCTTATGCAGTATGTGGCAAAGCCGGATGATGACCTTGAAGCCATAAGCCGCTTTATAGTAGGCGATGTGAACAAAATGCGTTCCGCCCCCACCTCCGGCGGCATTACCGACACCATAAACACCATAGGCCACCTGCCGAGACCTATTCTGATGCTGGCGGTTAAAATCGTGCGATGGCTTGATTTCTGGGGCAAAACCCCCAGATTTCTTACCGATGGGGATTCCAACTGTGCAACCGTAATGATGAGTAATCTGGGCAGTATAAAATGCCCCTCTGTTTATCATCACCTGAATAATTACGGTACTACCTCCGTATTTATTACCATAGGCAAAATCCATAAGGGACAGCAGATAAATGATGACGGAAGCATAGAGATAAGGGACTTTGTGGATATAGGCGCAACCTTGGATGAGCGCATAGCGGACGGATTTTATTTTGCCCGTTCTCTTAAGCTTATTCAGCATATCTGCAATAATCCCGAACTTTTAGACTTGAAACTAAAGGAAGAAAGCCATTATGAATTTGTATAAAGACAATCTTCACCCTGTAACTGAGGACTATGTGAGCTTTCCCATGCCGGAAAACGTGAGGACGCCATGGTTTAAAAGTGCAGGTGATCTGCCCACAACATTAAAATACTACGACGGCCCCATTATCGACACTATCGAGACTACCGCAAAGGCTATTCCCGGTTATTGTGCCTACGAATTTTTCGGCAACCGTGTAACATATCGTAAGTTCATTTCCCAGATTTACGAAGCTGCCCGAGCATTAAAGGCTCAGGGCGTTAATGCGGGGGACAGGGTTACTATCTGTATGCCCAACACTCCTCAGGCTATTATCATGTTCTATGCCCTCAACCGTATAGGCGCAATAGCAAATATTATCCACCCTCTTTCCGCTGAGGAGGAAATAGTAAAATACATAAACCGCGCAAACAGCGTCATGTGCCTGACTTTGAAGCAGTTTTATCCCAAGTTTGCAGCAGTTAAGGACAGACTTAATTCAAAGCGCCTTATAATCAGCGATATAAACGACGGCTTAAAGGGTATAAAGAAGGCCCTTTATCCCCTTATAAATAAAGAAACTCCGGCTCTGCCTGAGGACAGCGATGTTCTGCTCTGGAAAGATTTTATTGCCTCCGGCAAAAAATACAGCGGAGATGTTGTATACAGAGCAAGCGGCTCTGATGTGGCGGCTATTCTCTATTCCGGCGGCACCACCGGCACCAGCAAGGGTGTTATGCTCTCAAACCTTAACTTTAACGCCATGGCTCTCCAGACGGGAACCGCAGGCAACTGCGTAACTCCCGGCGATAAGTGCCTTTCCATTATGCCTATTTTCCACGGCTTCGGACTGGGCGTATGTATAAACACCATGCTTTACTGGGGCATTACCGCAATTTTAATTCCCCGCTTCAATGCCACTGACTACTGCAAGCTTCTTAAAAAGTATAAGCCCAACTACATTGCAGGCGTTCCCACCCTTTTTGAAGCGCTGCTGCGTATGGATGATGCCAAAGACCTTGACCTGAGCTGTCTTAAGGGCGTATTTTCCGGCGGTGACTCACTGAGCGTTGAATTCAAGCATAAGGTTGATGATTTCCTCACCCAGCACGGCTCCACCGAGCAGGTTCGTGAGGGCTACGGCGCAACGGAAAGCGTCAGCGCCTGCTGCCTCACTCTCCGCCACCGCTATAAGGAGGGCAGCATAGGAATTCCTTTCCCCGATACCTATTTTAAAATCTGCACCCCCAGCTCTCAGGATGAGGTGAGCTACGGCACAGTGGGAGAAATCTGCATCAGCGGCCCGAGCATTATGCTGGGCTATATGGATAACCCCAGAGAGACGGCACAGGCCTTGCAGGTTCACCCCGACGGCCGCATCTGGCTTCACACCGGCGATCTGGGTACTATGGACAGAGAGGGCTTTGTGTACTTTAAGCAGCGCTTAAAGCGGCTTATAATCACCAGCGGCTACAATGTCTACCCCTCACAGGTTGAAAATGTTATTGACTCCCATGAGGGAGTGCTTACAAGCACTGTAATCGGCGTTAAGGACGATTACAAAATGCAGAGAGTGAAAGCCTTTGTGGTGTTAAAGCCCGGTGTTCATGGGGATGACTCCATGAAGATCGAGATTTTAAACCACTGCGCAAAAAACCTGCCTAAATATGCTATACCGAGAGAAATTGAGTTCAGGGACGATATTCCCAGAACTCTGGTGGGTAAGGTTTCATATACGGCTCTGGAACAGGAAGAAGCGGCAAAGTGCTGCGTAGGCTGAAAAAATTAAAAAAGCTCTCCGAAAGGGGAGCTTTTCCTGCGTATATGGCAGGAACAAAAATACACGGTGATATTTTGGGGAAAGTCGGACTTTAAAAAGAGAAGCAATAGTGATAAAATTAAAGAAATATGTCTTAAAAGGAATACAGAGCTAACATGGAACAGAATAGAAATATGCCCCTGAGCGGGATTAAAGTTGTAGAGCTTGCAACTGTGGTGGCTGCCCCTTCAGCCTCCGAGCTTCTCTGTGCCTACGGCGCGGAGGTAATAAAAATCGAAACTCCCATAGTGGGAGATGTGCTCCGCCGGGGCGGTAAGCAGATAAACGTTCCTATTGAGGATAATAAAAACCCTGTGTTCACTCTCCATAATAACGGAAAGCGCTTTGCCGCCATAAATATTCAGAAGCCCGAGGGCAAGAAAGCTCTCTTTAAGCTGCTGGATGATGCGGACGTTTTTATAACCAACATGAGAATTGAGCCTATAAAGCGTCTGGGTCTTGACTATAAAAGCCTTAAAGAGCGCTACCCGCGGCTTATTTATGCGGACTTTACCGGTTTTGGCAAGAAAGGCCCTGACGCAAGACGCCGCGGCTACGATACCATTGCTTTCTGGCTGCGCTCCGGCGCTGTAAGCGACTGGCAGGAGGGGGACAGCGTGCCCTTCTATCCCGCCTACGGTTTCGGTGATATAACCGCGGGAATGAACCTTTTTTCCGGCATCCTTATGGGACTTCTGGCGCGAGAGCGGACAGGCATGGGAACGGAGATTACAACCTCACTTCTGGCATCCTCAATCTGGTGCAACGGAAACAGCCTTATCCGCAGCCAGTTTGACCCCGACCGGAGACCCGATTCCGTAAACCCAAGCAATATGCTGAATAATTACTACCGGTGCAGTGACGGCAGATGGATTTTCATGTGCTCCATGGACTATCTCAAGGACTACAAGAAAATATCAAGACTCTTAGGCCTTGAGGATATTTGCCATGACCCCAGATTTGAAACCCATGAAAAAGCAAAGGCAAGCGGAGCAGTTGCAGAGGCTGCGGCAAGATACAGGGAAGTATTTCTCAGCAATACCAGCACCTACTGGAAAAAGCTGCTTATTAAAAATGATGTTGCCTGTGAGATCGTAGGGCATATGGAGGATATATGCCATGACGAGCAGGCCATAAAGAATAACTATATAACCGAGGTGGAGTTTGCAGACAATACCAAGGTTATGATGCCTCTGCCTCCTATGCAGTTTAGTAACTATGAGACAAGAAGCTATGAGCGGACAGGCCTTGTAGGCTCTGACACCGAGGGCGTTTTAAAAGACGCAGGCTTCAGCCCGGAGGATATTCAGAAGCTTAAGGACATAAAAATAATCTGACCTAATGACGGGCAGGGATAATATAAATAAAGGAGACGCAGCATTGGAAAAACTTAAAATAGCTGTGGCCGGCACAGGATATGTGGGACTTTCCGTGGCGGTGCTGCTGGCTCAGCATAACAAGGTAGTTGCGCTGAACAGAACACCTGAAAAAGCGGAAAAAATAAATAATGGAATTTCACCCATTCAGGATGAATATATAGAGCGCTATCTCAGGGAAAAGGAGCTGGATTTAAAGGCCACCACCGACCCTGAGGAGGCTTATACCGGGGCAGATTTTGTGGTTGTTGCCGCCCCTACAAACTACGACAGCAAAAAGAATTTCTTTGATACCTCCGCCGTTGAGCAGGTGGTTGAGCTTGCCCTTAAATACGCACCCAATGCGGTTCTGGTCATTAAATCCACCGTTCCCGTGGGCTTTACAAAGAGCCTGCGAGAAAAGACCGGCTGCCGGAAAATCATTTTCAGCCCTGAATTTCTCCGTGAATCCAAGGCTCTCTATGATAATCTCTACCCCAGCCGCATAATTATAGGCACCGATAAGGGCGATAAAAAGCTTATGGAGGCCACAGAGAAATTTGCCTCTCTTCTCCGCGAGGGTGCAATTAAGGAAAATATAGACACTCTCTTTATGGGCTTTACAGAGGCCGAGGCGGTGAAGCTTTTTGCAAACACCTATCTTGCCCTCCGTGTTTCCTATTTTAACGAGCTTGACACCTACGCCGAAATGCGGGGTCTTGATACAAGAGAAATTATCGAGGGCGTGTGCCTTGACCCCAGAATAGGCAATCACTATAATAACCCCAGCTTCGGCTACGGCGGTTATTGTCTCCCCAAGGACACAAAGCAGCTGCTTGCAAACTATGCCGACGTGCCGGAAAATCTCATAGAGGCCATAGTTGAGTCAAACAGAACCAGAAAAGACTATATTGCAGGCAGAGTTTTAGCCATTGCAAAGGAGAGCAGCGAGAAGCCTGTGGTTGGCGTTTACAGACTTACCATGAAATCCGGCTCCGATAACTTCCGCCAGAGCAGTATTCAGGGCGTTATCCGCCGCATTAAGGAGCAGGGGGCAGAGGTAATTATTTATGAGCCTATGCTGGATGACGGAGATGTTTTTTACGGCAATAAGGTAGTAAATGATATGGTAAAATTCAAATCCATGAGCAACGCCATAATTGCAAACCGCTATAATTCCGTCCTTGACGACGTGGCGGAAAAGGTATACACCAGAGATCTGTTTTACCGTGACTGAGGTGAAAATATGAGAGATTACGGACATATAATCAGAATGGAAAATATTCTGGATTCCGGCACTGAAAATCTGGAAAAGCTCAATAATATGCTGGACACTCTGGAAAGCGAGCTTAAAGATTACAAGGCTCTGAAAGATTATTATTTGAGTAATGAGCGAAATCTTGACCTGAGCGACGATGAAAACGGGCTTATTCCCGGGGAAATAAGTACAGGTGTCCTCGGTGAGGATTATATATTTGATTTTTTAGGCGATGAGCGGGATACGGCTCTGCGCTTAATAGAGCTTGGCCTTAAAATGCTTAAAAACGAATAAATTAAACCGGAGCTTCAAGGCTCCGGCTTTTTTTATAATAATTTTTAAATGATACAAAAACGATACAAAAAATATGCAGGAACGATACAAGCATAGTTTAAAATAAAAAAAGATAAATCCTGAAAGGGTGCAACATTTTGCTTCCGTTGCCGTTTTATATTATAGGTGAACAGTTTAAAACGAAAGTAAGAAAGGAAGAATTTTAATGAAAAAATTTATAAGTCTGCTTCTGCTGCTGGCTGTGCTTCTTTCTCTTGCAGCCTGCGGGAAAGAACCCCAAAAGACGGAAATCCTGCCCATAGACAGTGAAGAAACTGTGCCGGAGGGCATGAAGGAGGGCTATGTGCGGGAAAAAATCCAACTGCCGGAGGGCTTTAATACAGAGTATATCTATTTACACAGTCAAGCCTGCTGCGGTGATACACTGTATTTTTCTGCCGAACCGCTGAGCCTGTCCGAAATATTCGGCTATGACACCGTTAACGACAAATGGACGGAGTTTACGCCGGAGCTTGGAAACGTGGGTAATGCAGATATAAACCTCACGGCTGCGGGAAAATCCCTGTGGGCGCTGCTTCAGGAAAAAGAGAGCTACGAGGAGATTGTAAATAATATAAAGCGGGAGGATATGGGGCGCTATCTTTGGCATATGAACACGGAAACAGGAGAGCAGACCCTTACCCGCCTTACTTTTGAGGCGGGCGCGTGGACAAGCAGTGAGGCTTCGGGGGAGTATACGAATTTCACCGGCTTTTTTGCAGTTGACGATGAAAGGGCAGTGCTTGTAAGCCCTGATACCATGTATGTGGTGGATGTAAACGGGGAGGTTTTGGAGGAAAAGGCCAACCCCGATATAATGAGCCCCGCTTTTTATCATAATACTGTTCCCTACTTCTGGGCAGGCGACGGATTTAAAGCCTTGGACCTGCAAACTCTTACCCTTACAGGCTCCCCTCTGCCGGAAAAAAGGTACATAAATTCAAACTCCGAGGATATTTATTTTGATAACAACGTGGCGAAAAAGATATATAAGCTTAAAGACGGCAAAGAGATTACTTTCCTTGATTACATGGAGGGTGCGGAGAGCTTACAGGGCAGCTATGTGGACATTGGCTTTGTAAATTCAGAGGGTTACTTCTTCATGGTAAATCCAGACGGAGTGTTTAAATTTAAAGAAGGTCTTATACCCGACCGAAAGCCTATAAAGCTTTTGAGCATTGGGGGAATAAATGAGTTTGACGGAGAAAAATATTGCTATGTACCTATGGAAATACAGGATGCGATTATCCGTTTTAATAATACAGACCCGGAATTCAAGCTGCTTATAGAGCCTGTATATCCCGAAAGTGATGCCGACCGCACAAGGATTCTAATGGAGCTTGCAGAAAGAGAGGATATAGACCTTATAAATACAAGCTCTCTGTCTGACGGCGCTGTTGATTCTTCTCTGCTGGTGGACATACTGCCCTATCTTGATAAGGATGAAGATATAAGCCGGGAGGACTTTATCCCCAATCTCTTTAATCTTATGCTGAAAGACGGCGGACTGTATGAATATACGGATAAATTTGCCATTCTGACCGTTACCACCCATGAGGAACTGTTTCCGGGGAAGGATGAGTGGACGGTAGAGAAGATGCAGTCCATTATGGCAGAGCACAGCGACATTGGCCCCACGTGGCACCGCTACGACTGGGAATACCTTACAAATCTTTTCGCATGGGCAGCCACTGCCGAATTTATAGACTATGACAACAGAAGCTGTGATTTTAATAGCGATGCTTTCATTCACTGGCTGGAGCTTATAAAATCCATGCCCGACGGCGAGGAATGGGACGAAAGCGACCCGCCTAAGCTGTTTGACTTTAATTTCGACTTTACAGGCATTGAGCCGGGGTGGAGTAACAGGTATATTTTAAAGGGAGATTATGCTGTGGCAGGCTTTCCCGAAAGCCGGGGCTGCGGAAGCTACTTTTTAAAGCAGGGTTCATCGCCGGCGGATATGCGAAGCACAAGCGGGGAAAATGTAAGACTTGGTATAATGGCTTCGGGACAGAATCACGAAGGTGCATGGCGGTTTATAAAATGCCTTATGCAGGGCGGCAGCAGCAATTTGCTTGAACTGAGCACAGGAATTCCGGTAAACCGTGACCGCTTCGAGGCTGCGATTGAGAATGAACTGAACAAAAAGCATGTAGCTGCTCCGGGAACCAATATAGAGCCATTCAATGAAAAGGATGCGGAGATTTACCGTGACCTTGTTTACTCCTGCGATAAGATGTGCATATCCGATGAGGGCTTAATAAATATCATTACAACGGAAATTACAAACTATCTTGACGGAAAATTCGATGCTGAGAGTGCGGCAGAACAGATACAGAGCAGAGTCAGCATTTATCTTTCCGAACAGGGGTAAAAAAACCGGAGAAAATTTCAGAATATGGGGCCATGGAAAAATAAATTAAAAAAATATCCCCCCACCCGGCTTGCGGGGAATGGAAATAAGTGTTAATCTTTAATCACAACAAAGAAGTAAGGTCTTTCATATGTCCCTCTACATATGAGTTACAGCCCGTCGGAGTGAAATCGGGCGGGCTGTAAAATTTAACAGCACATGTCGGTCTCCCTCATACCGGCATTTCAAGCTCTCTTATGCCGCCCGCATACATCCTCGGGCGGCAATTCTTATACGCAGTTTGGATAAAATCTTAAAATTGTCTAACGGAGCTTACCACAAAACTGTGTACCTGACTGCAAATATAGTGTATAATGTAGCCATGAAAAGCAAATAAGCTTTATAATTGCGAAAATATTTTACTCGAAAGGAATGTACATATGTCTAACACTGTTATTACCAGAAAAGCACAGCAGGCTCAGGTTATATTTGATGATCTGGTGGAGACCTACGGTTTTAAGCCCGTGCCTACCTGCTTTGTTGCCGATTCATCCCGTGAGGCTCAGTTTAAAAAGGCATGTTTTACCGGAAATCCATTCCCCGGCCCCTTTGCGGCGGCTATGCTTGCAAAGCGTGTACCGGCTGTAAATAAGCTCTTTAAGAATGAGAAAATTCTCCAGACCCCTGCAATCGCCGCCGTTTTAGCCGCTTGCAGCTCCGTTGCCACCGAGATAGGCGAGCTGAGAGGGGACGACGTGAGCGGAGCGCAGAGCTACTGTGACGTTGCCTTTGCAGGTCTTCAGGCTATCCGCCTGTTTATGGCAGATAATAACGGAAAGAAGTTCCAGAAGCGCCGCTTCGATTCCGCCGCTTCTGTAAATAACGCCATTAACGGCTCTGTGTTTAAGTATAAGGCAGGGGACGGCAGAGATGTTTCCTTCCATGTCTATTATCAGGAGCAGCAGAGAAAGCTGTTCGAGGCAATGAACATGTCCAAGCCCTCCGATAAATACACCTTCTTCACCATTTCCAAGGATAAAAAGGAGATTGCAGAGAAGGTATCCCAGAAGAGCGCCATTGAGCTTGAGGAAATGGCATTTGACTGCGGCGCATGTGCATGTATGCTGAGAAGCCGTGAGGAGTGGGAGCAGACTGAGGTTGGCAAGGCAGTTATTTCCATGCCCCTTATAAGAGAAGAGAAGTTCGGTGACGGCGCTGCCCCAGATTACGGCAAGCCCAATTCAAGAGGCCCGCTCTCCGGCATCAAGGTTCTTGACCTTACCCATATTATCGCCGGCCCTGCATGTTCCAGAGTTCTGGCAAAGTACGGCGCAGACGTGCTTATGATACGCCGCGGCGAGTATATGGAGCAGGAGCAGGCCATGCTGGAGCTGGACGGCTGGGCAGGCAAGCACTCCATTCAGCTTGATTTTAATAATCCCGATCAGCTTGCCCGTGCAAAGGAGCTTATTAAAGAGGCTGACGTTATTACTTATTCCTACCAGAACGGCACTCTTGACCACTTCGGCCTGTCCGAGAGCGATATAAGAGAGCTTAACCCCAATATTATTTATGCAAACCTGAACTGCTTCTCTGACACTGTATGGAAGCACCGTCCCGGCTGGGCTCCCTGCGCTGAGGATATAACCGGCCTTTCAGTCAGAAACGGCAGCCTTGAAAAGCCCGAAAACCTTAACGGTGTTCCTCTTGACTATTTCCCCGGCTTTATCCTTGCTCTTGGAACTCTGCTTGCCATCTCCCACAGGCTGAAAAACGGCGGCGGCTACAAGGTGACCACCTCTCTTACAAGAGGCGCCCAGTTCCTCCACGAATGTACCGACCTTTGCGAGAGCGGCAGAAAGGGCGGCAAGTACAGCACTCTCAGCCTGCGCTGCAACGAGCCTGTATGGAACGACCTGCGCCAGTATGTGGCAGTAGATGCAGTAGACGGAACTGTCGGTTTCCCCGGCCCGGCTGTGTTTAACACCGCCTACCCCGATAATCCCAAGAACCTGATGTTCTCCGACGGCAACACCGGCTGGAACCAGAAGTAAGCAAATTCAAACACCATCGACAATGTCGGTGGTGTTTTTTATATTCGGCAATGCTGTACTCACATAAAAGATATATGCGATTGTGGGCAACGCTCCGATTTGATATAATTTTTTTATAAAATGCGACCTGGCGGAATTATTTGTCGTATCTATATATGAAGGCAGCTTAGATTGGAGGCTTAACATGGAAGACAGAGAAATCGTTGAACTCTACTGGCAGCGCTCCCAAAGCGCCATACCGGAGACGGAAACGAAATACGGTACATACTGCCGCAGCATATCAAAAAATATATGCGGAAACTATGAGGATGCGGAGGAATGTGTAAACGACACATATTTTAAAGCGTGGAACCTGATGCCGGATAAAAGACCTGCGCTGCTCTCCGTCTTTTTGGGAGGGATAGTGAGGAACATTTCCATATACCGCTTCAGAACCAACACCCGAAAGAAAAGGGGCGGCGGGGAGATGCCGGCAGCCATTGAGGAGCTGGCGGAATGTATATCCTCCCCTCAGAACGTGGAGCGGGAAGTGGAAGAAGCGGAGCTTAAAAGGGAGCTGCGCCGCTTTGTGAATACCCTTAAAAAGGACGAGCAGACTGTTTTTATCTGCCGTTACTACTATCTTGCGCCGATCAGCCGCATAGCCGAAAAAACAGGCTTCAGCCAGAGCAAAATTAAAAGTATGCTCTCCCGCATAAGGAGTCGGCTGAGAGTGTTTCTAAAAGAGGAGGGCTTATGCTGAAGCCATATGATATTTTAAATGCCATGGACGGCATTGAGGAGGAAAAACTGGCAGAGGCCGGAGAGCTTCTGGAGCTTGGCACAGAGCCAAAACGAGGCTTTAAATTTCCGTGGAAAGCGGTATTGATTGCCGCTGTAATCTCAGCCCTCTTTACGGTTACTGCCTATTCCTTAGGCTGGTTCGGCATTGGGGCAAGAAGCTATGAAACTGAGCCTGCATTACCTCACGCCCCAAGCACAGAGCAGAGCGAAGCAAAGGACTACTGGAAAAGCGCCAACGGCTATAAGGGCAGTAATGAATATAAAGCCAGTGCTGAGTGGACGGCGTATTATTGGAAAAATAATGGCAGCCCCGATGCTGATTTCCTAAGCGGTGCTGAAAAGAAATATGCCGATACCTGCCATTTTTACGGGGCAACCAATCAGGAAATGGCGGACAGGCTCTTTGAAATTGCCGATAAATACAACCTGAAGCTGCATTACGACCATTTATCCCCTTTGAATACAGAAGATTTTTATAATTCTATCGGCACAGAAGCATTTCTGCCCCAAAACTGCCAAAGCGGCGGCTATGTCTACGAGGACGGTTCATTTAAGTGGGACTGCTTCATTCCCACCGGAGAGCCGGAGTGGATAGAAGATGGGCTGATACAAAAGGGACTTGATTTCACCCTGTTTCGACATATGGCGGGAACGCTGGTGCCATGGTTTTCCCCCTCCGAGGAGCCGGACAGCTTTGAGGAATGGGAGTATGAAAACCTGTTCGGCAATAAGCTTATAATAAGCTATAACGGCGAAAAGCACTCCATGATTGCATCATACAGCGAGGGACAGGCCTTTATTGAGCTGAGTGCCGGCTATGAATGGTCAACCGTTGAAAGCCCTGAGCAGGCGGAGGAAATTGCAGACCTTATCGATTTTCATAAAGCGGCACAGTGTAAGCCCGACCTTTCAGCTTTGCGCCACGGCCCCACTGTATGCACGGAGCCTTGCGGGGCAGTTACGGCAGAAGAATTTTCTGAAACCCCGGAGGGCAGAGCCGCCGCGGAGTATGGGGCGCTTTGCGGTGAGATAATGCCGGAGGATAATTCCAAGCTTCTGGCAATCGGTGAAAAGTATCAGCTTGAAGCTCCCGAAAGCTTTGAATTTCTGTATGAATTAAGCTTGGAGGAGGCGTTGGAAAAGGCGGGCTTTGCAGAAAATCCATCTTACTCAGCCTGCTATCCCGAATGTCTGCTTTCAAACGGATGTGTTCAGTTCAGCGTCAGCGGCGGAACACTCTGCTATATTCCAAAAGGCGCACTGTGCACCGTACTAAACGGAAATTATGTAAACCTTACGAAAGATGCCGAGAGCTGGTTTTATAAAACAGAGCACGGTGACATCGTGCATATTTCCGTATGGAGCAGAGGAAATGTACACGGAACGGAGCATAAAGAAAATATAATCCTTTTTGAGAGCGAAAAGGGCTATGCGGTGGGACGTGCCGATTATTATAACTCTGCCTACGAGCTTGAAACCTTTGCCGACGACATCAATTTTAAAGTGTTCAGATAGGAGCTGAATATGAAAAAAATATTATCAGTATTTATCTGCGCCGCGCTCCTTTTAAGCCTTTGCGCCTGCGGCAGAAAGGAAGAGAGCGGCAATGAGGCGGAAACAGCCTCCAATACAGCCGAAAACTCAGAGCAGAGCGGGGAAATGGTATATACCGTAGACATTTTCCATATGGACAGCAGAATTATAGACCCCCTTATTTTAGGTTCAGCGCCGGAGAGCGTATATGTGGAGGACATGAAGTTTCTGAAAGAAGAGCCCGCTTTTTACGAAACGGACATGGACGGTAAAATCATAAGGGAAATGAATGAGCGGGATGTTATGCAGAAGGTTACCGGCTCTCCTATCTGGGGACTTATCTACATGGAGAGCCGGGAAAACAGAGAGGAGAGATATGTAGACTTTACCGTTTATTCTGAACTTTCCGGCGATAAACAGCAGCTTTTAAGCTTTCGGGTGGAGCATGGAGACGCAAAACTCTATACAGGACTTAACTGCTTTATAATTATGACTGCCTATTGGGATGAAGCCAACAACGGTTATTATCAAATGCAGGTCTATAATACCGCCGGAGAGCTTATAAAAACCCATGAGCTTTATGACTGGTATGAGGTTCACCAGAAGCCTGAGGGAATTTATCTTTACGGAAGAACCGACGGCGACATTCTTTATTTTGACGAAAGCACAGGGGAGCTTTTGAAAATAGACCAATTTGAGGAGGATTTTTCATGGGCGGGAATTTCAAATGGCTGCATCTATATGTTTAATGATGAAAGCTATTTCCGACGGAAAATCGGAAGTACGGAGCGGGAAGTTGTTTACTCCTTTGAGCCTCTGCATATGAGAAAAAACGGCGCAGTAGTGGTTGAGGAGGGAAAGAGCTTCATAACTTATGACCCCAGAGACGAGTTTAATCCCTATAAAATCATTCATAAGGTAGATAAAAACAGCCTGCCCAAGGAGCAGAAAACCATAACTCTGGCGGTGAATTTTGACCCCGGCTGGTATTATAATTACGACATGGTTATAAGTGCTTTCAGCATAGAAAATAAGCAGTATGAAATTAAGCTGAAAAACTATTTTGACGCACCCGATCCGGAAGAGGCGCTGGGGGCGGATATAGCATCAGGGGAGGGGCCGGATATAATAGATCTGGCGGGCTTTAAAGGCTCTGTTGTAACGCCCTCGGTGTGTGAAGACCTTATGCCATATATAGAGCGGGACATGGGGGAGGACTTTTTTATGAAAGCACCTCTTAATGCCATGAAAAGCGGAGATAAGCTTTTAAGCATTGCGCCCAGCTTTAAGCTCATTTTTCTTGCAGGCCCCACTGAGCTACTGCCGGAAAACGGTGTCAGCAGCTGGGGCGAGCTGGCGGAGCTTGCAGGGGGCACGGAAAATGTATTCGGGTCTACCTTATATAGGGAGGATTTCATGCTTTACGCCTTTTCAAATTCTCTCCGGGATTACAGCGCAGAACAGGTGGCAGCTGCCCTCAGCTTTGCAGCCTGCCTTCCTCTCCGCCCCGAACCTGTTGGCGACAGCGAGGAGGAGCAGAAGGAATATTATGATAAACTTTCATCCGGCGAGATAGTTGATGATGCAATTACAAGTGTCAACCGGAAAATGCAGACCTTTGCCCTCTGTGAGTGTACGGATTTAATCTTTTCCGGCGGTGATACGCCCCAATGCAGAGATGCAGGCGTAGCAGAGCTTGAGGCCGCATTCGGCGCGCCGTACAGTGTTTCCGGCCTGCCGATGGGAGAGGGCGGAAGTTATCTTATGCGGCCATGCAATGAATTTGCAATAATGAGCGGGTCTCAAAATAAGGAAGGGGCATGGGAGTTTATAAAGATTCTGTTTCAGGATCAGTATCTGGTGAGTGAATGGGAATTCAGGGCGGGTATACCTCTCAGCCGCTCAGCCTATGAGCTGCACATGGACACACTTTCAAAGCTTGAAAATACAATCAGTATAGACGACAGGGAATATACATACGACTACCACCGAAGCCTTAAATTATACGAGTATATGCTGAATAACATTTCAGCCGTCTGCCGTGAGGGTGACGAAATTTTCACTGCCGTAAATCAGCTGGCGGAGAGCTATTTTGCAGGAGATACAGACCTCGAGACCGTTTCCGCCGATATAGCCTCCAGAATTAAAACCTATAACGCCGAAAGAGGATAAACAGAAAAAGCCTGCGGGTACTGATTGCACCCGCAGACTTTTTTATCTGCAAGGAAAGAACGAAAATTGCATTATGAACGGCCTATACAGCGGTATTTCAGCTCTGCTCCGCCATATAAATACTTACTCTTGCCTGAATGTTTGCCGCTGTTTCCTCGGCACTTCTTACACCGGCAAAGTAATCCGCTGCCTCGGAACTTACGATAGCTCTTATCTGCGCGTCAGGTCTTACCCCAATCTCAACCTGAGCTATGGCGGAAATAAGCTTGTCTATGGCATGTTCAATGTAGGGGTGATGCTGCATGATGCCGTCCTCTTTCGCTCTGCTTAGCTCAAAGACTTTGAGTGCAGCCACTTCATCACGCCGCATACTCAGACTGACGCTGAAATCATTTGCCGGGAGCAGCTGCCGGCGCAGAAATGCCCAACACTCATCCTTATAATTCGAGCTGGAGGATATGCCGAAGGTTCCGGCGGTGCTGACTGCATTTCCCACCTCCGGCAGTCCCGTGTATTCAAAATCATCCCCAAATACCGAGGGGGCAGTGGGACACCACATGGTAGATTGGGTATCAATAATTAAAAGGCCGTTTCTGTTTTTTAATCTGTCTATCATGTGGGGCGTATCCACGTTCAGTCCCGCATAAGGAACGCTGACTTCCCGAAGCAGATTCATAAAATATTCCGACTCAAAATAACACTCGCCCTTGCTCCAGTCTACAAGCTTTGTGCCGGATTTTTCAACAAGCTGAATGAGCAGGTCTGCTTTATCCTCCCAGTCGGAGCCGAAAGCAGAACCGAAGCCGTTGCTGTCTGCAATCCGGCGGAGATTTTCATAATTCCGGTTTTCCGGCCCTCCTGTTAAAGAGGCGGGGCCGTAGGCTGTCAGAAAGCTGTATTGCCCGAATATTTCATAAAGACCACCGTCAATCTCAAAAGCTTTTAACAGGTTGTCAAAGATGTCCTCACGCCTTATTTCGGGGTCAGAGTCTATGTATGGGTTCAAATCCTCTAAAAGCCCCCGTTTTGCCATGGATGCGGGATTTAAGGATATGGAGATGTAGTCTTCGTTTACAGCCGGAGCAAAATCATATATATCCGGTATTATTCCCGAGGCCACATCCTTTGCCATTTGAAGCTGAGCACCCTGAGGGTTATCGCTGCTGCTGTAAACTGAGTAGTCGCGCAGCTCTATTTTTGAAAAGGGGTTGGCTCTGTTCCAGCTGTTTATCATGTCTTTAAGCCCGGAGCCGTAATCATTTCCTGCAACGGTGGCAAGGATAAGGGTGTGCATTTCCCTGCCTTCGGGAAGGGTTTCCTCTCTCAGCACAAAAAGGGGATCAATGCTGTCAAAATCGGTTCTGCCATGGCATATAAAGCCGCCCTCCGGAAACTCTGTCACTTTGCCGCCTAAAATGCCGAGGGAACTCCATGTTATTATTTTTTCCATCATGTCGCTGTCCGGCATATAACCGTAAAGCGCCTTGCCGTCATCAAGATATATATCCCATGTAAGTCCGCCGTATGCTGAAATATAGGGCACATCAAAGGTCTTTTCAGTCTGAACACTGCCGTCAGCCGGACTTAAAATTTTAAGGCTGAATGTGTTTTCCTCCGGATAGCCTGCAATAAGCCGTCCGTCCTTTAAAAAGCTGATGTACGGAATGTAGCTGCCGGATTTAAAGCTGTATACGAGCTGAGATGAGTCAAGGTTAAGCGCATAGACAACTCCCACGTCTGCCAGAAAGCAGATGCCGTTTGAATATTCAATGCTCATCGGGGCTGCGCCTTGCAGCAGCGTTCCAAGATCATGCTCTTTTATAAGCTCTCCGGCAGGGCTGTATTCAAATATTACATAGCTGCCCCCTGCGTCGAGATCGCCTTTTGAGCCAAGCAGGAGGATATTTCCGCCGTCTTTAATGCACATATCCGTGATGCCCATATCATTCATGTCAAACTCTGTCAGCAGCGTTTTTCCGCCTCCGTCTGTGTTCATTTTCCAAAGCTGTATTGCATAGCTGAGGCTGTCGCCCCCGCTGTTTTTAACATAACTACCGCAATAGCAGACTGTGTTTTCAGCTACATCATAGCTGATTATCCGTATATCACTTTTTTCCGATGAGTTCCCGATAGTATAGGCCCTTAACTGCTGCCCCATGGAAACGTCCTTTGCCTCTACTTCCGTGTTTTTTTCCTTCCTGTTTGTGCTGCCCTCCGAGGCTTTCCCGCAGGCTGCAATACAAAAAATCTGGATTAAAACAAGCAGTATTACGAAAAATTTTTTCTTCATTGTTGCTCCTTTCTGTTTCTTAACAATTTATGCTGTCAGGATTTCATCCCTTACTATACAGACAATTTATTTTCAGCTTTGTCACAGCTTTTTCGGTAAATACAGGTGTATAATAAAATTTATAAATTACTGTGACAATTTAAGAAAAATGTTGTCTTTATATAATGACAGGAGGGAGGCGGAGCATGGAAGATTCTGCCATAGTAGAGCTGTACTGGCAGCGAAAAGAGCAGGCCATAACCGAATCAGACCTGAAATACGGCGGATACTGCCGGAATATTGCGCGGAATATATGCTGCTGCAATGAAGATGCAGAGGAGTGCATAAATGACACATGGATGTCGGCGTGGAACCAGATGCCGGATAAGCGGCCGAAAAATCTGGGCGGATTTCTGAGCACAATATGCAGAAATTTTGCAATTAACCGAAAGCGGAGTCTGTCAAGACAGAAGCGGGGAGGAAACCGGCTGGAAATGGCTCTCTCCGAGCTTGAAAGCTGTATTCCCGCACCTAAAAGCGTAGAGGAGGAATATGAACTCTCTGAGCTTATGAACGCCATAGACAGCTTTTGCATCACACTTCGTACTGACGACAGGCGTATATTTATTGCCCGCTACTGGTTTATAGCCTCCAACGCGGAAATTGCGAAAAAGCTGGGCTTTTCCGAGGGCAAGGTCAGGACAAGCCTCTACCGCACACGGCTCAGACTGCGGGACTATCTGGAAAAGGAGGGCTTGTTTTGACTAACACCGATATACTTAAAGCCATGTCAGGCATCAGGGAAGAATTCGTGGAGGACACGGCTTGTGCCATGGGCTATCTTGAAAGTAAAAAGACAGGGCACAGAAAAATATGGCGCACCGTACTTATAGCCGCCGTTATTGCGGGGCTTTTGACTGCCGCTGCAATGGCTTCGGGCCTTCTGGGCAGAAAAGAGCGTCAGGCTCAGCTGCCGCCGGATGCAGGAGGTCAGGAACGGTATACCTTCATTCCCAACGGTTTCAAAGAAAGTCCCACCTATAAAGGAAGTCTTGAATGGTGGACTGCATTTACAGTGGAAATGGACGAAAACGGCGGTATTGGCTTAGATCCCCAATACAGAGAGGGGGACGAAAAGCGCTATCTTATATCACAGATGTACTTTGCAGACAGCCCCCAAATGCTTGACACTCTGTACGGGATAGCGGATAAATATAAGCTTAAACTCTATACGGAAAATTTAAGCTTTTCAAATGAACAGGAATTCTATGAGCTTACAGGAGCGGGAAAATTTACCGATATGCAGCTTCACGGACTGGACGGCTATGTATTTGATGACGGCTCATTTAATGCCGAGTGTGAGGCGGAAATTGAGGGAAATAATTATGTACTTTCGATACACCGGATTCAAAGCGGCAGCATATATCCCTACCCCACCATTCTGAAAAACGTAGGAGAAGCCGCGGAAACAGACTACATGACTGCAAAAGAGCAGGGGGTGTTCATATCTGTATATCCTGATAATTCTAAAGTGATTTCCTACGTAAGCCCAGACGGAGAGACCTTTATTGAAATTGCCCTTAAGGATACAGACTCGGCCGCACCGGAGCCGGAAACTTTATGCAGAAAGCTTGCAGATGAAACAGACTTTAAAGCGCTCTGCCTTAAAAACGACAGAGCAGGTGAAATTCTCGCTCAAAAGCGCTGGGCAGAGGACAACAGAGATATACAGAAGAAAATAAAAGATTTTGAGGAAAGCTCTGTTTATATGGCAGCGAAGGAATTTCAGGATTTCTTTACCGAAAATTTCTACGGCTTCTGCTTTACCGGCACTTACGGCATGGAGGGCTATGCCGATATTGACGCAGAGCTTCAGCGGCTCGGGGATAAATACTCTCTAAGGTTTGCAAAGAAAAAATCAGAGGGCAATGAATTTTTTCCGGGAGCAGTATGCTACGACAACGGGGCGTGGTTTTACAATGTTCAGGAGGAAAACTCATATATTCAGTACCACTACATACCCAAAGACGCCCTTTATACCGGACTTTTTCACTATACATCCGTAGACGAATACAAACGCGCATGGGCATATGAAACCGCCTGCGGTGAAACTGTTCTGCTGTACAGCGATGGGCCGGATAAAAAGAGCGGCCCTTATGCCTTTTATGAGACTGCAAACGCCTATATCCTTGTGCAGCTGTCGGGTATAGATGTGGGAACAATGGAAAGAGATGCAGACAGTATTGACTGGACAGCATTTAAATGAACGGAGGCAGAGCATGAAAAAGAAAATCTGTTTTATTATAAT
>JAHHRQ010000039.1 GCA_020025715.1 Oscillospiraceae bacterium | reverse complement strand
AAAAACGGCAGTATCCGATTTCGGATACTGCCGTTAATGATTTTGATGTAAGCTTTATCGTTCTTCCCTGAAATATGCAAGACCCAGAGAAGCAGGAGGCTGATTTTCTCTCTTGTTTCTCATGCTGGTGATAACCAGAACAATGATAGTTACGATATAGGGGAGCATCTTGTAAAGCTCTTTTACGCACAGGTTCATGCCGGTGGGAATGAAGAGGTACAGGATGTAAAGTCCGCCGAAGAGGAAGGAGGAGATAACACCCCAGTTAGGTCTCCAGATAGTGAAGATAACCAGTGCGATAGCAAGCCAGCCGCGGTCACCGAAGGCGTCGTTTGACCATACGCCGCAGGCGTAGTCCATAACGTAGTAAAGGCCGCCCAGACCTGCAATCATGCTGCCCACGCAGGTTGCAACATATTTATAGCGGTTTACGTTTATACCGGCTGCATCCGCAGTCTCGGGGCTTTCGCCCACAGCTCTGAGCTGTAAGCCTACGCGGGTCTTTTTGAGCACATAGGCAGAGATAAAAGCGATTGCAACTGCAACGTAAGCCAGAAATCCGTAGGACAGGAAAATCTTGCCAAACCAGCCTAAATTACCTGAAAAAGGAAGGGAACGGCTGAAAAATGAGGAAGTGTTGGAAAGAGCAATGGAGGGAACTTCGCTTCCGGTAAGCTTAATAAGAGAGCCGCCGAAGAAGTTACCGAAGCCAACGCCGAAGGTGGTCATTGCAAGACCGGTGACGTTCTGGTTTGCTCTTAAAGTAACGGTAAGGAAGCAGTAGATAAGACCCATTAAAAGAGAGCCTAAAAGGCAGGACAGAACGGGAATCATAATTGCCAGAAATCCGTTTATAGCCTCAGGTGAAGACAGGCTCTGCTCATAGAGAAAAGCACCGATAACACCGGAAATACCGCCGACGTACATAATGCCGGGGATACCGAGGTTCAGGTTACCGGATTTCTCAGTAAGAGTTTCACCGGTGCAGCCGAAAAGAAGAGGAACACCCTGAACAACGGCTCTGGGGATAAAGGAAACAAAATCAAACATTATGCTTCAGCCTCCTTTTTTGAGTTTTTGCGAAAGCTCAGTTTATAGTTGATAAAGAACTCACTGCCGATAATAAAGAACAGGATTATACCGGTGAGAATGTCTGCGAAGGAGTGGTTAAGACCGAAGATTGTGGAAATCTCGGTAGCACCGCGGCTGAGGAATACAAGAAGCAAGCTTGCGAAAATCATGGCTATGGGGTTAAATTTTGCAAGCCATGCAACCATAATTGCGGTGTATCCGCGGCCGCCTGCGATAGTGGTGCTTATGGTGTGGTCGGTGCCGCCCACCAGAAGCAGACCTGCAATACCGCAGATTGCACCGGAGAGAACCATGGTGCGGACGATGACCTTTTCTACCTTAATGCCAACGTATCTTGCGGTGCGCTCGCTTTCACCTACAACGGAAATTTCATATCCGTGCTTGGAGTAGTTGAGGTAAACATACATGCCGATAGTAATAAGGGCAACGATGATAATGTTAAGAAGGTATTTGTAGGAGCCGATCTGAGGGAGCCATCCTGCCTGAGTGGCCTGATTTATAATACCAACTTTACCGGCACCCTTGGGAACCTCCCACACAATAACGAAAAATGCCACAAGCTGAATTGCAACATAGTTCATCATCAGTGTGAACAGGGTTTCATTGGTGTTCCATTTGGCTTTAAAGAAGCCGGGGATTACGGCCCAGATAGCACCGGCTGCAATGCTGGCGCATACCATGATGAGGATGAGCAGCCAGTTGGGGATTTTATCTCCCAGCAGTATCATACATGCGGCGGAAGCAAGACCGCCGATAAGCACCTGACCTTCACCGCCGATATTCCAAAATCGCATTTTGAATGCCGGGGTAAGAGCCAGAGCGATACAAAGGAGAATTGAAAGGTTCTGGAGCAGAATCCAGACTTTTCTGGGAGTACCGAAAGCGCCTTTAAACATGGCGGCGTAAATCTGAATGGGGTTTTCACCGGTGAGTAATGTGGTAACGAGAGCACAGACAAGGAGAGCCAGAATAATGGCGGCACCTCTTATAAGCCATGCCATGTACCAGGGCACGCTGCCCCTCTTAACGATGTGAACCAGAGGCCCACGGTTTTGATTATTCATTGTCTTCCTTACCTCCGAGCCTTGTCATCATCATGCCGACTTCTTCCTTTTTGGCACCCCTGCCGGGGATAATGCCGCTGACCTTGCCGCCGCAGAGAATAAGAATTCTGTCTGCAAGCTCAAGCAGAACATCAAGATCCTCACCGACGTAAATAACGGCGACGCCTGCCTGCTTCTGTTTGTTTATAAGATCATAAATGGTGTAAGAGGAGTTAATATCAAGTCCGCGAACAGCGTATGCTGTAAGCAGAACAGTAGGAGCAGAAGCGATTTCCCGGCCTATCAGAACCTTCTGAACGTTACCGCCGGAAAGACGGCGGACAGGAGTGGAGATGCCGGGGGTGCTGACCTCCAGCTCTTCGACAACGTCTTCTGCAAGCTTCTTGGGGCTCTTTCTGTCGGTGAAGAAGGAGTGGCCGCGGCGGAATGAACGGAGCATCATGTTGTCTGCAAGGTCCATATTGCCTACAAGACCCATACCCAGTCTGTCCTCGGGGACGAAAGACAGGGAAACACCCATATTTGCAATGTCCAGAGGGTCTTTGCCTATAAGCTCTTCCCTCTCGCCGTTATCGTCTATGTAGGTGATGCTGCCGCTTTCAGTGGGCTGGAGACCTGCAATAGCCTCAAGCAGCTCTTTCTGACCGCAGCCGGAAATGCCGGCAATACCCAGAATTTCACCGGAATTTGCGGTGAATGAAACATCGTCCAGCTTGACAATGCCCTCAATATTTTTTACAGTGAGGTTTTTGACCTCAATTCTGGTCTTGGGGTTTACGGGGTCTGGGCGGTCGATATTGAGAGCAACGGGATGACCTACCATCATATTGGTCATTTCCTGAGCGTTGGTGGTTTTAGTGAGCATATCACCGATAAACTGACCGTGGCGCAGAACTGCAACTCTGTCGGAGAGAGCCTCAACCTCGTGCATCTTATGGGTGATGATTACGATAGCCTTACCGGCGTCGCGCATGTTGCGGAGAACGGTAAAGAGCTTTTCGGTTTCCTGAGGAGTTAAAACTGCGGTAGGCTCGTCCAGAATAAGGATGTCGGCGCCTCTGTAAAGAACCTTTATGATTTCTACGGTCTGCTTCTGGGAAACGGACATATCGTAGATTTTCTGGCTGGGGTCAACCTCAAAGCCGTATGCATCGCATATCTCTTTGACCTTTTCGTTAACCTTGCGCATGTCAAGGCGGCCCTTACCCTTAAGACCCAGAACAATATTTTCTGCGGCAGTGAGTACGTCAACCAGCTTGAAATGCTGGTGAATCATACCTATGCCCAGATCGAATGCGTCCTTAGGTGAGCGGATAACCACGTTCTTGCCGTCGATGGAGATTTCTCCCTCGTCGGGGAAGTATATGCCGGAGAGCATATTCATAAGTGTGGTTTTGCCGCTGCCGTTTTCGCCGAGCAAAGCCAGAATTTCACCCCGGTAAATATCAAGCCATACTTTATCATTGGCTACCACCTTACCGAAGGTCTTGGTTATGTTTCGCATTTTTACTGCGGGGACCCTTGTATCCAAAGAATTCACACTCCCTGTCAAAAATGTAAAAGCTTATTTAAAAGCAGAAATACTGCAAAGGGAAAGACAGAGGCAGAGTCACTGTATTTCCCTTTACAGTACACAAAGGGAAGTCCCGCGTGGAAACGGGACTTCCCGGAATGTATAGAATGAAATTAGAACTTAGTATCGAGAAGGTTGATACCGTCGATCTGGAGGTCGAAGTAAGGAGCAGCGCGGAACTCGGACTCGTGGAAGTAACCATCGGAGATAACTTCAGTCTCGTGCTCGAAGTCTGCATCGGAGTCAACATCGGCCATGTAAGAATCAAGAGCCTTACCCTCAACAGTGAAGGCAGCGGTATCGAATACGTGGAGTTCGCCGTTCTCGAGTTTAGCCTTTGCATCAGCAATAGCCTCGACAGTGCCCTCAGCAGCTGCCTTCTCATTTACATCGGTGAGAACAACAGAGCCGGTAGCAAGGGTGCCGGTCCAGTCAGCAGCAACTTCCTCGTCGTTCATAACAGCGTTGATAACGTAGAGGTAGTAGGGAGCCCAGTCAATTCTGGAGGAAACGATGAAGGTGTTGGGGCAAGCATCAAGAGTGCTGCCGTTGTAGGAAACGTTGGGAACACCTGCGGTCTCGCAAGCGGTAGGAGCACCCATGGAGTCAGCGTGCTGGCTGATGAGCTTGCAGCCGTTCTCGATGAGCTTGTTAGCAGCTTCCTTCTCAGCGGTCTCATCGTACCAGGAACCGGTGAAGGTTACATCCATGGTAACGGTGGGGCATACGGAACGAGCGCCGAGGAAGAAGGAGGTGTAACCGGAAACAACTTCAGCGTAAGTGAAAGCACCGATGTAGCCCATCTTTGCCTCTTCGGCAGTGAACTCACCGGCCTCGATCATCTCGTTGAGCTTCATACCTGCAGCGATACCTGCAAGGTAGCGGCCCTCGTAGATGGAAGCGAAAGCGTTGTGGTAGTTTGCAAGACCCTCAGTGTGAGCTCTAACACCGGTAGCGTGGCAGAACTGAACTTCGGGGAATTCCTTAGCAGCCTGAATCATGAAGTCCTCGTGACCGAAGGAGTCAGCGAAGATGATGGAGCAGCCGGCATCAGCCAGCTCGCAAGCTGCGTCGTAGCATTCCTGGCTTTCGGGAATATTGGTACGGAAGATGAACTGATCCTCGCTGAAACCAAGAGCAGCGCATGCGGATTTAGCAGCGTTGATGAAGTTAAGGTCGTAGGTGGAGTTTTCATCGTGCAGGAAGATGAAGCCAACCTTCATGTCCTTAGCGGTTGCAGTTTCAGCAGCTGCATCGGCGGGAGCCTCAGCAGGAGCCTCAGCGGGCTGTTCGGGGGCTTTGCTCTCTCCGCAGGCGGCGAGGGCGAAAACCATTACCAGTGCAAGAAGCATTGCGATGATCTTTTTCATTCTTTAATCTCCTCAAATAAGATTATATTTATCAAAATCACCTAAGTGATAAAGATACAAAAAAACAAAAAAGCATTGGAAAAGAAAAATTCTCTACCAATGCAAATGCAAAAAACAGGGAAAGGCGGAAAAAAATCCGCGCCCTGGAAAACATTCGATAGTCCGGTCATTTACGGCGCCGGGTAGAGACTTCAAAACCATATCATTTGTAATTATATCGAAGCGATTAACTTTTACAAGTATAGATTAACAGCATTAAAGCGACTTGTCAAGTGCGATTCTTAGCCGATTTTGCCATTTTCGACAACTATTTTTTGTGAAAAGTGACAGGAAAGCTTATGCGAAGGTTATTTTTCCGTCATCGGTCATTTCACTGATAGCCGCAAGAGACTTAATGTCCATTCCTTCGGCTCTCAGTTTGTTGCCGCCGCCCTGAAAAACCTTCTCAACGGCAATACCAGCGCCCACAATTTCGGCTCCTGCCTGAGCGGCCAGAGATCTGAGACCTATGAGGGCTGCGCCGGTGGCGAGAAAATCGTCAACAATCAGGATTTTATCGTTTTCATGGAGATATTCTTTGGAAATTACAACGGTGTTAACATTGCCGTGGGTGAAGGAAGGCACCTCAACGGAGTAAACATCGTCGGAGATATTTTTGGACTTGCTCTTTTTGGCGAAAACCATGGGGCAGTTAAAAACATAGCCTGTCATAATTGCGATAGCTATTCCGGAAGATTCAACGGTGAGGATTTTGTTGATTTCCCTGTCACCGAAAAGTCTTTTCAGCTCAACGGCCATGTCGTACATAAGGGCAGGATCAATCTGGTGGTTGAGAAAATTATCAACCTTCAATATGCCGCCCGGTTTAATAACCCCGTCTTTAAGTATTCGGTCTTCAAGAGCTTTCATGTATGTACCTCCAAAAACAAAAATTCGACTTAATATTAGCCTATATGCCGCGGGAAAGCAAGAGCAAAAAAATAAAACCGAAAAAAGCCCGTCGTATATCGACAGGCTTTGTTTCGGGTAATTTTATAAAATTAAATTACACAGCGCGGGTGACCTTACCGCTGCGCAGGCAGCGAGTGCAAACGTAAACATGCTGAGGAGTACCGTTTACGATGGCCTTGACGCGCTTCACATTCGGCTTCCAAGTACGGTTGGAGCGTCTGTGAGAGTGGCTGACCTGAATGCCGAAAGAAGCATCCTTGCCGCAGAACTGACACTTTGCCATTTATTGAAGCACCTCCTTGCTTGTGTTTAGCCGCTTTATAAGCAGCTTATATATAATAGCAGAGTGGAGTTATAAATGCAAGCATTTTTTCGTAAAGCGAGGTAAAAACAGAAAAGAAATTGAGTGAAATTGCAGCCTGCGGCCTTTCTTATTATAACTTATAGTGAAAAACCATTGCCAAACAGCTGTAAAATGGTTAAAATAATAAGATAAGGAAAGGGCTGCATAAGGCCCTGAATAAACGGAGGAAGAGCAGATGAGAAGCAAGTATTCGGTAAAGCTCAAAACAATAGCGGAAGAGCATGAACTTACACCTTTGCATGTATCAAAAGATTATGACACAGCTGTATTGACAACTGCCGATGTGAACAGACCCGCCATGCAGCTCACCGGCTTTTATAACTACTTTGACCCCAGACGGCTGCAGATTATAGGCCGTGTTGAGAGTACATATCTTGATACCCTGAGCCATGAGGAAAGACTTGAAGCCTTTGACCGTTTTATGGGCTATGACATTTCGGCTCTGGTAATCTGCCATAATGCAGCCGCATTCCCCGAATGTATAGAAATGGCGGAAAAGTATGACAGAAACGTGTTCCAGACCGCAGAGGATACCTCTGACTTTCTTGCCGATGTTATAACCACTCTCCATAACTATCTGGCCCCCAGAATGACCACCCACGGCGGACTGATTGAGATTTACGGTGAAGGCGTTCTGCTTATAGGTGACAGCGGTATCGGCAAGAGTGAAACTGCTCTTGAGCTTGTAAAGCGCGGACATCGTCTGGTGGCAGATGACGCGGTTGAGATTAAGAGAGTTGATAAAGATACCCTTGTAGGCTCCGCCCCTGAAATTATCCGTTATTATATGGAGCTTCGCGGCATAGGAGTTATAAATGTGCGGCATATATACGGTGTGGGTGCTGTAAAGCCGGAAAACAACATAGACGTTGTGGTTAAAATGGAAAAGTGGCAGGAGGGCAAGGCCTACGACAGACTGGGGCTTTCAAACGAGACTATGGACATTCTGGGCGTTCAGCTGCCTCTTGTTACCATTCCCGTTACCCCCGGACGTAACCTTGCTGTTATAATGGAGCTTGCCGCCATGAATAACCGTCAGAAGAAGATGGGCTTCAATGCGGCTGAGACTCTGGCCGCCGAGCATGACAGAGCTATTGATAACGGCGGAATGTAAAATTTGTTTGGAGAAATGTATGGAAAATCTTGAAAAAGCTATCGGAGAGATAAAAAGCCTTTTCCCGGAAACAGCGCTGCGGGAGGAGGAAAAGCTGAGCGGACACAGTTCCTTTAAAATCGGCGGGCCTGTAAGAGCGATGGCCTTTCCGAAAAACGAGGAAGAGTTTAAAAATATATGCTCGGTTCTGCATAAAAACCACATTCTGCCTATGGTTTTAGGAAACGGCAGCAATGTTCTTTTTCCCGACGAGGGCTTAAAAGAGCTTTTCATAATAAGCACGGAAAATTTAAATCAGCTCACACTGTCTGATGAGGGTGTTATAAACGCCGGCGCAGGCGTTTCCCTTGCAAGGCTTGCAAACTTTGCGGCCAGAAATTCGCTCACAGGCCTTGAATTTGCGGCGGGAATTCCCGGCTCCTTAGGCGGCAGCTGCATTATGAATGCAGGCGCCTTCGGCGGGGAGCTTTCCGACTGCATAGAGAGCGTAAGATGCTACGACCTTAAAAACGAAAAGCTCACGGAGCTTTCAAATGAGGAATGTAAATTTCAGTACAGAGGCAGCCTTTTTAAAGAAAACGGTAACTTAGCTGTTTTAGGTGCAAAGCTGCAGCTTAAAAAAGGCGATAGCGGCGAAATTGTGGAAAAGATGAAGCAGTTTAATGAAAGCCGCAGAGATAAACAGCCCCTTGACCTGCCCTCAGCGGGAAGTGCCTTCAAGCGTCCCGAGGGCCGCTTTGCAGCTGCACTTATAGACGAGGCCGGCTTAAAGGGGTATACTGTGGGCGGCGCACAGGTTTCCCCGAAGCATGCAGGCTTTATAGTAAATGCCGGAAATGCAAAAGCGGATGATGTGAAAGAGCTGTTCAGACAGGTTGAGGAAAAGGTGCAGGAAATGAGCGGCATTACCCTTGAACCTGAGGTAATAATTATAGATAAAGACTTTAAGAAAGAATGTTGAAAGAATAATGCTAAAGAGGGCATTTTGCCCTGACAGGAGGTTAAATAATGGAATTTCTTATAATTACCGGCCTTTCCGGTGCAGGAAAAAGCAGAGCCGCCGATGTGCTGGAGGATCTGGAATACTATTGCGTAGATAATATGCCGGTAGCTCTCATGACCAGATTTGCCGAGCTCTGCATCGCAACTCAGGGCCGTTATGAGAAGGTGGCACTGGTAACCGACATCCGCGAAAGAGACTGCTTTAATGAGCTTCTCAACAAGATTGAGGAAGTCAAGGCCATGGACTGCAAGGTGCATATCCTCTACATGGACGCAGATGTTCCCACTCTTGTAAAGCGTTATAAGGAGTCCCGCCGTCCCCATCCCCTTGCCGACCCCGGCGTAAGTGTGGAGCAGGCAATAGAAAAGGAAATTACCCAGCTGGCACCCATTAAGGAGAAGGCAGACTATATTGTAAACAGCTCAAACCTCACCCTCAGTATGCTCCAGAACCGCCTGTTTGCCCTTTTTGCAGGAGAGGGAAAGAGCAGCGATATAGAGGTAAATGTGGTTTCTTTTGACTATAAGCGGGGAATTCCCATGGATGCGGATCTGGTGTTTGACGCAAGACTTCTGCCTAACCCCTCATACGTTGAGGATCTGCGCCCCCTGACCGGACTTGACAGAGCAGTGGGCGAATTTGTGTTCGGCTATCAGCAGACCAGAACCTTTATGGAAAAAATCGAGTCTCTGCTTGACTTTATGCTGCCCCTTTATATTGAGGAGGGAAAAGTCGGTCTTACCGTAGCTATCGGCTGCACCGGCGGCCGCCACAGAAGCGTTGCCATTGCCGCTGCCCTCAATGATTATCTTGCAGCAAAAGGCATCAATTCCGTAAACACAAACAGAGACCTTAATAAGTAATTATGTCCTTTTCATCAGAGACAAAGGCGGAGCTTTCTGCAATCCGCTTAGATAAAAAATGCTGTGCTCTGGCTGAAAGCTACGGTGTTCTTCTCTACTGCAACACCTTTACATCGAGGGAAATTAGGATAATAACCGGAAGCGAGAGCTTTGCGGAAAGACTGCCCAAGCTTTTCCGCAAAGCCTTTTCAGTAACTTTCGATAAACTGCCGAAAGAGGACTGCAAAGGGAAAAGAAGCTTCGTTATAAACGATGTTGAGAAGATAAAGACCATATTTGACAGCTTTGACCTTGAAATGAAAGGCCTGAGCCAGCATATAAATTTCGGCATGATAGAAAATGAGTGCTGTCGGGATTCCTTCGTAAGGGGAGCTTTTCTTGCAGGCGGTTCGGTAACAGACCCGGAGAAAAACTATCACCTTGAATTAGCTACCCCCCACCACAGCGTCAGCAGGGAGCTTTATTCCATATTGCTTGATATGGACTTTTCGCCTAAGGAAACAGAGCGCAGCGGCAATTCCCTGCTGTACTTTAAAAAAGCCGATGCAATAGCGGATTTCTTTACCAAAATCGGCGCACCTGTTGCGGCCATGAATGTGATGACTGCAAAGGTGGATAAGGAAATGAGAAATACAATTACCCGGCAGATTAACTGCGACTCAGCCAATACCGATAAAACGGTTGCGGCGGCACAGGCTCAGATTGACGCAATCCACCGTTTTGCCCATGCCTACGGACTGGATGCCCTGCCGGAGCCTTTAAAGGATGCGGCACTTTTGAGAATTACCAATCCTGCCGCAAGTCTTGCCGACCTTTCCATGCTATCCATGCCCAAGGTCAGCAAAAGCTGCCTCTCCCACAGACTTAAAAAGATAATGAGTATGGCACCTGAGGCAGAGGAAGACTGAAGATTTATTTGAAAGGAATGAGGCAATGGCTTTTGTTCATTTACATGTACATACTGAATTCTCTCTGCTGGACGGAGCCTGCCGCATAAAGAAAGTGGCTAAGCGGGCCAAAGAGCTGGGACAGAATGCTCTTGCTATAACCGACCACGGAGTTATGTACGGCGCTGTGGATTTTTACAAAGCCTGCAAGGAGGCCGGAATAAAGCCCATAATCGGGTGCGAGGTTTATGTGGCGCCCAGAAATATGGAAGATAAGCAGCACGGCATAGATAACCAGTACAGCCACCTTATCCTGCTTTGCAAAAATGAGGTGGGATATAAAAATCTGTGCTATATGGTAAGTGCCGCCTTTTCAAAGGGCTTTTATATAAAGCCCCGAATTGACTGGCCCCTGCTCCACCGTCATGCGGAGGGACTTATCTGTCTTTCCGGATGTGTTGCCGGAGCAATTCCCAGAAACATAATAAACGGCGATTATGAAAAGGCAAAAATGAAAGCCGTGGAGCTTAAAGAGCTTTTCGGTGAGGATTTCTACCTTGAAATTCAGGATCACGGCCTGAGAGAGGAAAAAATCGCATCTCAGGGCATTATAAAGCTGAGTAAGGAGCTGGATATACCTCTCGCCCTTACCAATGACGCCCACTATATAGAGAAAAAAGACGCCTACTATCAGGATGTGCTTATGTGCATCCAGATGCAGAAAACCGTTGATGATACAAACCGTATGCGCTTTGAGTCTCAGGAGCTTTATCTTAAATCCGAGGATGAAATGCGTGCATTGTTCCCCGACTACGGAGAGGCTGCGGACAATACGGTTAAGATTGCGGAAAAATGCAATTTCGAGTTTGAATTCGGAAACTATAAGCTGCCCAGATTTAAGCTGCCGGAGGGCGAAAATGACAGCTATGTGTATCTGGAAAAGCTGTGCGAAAAGGGCTTTGCAGAGCGCTTTGCCACCAGACCCGAGGTTCATTCCCAGCTTGAATATGAGCTGGGAGTAATAAAGAAAATGGGCTTTGTGGATTACTTCCTCATAGTTCAGGACTATATTAACTATGCAAAATCTCAGGGCATACCGGTAGGCCCGGGCCGAGGCAGCGCGGCAGGCAGCGTTGTTGCCTACTGCCTGCATATTACCGATGTTGACCCTATAAAATACTCCCTCTTCTTTGAACGTTTCCTTAACCCGGAACGAGTTTCCATGCCTGATATTGACGTGGACTTCTGCATTAACCGCCGTGGTGAGGTCATAGATTATGTAAACCGCCTTTACGGCTCCGACCATGTGGCGCAGATTGTAACCTTCGGAACTATGGCGGCAAGAGCGGCAATAAGAGACGTTGGCAGAGTGCTTTCCGTAAGCTATGCGGAGACTGATGCAGTTGCAAAGCAGGTGCCGACAGCTCTCAATATGACCATCGATGAGGCGTTGGAATTATCCGCCCCCTTAAAGGAAATGTACAACACCGATGAGACCTTAAAGCGGCTTATTGATGTTGCGAGAGCACTTGAGGGTATGCCCCGCCATGCCTCCACCCATGCAGCCGGTGTTGTTATAACCGATAAGCCGGTGTATGAATATGTTCCTCTGGCGAGAAACGATGAAACAATGGTGTGCCAGTACTCCATGACAACTCTGGAGGAGCTGGGACTTCTGAAAATGGACTTTCTGGGCCTGCGAAACCTTACGGTTTTAGAGGATGCAGCCCAGCAGGTCAGAAAATATAAACCGGATTTCAGAATTGAGAATATCCCCGATAATGATGCGGAAACCTTCCGTATGCTCTCCGAGGGCAGAACTCAGGGCGTTTTCCAGCTTGAAAGCTCGGGAATTACCAATGTGTGCGTAAGCATTAAGCCCAAGAGCATTGAAGATATTACCGCTGTAATTGCTCTTTACCGCCCCGGCCCTATGGACAGTATCCCCCGCTTTGTGGAATACTCCAATCATCCGGAAAAAATCAAATATAAACATGAGCTTCTGCGGCCGATTCTGGAAGTTACCTACGGCTGTATAGTTTATCAGGAGCAGGTTATTGAAATTTTCCGCCGTCTGGCGGGCTTTACTCTGGGACAGGCCGATAATATAAGAAGAGCCATGTCCAAGAAAAAACACGCTGTAATTGACGCTGAGCGCAAAGCTTTCGTATACGGCGACAAGGAGCGCAATATTGACGGCGCACTGGCAAGAGGGGTTTCCGAAGAAGCGGCAAACAGCATTTATGATGAAATCATAGACTTTGCAAGTTACGCTTTCAACAAGGCTCACGCCGTCAGCTATGCCATAGTCACCTATCGCACCGCATATATGAAGCGCCATTACCCCAGAGAATATATGGCAGCGCTTCTTACCTCTGTTCTTGATAACAGCGTTAAGGTTTCCGAGTATATAGCCGAGTGCAGAGAGCTTGGAATAAAGCTCTTGCCCCCTGATGTAAACGAGTCTGAGGCAAACTTCAGCGTTTCCGGCGAAAATCTCCGTTTCGGCCTTGCCGCCATAAAGGGCGTGGGCTGGACGGCTGTTGAAAAACTTACAGCTGAGAGAGAGAAAAACGGCCCATTCAAGAGTTTTGAGGATTTCTGCCTCCGTGAAGCAGGCAGAGATATAAACCGCCGTGCTGTTGAAAACCTTATTAAGGCGGGTGCCTTTGACAGTATGGGCTATAAGCGAAAGGCCCTGCTTCAGGTTTCTGATGCGGTAATTGACGGCACAAGCAGAGCACAGAAGGACATGCTCTCCGGCCAGCTCAGCCTTTTTGAAACTGAGGACACCGCTGAGGAGCAGAGCTTTTCCGTACATATTCCCGATGTGGAGGAGTTCAGCCACCGTGAGCTTATGACCATGGAGCGGGATATTACCGGCCTCTATTTCTCCGGTCATCCCATGGATGAATACAGAGAGACTGCAAAGCAGGCGGGAGCTGTGCCCATAGGCGCCATACTCTCCGACTTTTCCGCCGAGGGCGGCCCACAGCGCTTTTATGATAACCAGAGAATAACTATTGCAGGCATCGTTGACCACTTTAAGACCAGAACCACCAAGTCCAATAATCTTATGAGCTATATTCAGCTTGAGGATGACAGCGGAAGTATGGAGCTGATTGCCTTCCAGAATGTTCTGGATAAGGGGGGCGCATATCTTAAAGATGATGCGGCACTGCTTGCAAACGGACGGATTTCCATTCGTGATGAAAACGAGCCTCAGATAAGACTTGAGAGCATAAGACCTCTCAATGATCTGAACATTCCCGCAGCAGCCGAGCCAGAAGCACCCAAGGAGAAAAAACTGTGGGTAAAGCTGCCCTCAAGATATGACCCGGCCTTAAAGCGGATAGAACTTATACTCACCATGTTCCCCGGAAATGACAAAATGATAATCTATTGTGAGAGAGAAAATAAGCGCATCGGCACCTCCTGCCTCATCCATGAGGGCCTTGTAATGGAGCTTAAAGAGATGCTGGGGGACGGAAACGTAGTTGTAAAATAAGAAAAACAGCGTGACATAAGGCGAGTGCGCATAATACAGTGAGCTCTCAATCGCGGCAAAGCCAGCATCTGTTGATGCTGGCTTTGCTGTATCCGGGCACTTGTGTGTGGTATGATATACAAAAGTGTTCACTAAATCAAACACTTGCATATGAGAAGAAAAGGTTTATGGAAAAAACATGTTGCATGGCAAAGCCGGATGAAATGAAAGCTTTGTTCAGCAATCAGTAATCAGAAAATTCAGTAAGTGAAGGAGGCAATACGATGATACATCTAACCGGATATACAGAAACAGATCACTATGTATTTCATTATTTTCCCGGCTCACCTGCAGAAAGAGATATTTCGAAAATTTCCTCCGCCCAAGAGAAGAGTTGGCAGGAAATATGTCACGAAATGGGAGTTACTCCTGATTTTAAAATTCATTATTATTTGTTGAACACCCCGGAGGAAGTGGGAATTGCTTATGGAGATAATGAGCCATGTAACGGTTGTGCAGATTCTCCGGATCGTATTTATGCGGTTTATAATGATCAAGTTCAATGCATCGGCCCTCATGAAGACGCCCACATAATTTCGTATATAATAAACACACCGCCTCAAACTTTTATCCGTGAAGGACTTGCCATGTATTTTGATAAAGTATGGTGGGATCGTCCCAATGAAGTATGGGTAACTGAATTTATTAAAGACGGAAAATACATCAGTGTTGAAAAACTGCTGAATAATGAACAGTTCGATAATTACAGCTGCACCGTTACATATCCGATTGCCGGTGCATTTACTCATTTCCTTATCAGTAAAATAGGAATGGATCACTATTTGCAGCTTTATCGCAAGGGGGATTTTTCTTGCACAGTTCTGAGAGCTGTTCTGAATTGTGATATGTTGGATGAACCATTCCAATGTTGGCTGCAAGAATTGTAATTTACCTGAAGCCTATCCATATAAATACCAGCCAACAGTAAGTGTTCACCCTATTCTGATTATTCTAACAGTTTACATTCGAAACAAACACCCCGGACATCGGAATGTCCGGGGTGTTTTCCGTCACTTCGTTCCGACAAAAAGAACGGCGTGACCGCAGTCACGCCGTTTCCCGAGAACACACAGTTCCCATGATTTTTGAATTTTACTGTTTTTGTTAAGTATCAGCCGGAAAAATGCTGGCACAGATGGCGCAGACAGCAATTTTCACACATTGGCTTTCTGGCGTCACAAACCGCTCTGCCGTGGAGAACTATGCAGTGGCAGAAATCGGAAGAATGTTCCGGAGGCAGAACCTTGCGGAGCGCCATTTCGATTTTTACCGGATCTTTCAGATTGTCCACAATACCAAGCCTGTTTGTAATCCTGATGCAGTGGGTGTCCACAACGGTAGAACCGGGAATGTGGAAAACATCGCCTAAAATCAGGTTAGCGGTTTTTCTTCCCACACCTGGGAGAGCAGTCAGCTCCTCCATGGTGGCGGGAACCTTGCCGCCGTGCTTTTGCAGCAGCATCTGAGCGCAGGCCACTATATCTCTTGCCTTGGCGTGGTAAAATCCGCAGGAATGGACGTATTTTTCCACTTCCTCCACATCAGCCTCGGCAAAGGACTCCAGAGTGGGAAAGCGCTCAAAAAGGGCGGGAGTGATTTTATTCACTCTCTCGTCAGTGCACTGGGCCGCAAGTCTTACGGAAAATAAAAGCTCATAATCTTTGCGGAAGTCCAGCGTACAGTCTGCCTGCGGATATTCGGCAAGCAGGAGCCTGACAATTTCGTTTATCTGTTCCTGAGACCGCATATCAGTAATTGAGGTTTATTTTGCCGCCGCACTCAATGGTGGGGATTTCCACATCGCCGTATTTGCCGCCGAAGTGCCATTCCACCTGCAAGGTCATGTCGTCGTTAAGGCCGACGGTGAAGGTGTGCTCGGCAAGAGGAGTGTTGATCATATCTTTGCCGTCGTAATCAACAGCGGGAGCATCAAGGGAAACATACTGTCCGCCAAGGCTCATCTGAACAGCCTTTTTACCCTCTGCAAGCTGGAGAGAATAAGATTCAAGATAAAGCTTTACGGTGACTTCTGCCTGAGAATCACCCTTGGAAACTGCACTCCAGTCGGCTCTGATGTTAATTAAAGCGCCGGTATCGGACTTAAAGGAGCCGGAACCCAGATCAGCGGGAAGCTGAGGGGTGGGCGTAGGTGTGGGGGTAGGAGTAGGAG
>JAHHRQ010000038.1 GCA_020025715.1 Oscillospiraceae bacterium | reverse complement strand
TTGCTGAATAATAAAATAAATCAGCACAGCAAATTTTGTTAACTTCATTTTATTATAAAGTTATAAATTTGTCAATCGCTTTACATAAAAATCTCTTTAAAGCTAATTGCATAAAACAGTATAGAAAAAAGCAAAAAAATCAATATGGCAAAAATCAATATTTTATTATGACAGCAGCGTTTATATACATTAAAAAGCATTGAAAAAGCGATGCTTACCTGTTATACTATAAAAGTTAAACTATCCGTATTTTAGAGGTAGCTTATGACAGAAAAATATCTGAAAAAAATTACTCTCAGCTTCATTACTGTTTCGTGCCTTATGGCTTCACTTTCTGTTTGCTATGCTGACAGAGCAGATCAGGGCTTTTGCATTACAGGCGAGACGCCCTCATCCAGCGTGGTTATAGATAAAAGCCTATACGTTGACGGGTCTCAATTTGATAACAAGGATTATGGCGTTGAAACAATGCGTATCGGTCTTAACTACGGGGACAGTGCGCCGGAAAAGGCCGAGCTTGAAAATCTCTCAGGGCAGGGCTTTCTTATCGGGTTTTATGATGACAGTAGGGTGTTTAATGAGCTTGAGGTAACAGGTGCAAATAAAATACTGGCTCAGATTATCTGTGACGAGGGCAAATGGCATATTCTGCCCGATAAAGACTTTGTGCCGGAGGATGAATTTAAAACTGCCTTCTCAGAGCTTAGCTCATCTGAATTTGAAATAGACGGCGAGAGCAGGGAAGTGCGGGGCGAATTTTCTACCCGGGCCGAGGCCAGAAAGCTTATAAAGGAAATGAAAATTTCCGGCTATGCCTGGTTTGACGGTAAAGGATACATAAGTCTTACAAATTCCGAAAGCGGCAAGCTTATTTATAAATCGGAATACGGCACAAATCGTCTGGCTGTAATGCCGATAGGCGACAATACTCAATGCCTCTTTGACAAAAACCACTATAAAGGCGGATTTGAATTCAGAATCCACGACGCCGAGCATCTCAATTTAATTAACTATATAGGCCTTGAAGACTATATTAAAGGCGTAATTCCCTATGAAATGAGCTACTCATGGCCGTTTGAGGCCCTCAAAGCTCAGGCAGTCTGCGCCAGAACCTATGCCATTTATAACCAGAACCGTTTCAGGGAATTCGGCTTTGACCTTACCGCAGACACTTACAGCCAGGTTTACAGAGGCACTCTTGAAACAAACGAAGTTAGCGATGCAGCTGTTGACGAGACAGAAGGGGAGCTTCTACGTTATGAGGGTGAGGCATGCGAAACCTATTACTATTCATCTAACGGCGGCGCAACAGAGGACGGAGTTAATGTCTTTGATACAACGGCACCATATCTCTCCGGCAAAACCGACCCTTTTGAAGCCGTCTTGGATTTTCCATTAAAAGAATGGGAGCTTAAAAGGAGCAAGGATAAAATAGCCGAAATGCTTAGAGACTGGGGCTATGATATTAAATCGGTATCAGAACTTTTTCCCGAATATTCTGACACCGGAAACGTCATTGCTATAAATTTTGTGGACGATGAGGGGAATTACCTTGAAGTTACGGGCAGAAACTGTTACAATGCTTTGGGTCTTTACAGCTGTCGTTTCAAAATTCAGCGGGACGAGGATGATTTCATCTTCACCGGCACCGGCTGGGGCCACAACTGTGGAATGAGCCAATGGGGCGCAAACGCCATGGCTTCTGTATATGGTTACGATTACCAGGATATTTTAAGATTTTATTTTAGCGGAGCATATGTAGAATGAAAAAATCAGACTTTTATTTTGACTTACCCGAAGAGCTTATAGCTCAGACACCTATTAAAGAGCGTGACCACTCACGCCTTCTGCATCTGGACAAGATAACAGGCGAAACCGAGGATCTTCACTTTTATGATATTAAGAAGTTTCTCAAACCCGGTGACTGCCTTGTAATGAACGATTCCCGTGTTCTGCCCGCAAGACTTCTGGGCACCAGACTTACCGGCGGCGCAGTTGAGCTGCTGCTTTTAAGAGATCTGGGGGATGACCGCTGGGAGTGTCTGAGCAGACCCGGCAGAAAGACAAAGCCCGGTACAGAGCTTACCTTCGGAGACGGAGAGATTACCGCAACCGTTGAGAGCGTAGCCGAGGAAGGAAACAGAATTGTCAAGTTCCATTATGAGGGAATATTCCTTGAAAAGCTTGAAAAACTGGGTAAAATGCCTCTGCCTCCCTATATTCACGCTGAGCTTAAAGACTCTGAGCGCTATCAGACAGTTTATTCAAAGGAGCTCGGCAGCGCCGCTGCGCCTACTGCTGGACTGCATTTCACCACCGAGCTTATGGATGAGCTGCGGGAAATGGGCGTAAAGATTGCATTTGTCACCCTCCATGTAGGTCTGGGTACTTTCAGACCCGTTAAGGAGGATGAGATTGAAGATCATCCCATGCACTCCGAATTCTGCATCATTCCCGAGGAAACCGCGAAAATTGTAAATGAGACAAAAGCAAACGGCGGCAGAATTATTTCTGTGGGCACCACCTCATGCAGAACTCTTGAGAGCTTTGCAAACGAGGACGGAACTCTGCCTGTAACATCCGGATGGACAAATATCTTCATTTATCCCGGCTATAAATTCAAGTGCATAGATGGCCTTATAACCAACTTCCACCTGCCGGAGAGCACTCTTATTATGCTTGTCTCCGCTCTTGCAGGCAGAGAGCATATATTAAACGCCTATAAGCACGCCGTTGAGGAAAGATACAGATTCTTCTCCTTCGGTGATGCTATGATTATTATTTAAGGAGAATAGACTTGTATACACTTATTAAACAGGAAGGCCGCGCCAGACGTGGAGAATTCCAGACTCCTCACGGTACTGTTCAGACTCCGGTTTTTATGAATGTTGGTACTCAGGGTGCAATTAAAGGCGCTCTCTCCGCAAAGGACTTAAAAGATATAAAATGTCAGGTTGAGCTTTCAAACACCTATCATCTCCATGTAAGACCCAGCGACACCCTCATTAAGGAAATGGGCGGACTGCATAAGTTTATGACATGGGACGGCCCCATTCTTACCGACAGCGGTGGATTCCAGATTTTCTCTCTGGCAAAGCTGCGTAAAATTACCGAGGAGGGCGTTAAGTTTAACTCCCACGTTGACGGCCGCCACATATTCATGGGTCCTGAGGAGAGCATGAGAATTCAGGCAAACCTCGGTTCAGATATTGCTATGGCCTTTGACGAATGTATAAAAATACCTTCCCCCAGACCTTATGTGCAGAATTCCTGCGACCGCACCTATCGCTGGCTCCAGCGCTGCAAAAAGGCTCTGGCAGAATATAACAGCATGGACGATGCCGTTAACCCCGGTCAGATGCTTTTCGGCATAAATCAGGGTGCTACATTCAAGGACATCCGCATTGAACACATGAAAAAAATTGCAGATCTGGATTTACCCGGCTATGCAATAGGCGGACTTGCCGTTGGTGAAACTCATCAGGAAATGTATGATACCATTGAGGCAGTTGAAGAGTACATGCCTAAGGACAAGCCTCGCTACCTTATGGGCGTAGGTACTCCGGTAAATATTATCGAGAGCGTTGCAAGAGGTGTTGACTTCTTTGACTGCGTTATGCCTGCCAGAAACGGCCGTCACGGTCACCTCAATACATGGGGCGGCATAATCAATATCAAAAATGAAAAATATGCCCGCGACAGCCGTCCTATTGACCCTGAATGTGACTGCCCTGTGTGCAAGCGCTATTCAAGAGCATATATCCGCCATCTCTTTAAGGCAGAAGAAATGCTTGCAATGCGTCTTGCCGTCATGCACAACCTTTATTTCTACAACAACTTGACCCAGCGCATAAGAGACAGTCTTGACGAGGGTAAATTTGCCGATTTCAGGCAGAAATATTCTCAGATATTAGATAAACGGATTTAATAGACTTGAAATTTTGGACTTTATACGCTATAATGTCTAATATAAATTTTTTGGAGGTAATTCCCGTATGTCTTTGATTCTTACAGCAGCTCCTGAGGCAGCTGCAAGCGGCGGCATGTTCTCTCTGCTGTTCCCGCTCATCCTCATGTTCGCTATTTTCTACTTCCTTATTATTCGTCCCGAAAATAAGAAGAAGAAAAAGACCGATGAAATGCGTTCATCTCTGAGCATTGGTGATGAAATCACCACTATCGGCGGTCTGACCGGTAAAATCGTTCAGGTCACTGAGGAAACCATCACTTTCGAGACCGGTGAGGACAGAGTCCGCATTCAGGCTAAGAAGTGGGCAATTTCTACTACTGCTAAGATGGAAGCAGCTGAGGCTGAGGCCAGAAATAAGAAGAAAAAGTAATACTTCTTTATAAAGAATTTTTCACCCCCGAGTGTAATAAGATTAAGTAATCTTATACATCGGGGGTGTTTTTTTGTCTGAAACAAAATCCAATTACGGGGGAGAGCTGAAATTTATCCTGCGGGGCTTTATCGTATGGGCTTTATCTGCAATTATTCTGCTGCTTGTCGCAGCTATAATCATAAGCAAGTCCAGCGTTAGCTCCGGTTCTATCGGCTATATCAGCTCTGCCATGTCGTTTGCTGCCGCCTTTCTTGCCGGAATTCTATCTTCAAAAGGCAGTAAGAGCGGGCTAATTGTAAAAGGCCTTATTCTTTCCACCACCTTAACTATCGTCCTGCTGACGCTTGGCTATCTTATAGGCGGAGACGGTATGAAGTCATCAGGTATATTAAGCGTTGTAAGCTTCACATTTTCCGGCTGCCTCCTTGGCAGTGTTATGTCGTCCTTTGGAAAAAGTAACAGCTCCGGGAAAAAATTCAGCCGTAAAAACAATTTCAGGCTGCGCAGTTAACATAACCTTAGAAAATAAATTTTATTTTTTTCAGGATTTTTATATCCACAATATATAGTTCCTTTATTTACAGTAATATAGTGATATTACTGGCGCTTGTAGGGCTTAGTAGCAGCAGTTGACATAAAATAAAAAAATATTTTAATTATTTTGAAAAAAGGACTTGATTTGTTTGCAGTTTTGTAATATATTGTTACCAGTGAGTTTCCGTTATGTTAATCAAAATATTGATTGTAACATTTCAGCATCAATTATTAACATATGAAAATGACTCAGCATAGCACTAAAAGTCCCTTGCTTTTCGGCATTCTGGTTTTCGCCGCATATACAGCAGGGCTGTTCGTTGAGTGGAAATACTCACTTGGTTTTAATTGTTTGGAAACCTTCAAAAATGCCGGTATATGGTTCATCACCTTGCCTCTGGCTTTGTGCTTTACTCTGGCATCCTCAATCTTCGGCCTGATATTTCTTCCCATATGCGCCTTTGTATTCGGTGCTGTAAGCTATGAGGCCGTTTCGGCGATTATCTCTGATGTATTATCAGGTGCACCGCTCAGCTTGGAAACAGTAATTTGTTTCGGAATTTTAACTCCTGCGTTTTTCGTAATTGCCGTTCACGGTATGGAGACTTCAGAAATTCTTTTAAAACTTCTCTGCAGCAACAGTCTTTCAGGGAAGGAAGCATATAATAAAAACTATATTCCAATGACGCTTATGCTCATTGCCGCAGTAGCCGCAATAACATTTATCATTGGCTGATATTAGAAATACTTAATTTTGAAAGGAGGGCGTTTCAATGCTCAACTCAGAAATAATAGATTTATTCGAAGATTATCTAAAAAATGAAAAGAAAGCATCGGTAAACACCCTCAGCTCCTATCTTCGTGACGTAAAACAGTTTGCAGCTTATCTGGAGAATAACACCGATAAGACCATTGAAACTGCCGACGATAAAACTTTGGCTGATTATGAAACTTCTCTTAAAGCAAAGGGTAAATCAATTTCAACCGTTGCAAGAAGCATTGCATCTCTTAAAAATCTGTACTCCACCCTTTGCATAAAGCAGATTATCTCTTCCAGTCCCGCTGCAAAGCTTGTGCCGGAAAAGAGCAAGCCCAAACTCCCTGAGATACTGACAAGTCAGGAGGTTGAGCTTCTTCTTGAGCAGCCCCGCTGTGTTGACGCCAAGGGATACAGAGATAAGGCTATGCTTGAGCTGCTTTATGCAACAGGTATCAGAGTAACCGAACTTATAGATCTTAATATAACCGACATTAACCTTACAGCCGGAATTATCCGCTGCCACAGCAGAAACAAAGAGCGCTTCATTCCTATGTACTCAACCGCCGTAAAGGCTCTCAGCGATTACATAACTCTTGTCCGGCCCCAGATGATTGCTTTACCGGACGAGCCGTCACTGTTCGTTAATGTAAACGGTGAGAGAATGTCCCGTCAGGGCTTCTGGAAGCTTATAAAGCACTATCAGAAGACGGCAGGAATAGAGAAAGACATCACTCCTCATACTCTGCGCCACTCATTTGCAGCGCACCTGCTTGAAAACGGCGCTGATATTCACGCCATTCAGGAAATGCTCGGTCACGCTGATATTTCATCCACTCAGGTTTATTCCCAGCTTGTAAAAAAACAGCTTAAGGATGTATATAATAAAGCTCACCCCAGAGCATAATTAAAATTTCAGGACCCGGTCGTAAGGCCGGGTCTTTTTGTTATTGTTCCTTAAAAACAATAATGATTTTTAATTTTAGTTTAACTCATTGATGCTTTTCCCTTGCCTAAACGTCGGCAATATGCTAAAATCTTTAGTGGATGTGATAAGATGCGAATATTGGGCATTGACCCCGGAGTTGCAACAATAGGCTTCGGTGTACTGGATACAGACGGATTCAGACACAAGCTGGTAAAATGCGGAGTTATTTCTACTCCTGCACATACAAGCCTTGCCAGCCGCCTTGAGCAGATTTACAATGACCTGCTGGATTTAATCGAAATTTTCAAGCCTGACGTTGCCTCCATTGAGGAGCTTTTCTTTAATACCAACCTTACAACCGGTATTGCGGTTGCTCACGGCAGGGGAGTTATTCTCCTTGCCTGCCAGAAAGCCGGTCTTAAAATTTATGAATACACGCCTTTGCAGGTAAAGCAGGCTGTTGTAGGCTACGGCAGAGCGGAAAAGGCACAGGTCATGGATATGGTAAAGCGTATCTGCCAGCTTAAGGCTGCGCCAAAGCCCGATGACGCAGCCGATGCTGTGGCTCTGGCTCTCTGCCATGCAAGAAGCTCTACGTCATTGTTATACAGAGGAGAAAACGAAGAATGTTCTACCATTTAGAAGGTAAAATAGAAGAGATAGGCCAGAACCTTGTGGTTTTAAGCTGCGGCGGTCTTGGCTTTGCTTTAAACGCAACTTTAAATACAATTTCAAAATTAAAGGTAGGGGAGACCCGCCGCCTGTATATAGCAGAAGCCATAGGGGAGAATAACTTTGACCTTTACGGCTTTGCCGATAAATCCGAAAAGCGGTGTTTTGAAATGCTGCTTTCAGTTTCCGGCGTAGGCCCCAAGGCTGCACTGTCCATTCTGTCCCACAGCCGTCCCGATGATCTGGCACTTGCAATTATGAATGATGATGCAAAAGCTTTAACCGTTGCCCCCGGCATAGGAAAGAAAATCGCACAGCGTATAATTCTGGAGCTTAAAGATAAGATTGCAAAAGAGTTTAATTCCATTGATGCAAGTATTCCTCAGATGCCTGTTGCCGTACAGGGCGGCAGTTCCAGTGTTTCAGACGCACTTACGGCTCTCGGCGTTCTTGGATATACCAGCGCAGAAGTTGGCCCTGCATTAAAGAAGCTTGATACCACCGGTATGTCTGCCGAGGAAATCATAAAAGCCGTATTAAAGCAAATGGTAAATTAAGAGGCAAAATAAATGAGTATAAATTTTTCCGAAGAGGCTGAAAGCGAAGTAATAACCAGCGCCAGAAACATTCCCGAAGACAAAGGCGAAGGCTCTCTCAGACCTCAGACTATAAATGAATACATAGGTCAGCAGAAGGCAAAGGATAATCTCTATGTCTTTATTAACGCTGCCAAAATGAGAGGGGAGTCCCTTGACCATGTTCTGCTTCACGGCCCCCCGGGACTTGGTAAAACCACTCTTGCCGCAGTTATTGCAAATGAAATGGGCGTAAACATGCGCATTACCTCCGGCCCCGCTATCGAAAAGCCGGGCGATCTGGTTGCCATGCTTACGAATTTAAATGAGGGCGATATTCTGTTCGTGGATGAAATTCACAGACTTAACCGCGCCTATGAGGAAATTCTTTACCCCGCTATGGAGGACTATGCCATAGACATAATTTTAGGTAAAGGCCCCTCAGCAAACTCCATTCATCTTGACCTGCCCCATTTCACCCTTATAGGTGCTACCACCCGTTCCGGACAGCTCACCGCGCCACTCCGTGACCGTTTCGGCGTAACCTTAAGACTTGAGCTTTATTCTGACGCCGAATTAAAGCAGATAGTTGAGCGCTCTGCAAAAATTCTTGATGTGGAAATAGAGCCTGAGGGCGCACTGGAAATTGCGTCACGTTCAAGAGGTACACCGAGAATTGCAAACCGGCTTTTAAGACGAGTGCGGGACTTTGCTCAGGTTCGTTCAAACGGCGTTATTACAAAAGATGTGGCTGATAAAGCCCTTTTGAGTCTTGAGGTAGATAAGCTGGGTCTTGACTCTCTTGACCGACGTATGCTGAGAAGCATTATAGAATACTATAACGGCGGTCCGGTAGGTCTTGAAACTCTGGCAGCAACAATAAACGAGGAAGCCGTCACTCTGGAAGATGTTTACGAACCTTATCTTCTCCAGCGCGGATTTCTCACCCGAACCCCCAGAGGCCGCTGCGTAACCCGCAAGGCATATGAGCATCTGGGAATAGAGTATATGGGACAACAACAGATGGATATTTAAAAGATTTTTTGCAAAAAAGTCCAAAGCACATAAAAAATCTATTGACATTATAAAGCGTTGTTGTATAATATATATAAATAATTTGACAAAGCAATTACAGATATGATTGATTACGCGATTTTAAATGATGAACAGCTCCAAGGCCTTGCCGTAAAAGGGGACAGGCTGGCGGAGGAAGCACTTGCCAAGCGCTATATGCGTCTTGTAAGAGCATGTGCGCGCCCCCTGTTTCTTTCAGGAGGGGACAGTGAGGATCTTATTCAGGAGGGAATGTTCGGGTTGCTTTCCGCTATCCGGCAGTACAATCCCGATGCAGGCTCTTCATTTTATACCTTTGCCGAGCATTGCATTAAAATGCGTCTTCTTTCTGCAGTCAAATCCGCATCCCGTTTGAAGCATTTTCCGCTCAATGACGGCATGTCATTCGAGCAACTCTCCGAGAACTCAAGTACGCAGTTGTCGGCGGCTCCAGAAGTATTCCGGCGCAGTCCGGAGGACATGGTTCTGGCCAGAGAGAGCAAGGAAGAACTTTATTGCGTGTTTTCGCAGTGCCTTTCAAAGCTTGAAAGTGTTGTCCTCAGTGATTATCTTGACGGGCTTTCCTATCGCGAGATAGCCGCAAAGCTTGGTAAAGATGAGAAATCCATTGACAATGCGGTACAACGAATCAGACGCAAGCTGGCGCGGAACCCCAAATTAGGCGATATCAGCAAAAGCTGAACGCAAATACAGCCGACAGGCATACAATCAAAGAGAGGATTCAAAATGTACGAAGACAAAACCTTAGTTTGCAAAGAGTGTGGTAAAGAGTTCGTTTTCACCGCCGGTGAGCAGGAATTCTACGCAGAGCGCGGTTTCCAGAATGAGCCCCAGCGCTGCAAAGCATGCCGTGATGCACGCAAGAACGCTGCTCGTGGTCCCCGTGAGTACTTTACCGCTACCTGTGCTGCATGCGGCGGTGAGGCAAGAGTTCCCTTCGAGCCCAAATCCGACCGTCCTGTATACTGCAGCGAGTGCTTCGCAAAGATGAAGGAGCAGCAGTAATATAGCAGCAGTCCTGAATTAATGCAAAAAGAAAGATTGGGACGCTTATGCGCCCCAATCTTTTATGTATCTTATTATGAGGTGAAATTTTATGGAAATCACAAGACAGACTCTCATTTCTGAAATAGTCTCCAAGTGCCCTGAAGCCATGCCCGCATTCCAGGCTATTGGTATGCACTGCATGGGCTGCGCTCTTGCCAGCGGCGAGTCCGTTGAGCAGGCCTGCGCTGTACACGGCGTAGATCCTGATGAATTTCTGGACGGCCTTAACGCCTATCTTCTCACCCTTTGAGATTGAATTTTAGTGAAAAGCCGGAAGATTTTCCGGCTTTTCGCTTTTTATAGGAGCCTTTATGAATAAAAGACTTGAAAAAATCTCCGAATACATAGAAAACGGTATCGGATTTATAGACGTTGGTACCGATCACGGCTACCTTCCCGCTCATATGGCCTTAAACGGATATTCCGGTAATATTTTTGCAGCCGACCTTAGAGAAGGCCCGCTCAGCTCCGCTAAAAATACAGCGGAGCACTTTGGGTTGTCTGATAGAATCAAGTTCATTCTCTGTGACGGTCTTGAGCTATGTCCGCAGGATGAAATCGACACTATTGTTATTGCCGGCATGGGCGGCGATAATATATGCGGAATTCTGGACAGAGCCGAGTGGTGCATGGACAGCAGATATAAGCTCATTCTGCAGCCTATGAAGAAAGCCGAAATTCTAAGATACTGGCTTTCAAATAATGGATTTGTAATTGAAACTGAGGATCTGGTTCGTGATAATGGCGTTATTTATCAGGTTATGTGCGCCCGTTTCGGCGGCAGCCAGAAGTTAAATGACGGTGAGCTGTACATGGGTAAATACGAGCTTATACACGATACACCTCTTTTTGACGATATGCTGAATGTTCAGATAAACCGCTTTGAGAAGACCTTGGAAGGCCTCCATAAAACCGGTCTCCAGCAGTATAAGGCTAAAGTTTCCCTGTGTTCTGAAATTTTATCTCAGTTAAAGGAGATGAAAACTTGACTACCGTTTCCGATATATTCGCAAATCTTTGTGAGCTTGCTCCTTTGGAACTGCAATGTGACTTTGACAATGCAGGTTTTCTGCTTGGAAGAGCTGAGCGAGAAGTAAAGAGAGTTTTGCTTAGTCTTGATATAACTGAGGAGGTTATTTCTGAGGCTGAGGAAATGGGCGCTGAGCTTATTGTGTCTCATCACCCCCTTATCTTCACGCCTCTCCGCTCCCTTACCGATAAGGGTTCAGGCAAAAAAGCCCTTAAAATGGCTGAAAGCGGCATTGCCGCAATATGTATGCATACAAACCTTGACATTGCAAAAGGCGGCGTTAATGACGTGCTTCTATCCTTAATGGGCGCCGAGGAGCTTGATGTTCTTGATGAAGACGGCTGCGGCAGAGTGGGTGAATTAAAGGAAGAAATTTCTTTTAATGATTTTCTTGTACTCTGCAAAGATGCTCTCCACGCTAAAGGGCTAAGATACTATAACGCCGGAAGACCTGTAAAAAAGCTTGCCGTTATGGGCGGCTCCGGTGCCGACGCTATCGAAACTGCCTTTAATAAGGGCTGTGATACTTATCTCACAGCTGACATAAAATATCATCAGTTCCAGACAGCTCAGGATTTAGGTATAAACTTAATTGACGGTGACCATTTTTATACCGAAAATCCTATAATACCTGTTCTTGCAGAAAGACTTTCAAAAGCCTTTCCGGATGTAGAATTTACTGTTTCAAAACGGCATCACGCCTTAATAGACTTCGCCTGAGCGGCTTGTCATAAACAGCCTCCGCAGTTCATAGACTCGTACAAACGAGAATATGAGAGCGGAGGCTTTTATTTATGACAGGAACTAATATCTATCGTGATATAGCAGCACGAACTGACGGAGCTTTTATGCTTGGCGTTGTGGGGCCTGTAAGAACAGGTAAATCTACCTTCATAAAGCGTTTTATGGAGACTCTCGTTATACCCCAGATTGATAATACCTACATGCGGGAGCGTGCAAAAGATGAACTGCCGCAAAGCGGCTCAGGCAAAACAATAATGACTGCCGAGCCTAAGTTTGTACCAGAGGATGCGGTAAACATCTCTCTCGACCGCCAGACTCAGCTTTCTGTCCGGCTGGTTGACTGCGTGGGATACATGGTTGACGGTGTATCCGGACAGTTTGAGGACGGCACTGAGCGCCTTGTTACAACGCCCTGGTTTGACCACGAGGTCACCATAGCTGATGCAGCAGAAAAAGGCACTCACAAGGTAATAGCTGAACATTCTACCATTGGTATTGTAGTCACAACAGACGGAACTGTCTGCGACATTCCCCGGGAAAAATACATAGAGCCTGAGGAGCGCGTCATTCAGGAGCTTAAAAGCATAGGTAAGCCCTTTGTGGTATTGCTGAACAGCGCAGAACCTCAGTCTGAAAGCGCTGTTGCTATTGCGGAAGAAATATCCCAAAAATTTGAGGTTCAGTGCCTGCCTGTAAACTGCTTAAAGCTCAGCGAAGAGGACGTAGCCGGAATAATGCAGTCTGTTTTAATGGAATTTCCACTTAAATCCATGGGCTTTTTCATGCCGGAATGGCTTGACGCCTTAAGCAGTGAAAACGAACTCAAAGCCGAGATATTCTCCAATATTCTGGATAGCTTCGGAAGTGTTGTAAAAATAAAAGACTGCGTAAACGCCCTCAAAGTTTTCGCTGAATGTGACAAAGTGAAATCATCTGAAATCACAAATAAGGATTTGGGAAACGGCGCTGTAACGGTTGATATTCAGCTGCCCCGCGCACTGTATTACAGCACAATCAGTGAGCAGACAGGGATTGAAATTAAAAATGACGGTGACCTGATTTCCACCCTTGCCGAAATGAGCCTTATAAAAACCGACTACGACAGACTCCGTCAGGCGCTTCAGGACGTAAGAGAAAAGGGCTACGGTGTTGTTATGCCGGATTCCTCCCAGATGAAAATGGAGGAGCCGCAGATAGTAAAACAGGGCGGCAAATATTCTGTGCGGCTTAAAGCAAACGCTCCGGCTATACATATGTTTATGACCAATGTAGAAACCGAGGTTACACCTGCAATCGGCGGCGAAACTGCCTCAGAGGATATAATAAACTTCCTGCTCCAAGGCTTTGACGGCGATGTAAACCGGATCTGGCAGTCTAACATTTTCGGCAAATCTCTGTATGACATTGCAGAGGAGGGCTTAAGCTCCAAAATTGAGGCTCTGCCCGAAAACGCAAAGAACAAACTCCGTGGCACTTTACAGCGCATCATAAACGAGGGCAGCGGCGGACTTATATGTATTCTTCTTTGAATACAGTATGAGCATTGACTTGCAGAGGCTGAGCATTTATAATATTCTCAGCCTCTTTTTTTGAGGTATGTGAATGTTTTACACTATAAAATTCAGGAATTTAAGTGGGTTTATAACCTGGCTGCTGATAACTGCATCTGTGCTGATGCTCATTTTAACTTCTTTTAATATGATGGCACAGGAGAGTTTTAAGGAAAGCACTAAAAAACAATGTCTGGTAATTGACCCCGGTCACGGCGGTGTGGACGGCGGTGCCATTGCCTTAAACGGCACAAGAGAAAGCGATCTAAATCTTGCTATTGGTCTTAAATTGCAGGCGCTTGCAGATTTCATAGGTGTTAAAACTGTTATGACGAGAGCTGATGACAGCATGAGAACAGACATGAAATCATACAGTGAGCATGATGAGTTAGTTTACAGAACCAAAATAGCAAATTCAACGCCAAATGCAGTTCTCATAAGTATTCACCAGAATTGCTATCCAACCTCTCAGCCTTCAGGTGCACAGGTTTTGTATGCGAAAAGCGACGGAAGCCGTTCGCTGGGTGAAATAAGCTATAATAATATTTTGAACTTTCTTGAACCTGAAAATAGGCGGGTGCTTGAACCTGCCCCCAAGAGCCTCTATATAACTGCAAATGTAACCTGTCCCGCCATTCTGGTTGAGTGTGGTTTCATTTCAAATTTCTCCGATCTGGAGAAATTAAGTGATAAAGAGTATCAGACTGCTTTTGCATCTGTTCTCATGGGCTCTTTTCTTCAATTTACAAATACTGTCTGATAATACGGAGAAATAGATATGGCAAAACAAAAGACAATTTACGTTTGTTCCGACTGTGGAAACGAAACCCCAAACTGGGCGGGAAAATGTCCTGCCTGCGGCGCTTGGAACACCTTGCAGGAAGTAAAGCTTGAAGGAAAATCAAGTCCCAAGAGAAGCACAAACAGTTATTTTTCCCAGAGTCCCAAGAAGCTTTCCGAGCTGGACACAAGCGCTGAAATTCGTTTTTCTACCGGAATAAGTGAGTTTGACCGTGTACTGGGCGGAGGCGCTGTGCAAGGCTCTCTGGTGCTTGTAGGCGGTGCTCCCGGTATAGGTAAATCAACCCTTCTTTTGCAGATGTGCGGCGAAGAGGCAATAAACAGAAAAATTCTCTATGTCACCGGTGAGGAAAGTGAGCGGCAACTAAAGCTGAGAGCTACAAGACTAGGCGTTAAAAATGATGAGCTATATGTGCTGGCTGAAACTGACATGGATAATATTCTAAGCTGTATTCAGGAATTAGCCCCTGAAATAGTCATTATCGACTCCATTCAGACTATTTCCGACGCAGATATAAGCTCCGCTCCCGGCAGCATAACACAGGTTCGTGAATGTACGATGCGTATTATGCGCTCGGCTAAGGACAAAAACCTTACTGTTTTCGTTGTAGGCCATATAAATAAGGAAGGCAGCATTGCAGGTCCTAAGGTTCTGGAGCATATGGTAGACTGCGTTTTGTATTTTGAAGGCGAGCGAAGCACCAGTTTCAGAATACTCAGAGCCGCTAAAAACCGTTTTGGTTCAACAAATGAAATCGGTGTTTTTGAAATGGCAGAAAAAGGCTTAAAATGCGTAGAAAATCCCTCAGAAATGCTGCTGACCGGACGACCGGAAAACACTCCCGGCACATGCGTTGCCTGTGTCATGGAGGGTACAAGACCCATTCTTGCAGAGGTTCAGGCTCTTGTAAGTCCCGGAAACGGATATAATGCTGCCCGTAGATCAAACGGTATAGACTACAACCGTTCCGCAATGCTGCTTGCAGTTTTGGAAAAGCGGGGAGGTATGCCGGTAGGTAAATGCGACTCATATATAAACGTTATCGGCGGTCTCTCTCTTGATGAACCGGCGGCAGACCTTGCAACCGTTCTTGCCATTGCATCAAGCTTTCTTGATCGCCCGCTGGGTACTGATCTGGCGGCTATCGGTGAAGTAGGCCTTTCCGGTGAAATTCGCAGTGTAACTGCCTTAAATCAGCGCCTTTCCGAAATCTCACGCCTCGGCTTTACCCGCTGTATCATCCCCTCCAATGTCAGGGACGATTTAGGAACCTTTAAAGGTCTGAAGCTGATAAAAGTCAAGAATATCGGCGAAGCAATCGGCGCTTCTTTAGGTAAACATGAAAATGCTGACTGAAAAAGCGAATCTGCCCGTTGACTGCTCATCACTTATAATAGGCGAAAAATATTCTGATATTTTGGATTTACCACTCAAATCTCTAAATATTAGTCCCGTTTATGTTCCGAATAATCCATTTGTAGATGAACGTTTATCAGGGCACGCTGATTTGTCTGTCTTTCATGCAGGAGGCGAGAATATCTTCCTCGCGCCTTATCTTAGAGACACTGTTTTTGCCGAAAACCTTACAGAAATCGGCTTTGAAGTGCATTTTTCTAATATAAAACAGAGCAAAAAGTACCCGTTTGACGCTTCTTTAAACGCCTGTTGTTTTGGAAACACCCTGATATGCAGTAAAAATATAACTGATGCAGAAATTATAGAGCAGTTTGAGAAAACAGGGGAGAGGCGCATCATTTATTCAAGGCAGGGCTATGCAAGATGTTCGGTGTGTATCGTGGATGAAAATTCCGTAATTACTGCCGACAGAGGAATTTATAATGCCGCTGTTAAAGCAGGAATTGATGTGCTAATAATTGAGCAGGGCCATGTAGAGCTTACAGGCTTTGAATATGGATTTTTAGGCGGTGCAAGCTTTAAAATTTCAAAAAACAAGCTTTGTTTTACCGGAACTCTGGATGCTCATCCCGATAAAGAGAGAATTCTGGAATTTCTAAAAATCCGCAATATTGAGCCTGTATTTCTAACCGACAGACCGGTCTTTGATATTGGCGGCGCAATTCCCATACTGGAAAAATAAAAGGACGCATAATGCGTCCTTTTTCTTTATCCTTCAATATCTTCTTTCTTTTTCCGGCCTATGGGGTTTGCGCTTGCAGCT
>JAHHRQ010000037.1 GCA_020025715.1 Oscillospiraceae bacterium | reverse complement strand
CAGATTTGAGTGCTTTTGCCTTAAAGCTTGTGGCTTTGATTTCCATGTTCATTGACCACAGCACCTTTGTGTTATACATGCACAATTTTATGAATGAAAATATATACATATTGCTGCGCGGTATCGGGCGGATTGCCTTTCCTATATACTGTTTTCTGCTGGTCAACGGTTTTATGCACACTTCAAACCGGCTGCGCTATGTATCCCGGCTTATGCTTTTCGCAGTCATTTCCCAGATACCTTTCGCCCTTGCCTTTAATGTGGGAAACCACTACGGGGCAGTATTCGGTGCGCCGGAAATTTCTTTCGGCAGTATAACTTACATTTTACTTGCCTTTCAGTTTATTCTTACGGCTGTTGTGTGCAAAAATAAAAAAGTTTCCCACATTTTTACCCTCTGCCTGTTTGCAATTCTCCCTGCACTTACATTAAGCTCAGGAACCGTGACCCTGCTTGACGGAAATCTGAACGTATTCTTCACCCTGTCTCTGGGGCTTTCCCTCATTTCCCTTATAGACGCGGTGAAAGAGAAAAAACTTTCCGCAACTGCCGTTGTTCTGTCATCCCTTGCCATTTTAGGTGCCGTTATTTTAATTCAGTCTCAGGCGGACTACGGAATTACGGGGCTTGTGTTAATTCTTCTTTTGTACCTCTGCCGCAGTAATAAGCTCTATGCAGCTATTGTCATATGCCTCTGGGCGGCTGTGCAGTACGGCTTTACCGGCGCAAACCTTGTGTTTTTCGCCTTTGCCGCCTTGTCTCTTCTGCCTGTACTTATATATAACGGCAAAAAGGGGCCGTCCCTTAAATACTTTTTCTACATCTTCTACCCCGCCCACCTGCTTTTGCTCGGAATTGCCGGATTGCTCCTTTAAAGGTGCAGTTTTTTCATTTTGCTTTGCACCTGATTTAATTAAAATTTCGCCGTTTCTTTGTTAATGTCAGTCATTTCATATAAGATATTGCAGGTTTTTTTGTAAAAATTTACTGTTTTACTTGATTTAACGTTGACTTTGAATTTAATGAAGTGTATTATAAAAAGCATAAAATTTTTCATAATTGTTTACGGCGGTGAATATAATGGACAAATTCGAGCTAAAAAGGTATATGGATTCCAAACCTGACGCAAAGCTTCGGGATTTGGTAATGGAGCTTTTATACAACGAAATCGTTGGTCTTAAGATTGCTCCCGGAAGCAAACTCAATGTAAATCAGATTGCTTCTTCTCTCGGCATTTCCCGCACTCCTGTTGCAGAAGCTATCACCAAACTTTCTGAGATAGGTTTTGTAGTGACTCATCCCGGTCAGTCAGGCAGTTTTGTGCTTGATCTTAACCTCAGAGACATGATTAACCTTTATCAGGTGCGTAACGCCATTGAAAGCGAGGCCGCTGCTCTCTGCGCCCACAATGCCGATGACAGCGTAGTGCATGAGCTGACCATTCTGGCAGAGACATTCAGAGAGAGTGTTGTTAAGCGGGATATAAGAGGTCTTAAAGACACCGATATGCCTTTCCACCGGCTTATTGTTACCTCCTGCGGCAACCCCTACATATTGCAGACCTATGAGCAGATTCTGCCAAAGCTTATTATGTACCAGTCCTCCATGATGGAGTTTGTAGGCCAGCAGGGCAATGAAAGAAATCCCTGGCTCCCCAGCGTAAAGTATAACCACATTTCTGTTGCATCCGCCATCAGAATGCGTATGCCGGAGCTTGCCCGTCAGTCCATGTCTGAGCATGTTTCAACAAGCCTCAGCTTCACCAGCCTTTCAGGAGACGGCCTTGATCCTTTCTCCGCATTAAGAAATAAGTAATAAAAAAAGAGTGCTTAATAAGCACTCTTTTTTTATTTTGTTTAATCAGTCCACTCTCTCGGAGCCCCAGAAGAACAGTGCAACCGTTCCCGGGCCAGTGTGGGCGCCGATTGTAGTTCCCACATAGTTAATTTCAACCTTGCCGTTGAGCTTGGGGAAGCGGGCTTCAATAAGGTCTGCAACGGCTCTTGCATCCTCATAGCAGGCGGAGTTTGAGATGTAGCACTTGCCGGAATAATCCAGACCGCCGTCGGCATAGGTTTCCATACGGTTCACTATCTCTTTTATAACCCGCTTTTTGGTGCGGATTTTATTTCTGGGAATCAGTCTTCCCAGATTATCCATATTGAGCAGAGGGCATATATCCAGCAGTCCGCCGAACACAGCCGCAGTCTTTGAAATTCTGCCGCCGCGGACATAGCTTGAAAGGTCGGTGGAGAAGAACCAGTGGTGGAGCTTTAAGCGGTTATCCTCAATCCACTTTGTAAGCTCCTCAAAGCTCATTCCCTCGTCACGCTTTGTGGCTGCGGTGTCCATTAAAAGGCCGTAGCCGGAGGATGCGCCCAGAGAGTCGATAATGGAAATCTTAATATCGGGGAAACGTTCCTTGATAATAAGGGCTGCGTTTCTGGCGGAATTTATGGTGCCGGAAATGCCGGATGAAAGGCAGACATGAATGATGTCCTTGCCCTCCTCGGCAAACTTAGTAAAGTACTCCACATATTCGGAAATATTAACCTGAGAAGTGCGGGTATCCTCGCCCTTGCTCATTCTGGCATAAAACTCTTCAAAAGGTATGGTAGCTCCCAGATCGTCCAGATGCTCTTCGCCGCCTAAGGCGTAGTGAAAGCAGACATAATGTATATCACGTTCTTCAAAATGCTCACGGGTAAGATCGGCCGTGGAGCAGCAGCTTAAAACATAATCACTCATAGCTTTATCCTTTCTGCTTACTTTGCTATTTTAATATGCGAATTTAGAGTATACCCATGTTCCGTTTTTTTCAAGCTATTTGCTGTATTCTGCTCTCTACATAAATAAATCGGGCCGGTAGATACGCTCTACCGGCCTTGTTTTTCGCTCTACTAATTGTAGAGCACTTATTTTTTCATGATTTTACGCAGCATTTCCGGCTTTCGGCTGATATTGCAGCTCAAAAACACGATAATTTCCGCGGGAATGGCAATTAAGAACAGCTGCCATGGTGTTTCACCGGGAATAAGGAAATACAGGGCAATAAAAATCGACAGCACGAAAAAGGCGATAATATACTGTAAGTATTTCCGCTTTCCGAACACGCAGCTGAGTACCAGATGAGTAAGCACTGCAATAGGCAGAGCCACAACGAAGGTTTCCCACCATATAATGTCATTAAGCCACATAGCAACGAACACGGTCAGGGCCAGAGTCCAGACGCCCAGAATGGATATTGCCATAATCATTCCGGTCTTATAGTTTTTTTCAGCGCTCACCGGAGTCTGAGGGGCTTTCCATGTGCTGCTTTCCGAAAGTATGCTGTCAACGCTGACTCCGAACATTTCGCTCATCTGGGTGAGGACGTAGGCATCGGGAATAGCCTCGCCCCGCTCCCACTTGGAAATGGTCTTGTCGGAGTAATTAAGAGCATTGCCCAGCTCTGCCTGAGTCATTCCTGCCTCAGTTCTAAGCTTTATAATATTGCTCGCCGTAACGAGTTTAAGTTCTGCTAACTCCATTTATGCTCCTTAATAAAAAACGAATTATCATCAATCCTTATTATTCTAATAGAGTTTCAGAAATCCGTCAAGGCTAAAATCCTTAATTTTAAAGGAGTTTTTCGCTCCATTCCGCTTCTTTAAAGCCTGTCAGAACAAAACCGTCAGCCACCACAAGAGGTCTTTTAACCAGCATACCGTCGGTGGCTAAAAGCTTTAACTGCTCGTCCTCGGTCATTGCGGAGAGCTTTTCTTTTAAATTCATGGACTTATAGAGCAAACCGCTGGTGTTAAAGAATTTTTTCAGGGGAAGTCCGCTTCTGCCGTACCACTCCTTTAATTCTTCATAAGTGGGGTTCTGCTCCTTAATGTGTCTGTCGGTATAGGAAACGCCCTGTTCGTCCAGCCACTTTTTTGCCTTCTGGCAGGTGGTGCATTTGGGGTATTCTATGAATAACATTTTAACTCTCCTTTATTATAATTTTAAATTTTATCTCCATGTAGGCAAATCACCGTTTTTCCCCATTGCGAATGGATTTTTCCGATGCTATTATTTACACTACGGAGGCAAATCATATGAAGCATTTTAACACTGAATTCAAAAAATTCATAAAGAAATTTTTTCAGTTTCTGCCTTTTATTCTTATGCTGGGCGCAATCATATGGTTCATGCGAGACGGGCAAAATGTAAAACTTGAAGATATAGTAAACTACTCTCCGGAAAATCCGGCAGCAGCCGCATTTTTCATGTGGGGCGCATACATTCTGAAAACTCTTTCCATAATGTTCCCCTTAAAGCTGCTGTTTCTTGCATCAGGCAGGCTTTTTTCTCTGCCAGCGGCTGTGTGCGTAAACCTTGTAGGAATGTTTATCATCTTAAACCTGCAATATCTCACAGGCAGATTTTCAGGTAAAGACCTGACGGCGGGACTAATAGAAAAATATCCCAAACTCAAATATATAAGAGAAGAGCGGAATAAAAACACCTTTTTCTTCTCCTTTATTATCCGCGCCATGGGTATTCTCCCCTGCGACATTCTCAGTATGTATCTTGGCAACACAAGGATGCCCTATTTTCAGTACATTACCGGCTCCATGCTGGGCTTCTGCGCCGACCTGTTCTTTACCACCTTTGCCGGACGGCACCTGAACACTCCCGGTTCACCATGGTTCTGGCTGACGATAATAGTAAACGCCCTCATAAGCCTTATATTCGTTCTGATTTATGCCCTTTACCGCAAAAAGAGCAGGCAGTAAATTAAACGGCTTTAAAAAAGTCCGGAGTTAAAAACTCCGGACTTTTTTAATTACTTATTCAGCTTTGCCAGAGTTTTCTCCATGAAGCGGTCATTTAAAATGATGCAGCGCTTGTGGGTGCCTCTGCCGATAAGCTCATCTCCGGCATATGCCTCAACCTTAAAGGTGAGCACTCTCTTTTCAATCTCGATCAGCTCAACCTCAGCACGAACAGTCATGCCGATGGGAGTTGCAGCCAGATGCTCAACATTCAGCTCAATACCCACGGTGCCCTGACCCTCTTCAAGGCAGGGACCCACCAGCTCAAGGGCGGCCTTTTCCATAAGGGCAATCATGCTGGGGGTAGCGAAAACATCCAGTGCGCCGCTGCCCATTGCAGCAGCAGTATTTGCGGGCACAACCTCAACCTGAGCGCTGCCCTTCATTCCTATTTTAAGTTCACTCATTTTATACTCTCCTTTAATATGATCTCAGCAAGTGTAAAAACCGGCACAGAAATATGTGCAGATTTATAATTATCTTCCTGAATTTCAGCTGTTTAAATTTATACCACAAAATATCTCAGCCGTAAATAAGCAAATAGTAAATTCATGGATGAATATACAAAAACACGGTTTTTGTATAAATCAGCCCTCCATAATGTGCATTGCCCTTATTCCGTCATCTTCAATCCGCTCTGCAATCTCAAAGGCGTGAGGCTCCAAATAATCCCAGTTTCCGTCTGTAAGCTTCTGGTTTTTAAGCTCCTTTATAACGGCGGCGCAAATGTCCTCCACAACGCCGGACTTTGTGATAAGGCCCGCATCGTCGTTATCCCCAAGCAGGAGAAATTCCAGCGGCTCCCGCATGTCACCCAGAATTTTAAGCTCCTCCATGCCTTTAAACATCCACTTATAATATGGGCTGTGCTTTTTGTTAAGGAGGTAGATCATCTCCCCCGAGGCTTTCACAAACTCGTTAAGAGCCAGCATGGCAGCGCCCTGCTGACCTCTTTTTAAGCATCTTGCGTAATTATACTGGCCGGACTGCGCCATAAGCGCCGCTCTCGCGGAGAGCTTCTTTTTTCTTGCATCCTCAGGCATACCGTAAAGGATTTTTTCCCGCTCCGCTGTGAAAGCTCCCAGATCATCCCGCCAGACCTGACCGTTTGCCGCCTCGCACAGGGCATTTTCGGGAGTGGCAATCCATTGTTCAAGGCTTCTGGGTGCGCCGGATGAGCCGGTGTAACGGCGGTAGAAAAAGCCTATACGGCTCACTCCCCGTCCCCCGCCCAGAGCGCTGTTCTGCTGTGCCTCACCTATGGGCAGTTCCCTGTATGCCTTTGCAAGCTCAATGCCGGTTAAAATGTCGTCCGCATCTGTAATCCACAGGCAGAAGCCCTTGGTGAAATCGTGATCTCTGGAAATTTCATCGTCATAGCCGTAACACTCGGAGCCGTGGCCTGCAAGACCTACTGCAATGCGGCTTTCATACTCGGGAAATTTGCTTCTTATCATTTCCCGACCGTATTCTTCATAAAAGGCTTTTGCCTCGTCAATCCCCTTCATATATGGCCTTCACCCTTTCCTTAAGCTCTTTGGAATAAATAAAATACCCGAAATAATCAAAGGCGGAAATGCACTTTGTAAGGGTAAATGCGTGGTAGCCGTCAAACTTCACTTTGGGTGAATTAAGATAGTTCCACGCCTGCTCCATGCAGTTTTCCACACGCTGATCCTCGTTGTCCGTTTTATAATAAATCTCCGCCAGACTGCAAAGGCTTGCAGCCATGTCGTTTTCGTTGCCATCCATTCTCTCCAGAACGGAAAGGGCCATTTTTATATATCTCTCCGCCTCTTTAAGCTCTCCCATATCCTCATAGCTTAAAGCCAGATTGTTATAAAGCCCTGCAAAGCGGTAATCATAGGGAGAGAGAAGCTCGGAGTAAACCCGGCTTACATGGGTAAAGAGCGGAATTGACTTTTCCGCCTCTCCGAAACACTTTAAGGTGGTAGCGGCGTTTAAAATTACGGTAGCGCCGGAAATGGTTCTGCCCATGCCGTGCTCCTTTATAAGCTCCAGCGCATCATTTACAGCCGCAATTCCCTTTTCCCTCTTTCCGCTGCGGCGGTGATAGCCGATAAGCTCGCTTAAAATGCTGAGCTCTGAGCGCCAGTCTCCAATGTCTCTGGCATTTTGAAGCTGTTCGTCCAGAAATTCTCCCGCCTGAGCGATGTCATTAACGGCAAAAAAGCTGTCCAGTTTCTTTATAATCTCCGGCATATCAAGGCTTTTTTCCACAGGCTCTACATCCGGTTTTCCGGTATATTGTGAGGTGTCAAAAGGGCAGGCCGGTTCAATATGGTCCATTTTTTTCGCTCCTCTCTTGAAAGGAATATGTTTTTAAGTGTATAATATCATAAACCGAGCTAAATGCTAACATAATTTTTCGTTGGAGGCTATTGCATGAGCAACAGATTAGTAAATGAAACTTCCCCCTATCTTCTCTCCCATGCCGAAAATCCCGTTGACTGGTATCCGTGGGGAGAAGAAGCTTTCAGCAAAGCAAAGGCTGAGGATAAGCCGGTATTTTTAAGCATAGGCTATTCAAGCTGTCACTGGTGTCATGTGATGGCGGAGGAATCATTTGAAAATAAAAAAGTGGCAGAAATTTTAAACCGCTTCTATGTGCCCGTTAAGGTGGACAGAGAGGAGCGGCCGGATATAGACAGCGTATATATTGAGGTATGCTCCGCCCTTACCGGCTCCGCCGGCTGGCCTCTCACCATAGTGATGAGCCCCGACCAGCAGCCTTTCTTCGCCGCCACCTACCTGCCGAGAGAAAATCAGGGAAACCAGATGGGACTTCTGTCCGTTTTAATTTCTCTTGCCGACATGTGGCAGAAAGAGAAAGGCAAGCTTTTAAAAACCGCCGGTGAAGTGAGACAGTATCTTCTGAGACCCCAGAGCCTTAAAGGTGTTCACCCCGATGATGAATTTCTCCACAAGGCTGTGGAGCAGCTTTACGCTTCATATGACAGCGAATACGGCGGATTTGGCAGCTCTCCCAAGTTTCCCTCACCCCATAACCTTATTTTCCTGATGCGCTATTCAAAGCTCTCCGGAGATAAAAAAGCCAGAGAAGTGGTGGAGAACTGTCTGAGACAGATGTACAGAGGCGGCATTTTCGACCATATCGGCGGCGGCTTCTGCCGCTACTCCACCGACAGGGAGTGGCTTGCCCCTCACTTTGAAAAGACCTTATATGATAATGCCCTGCTGGCTCTTTGCTATACCGAGGCATATCAGGAAGGCCGTCTGCCCCTCTACAAGGACGTTGCAGAGCGCACCTTGGATTATTGTCTCCGTGAGCTTAAAAGCCCTGAGGGAGCATTTTACAGCTCTCAGGATGCAGACAGCGACGGAGTTGAGGGTAAATATTATCTTTTCACTCCGGATGAGGTTAAAAATGTTCTGGGAGTTGAAAAAGGCAAGGGCTTCTGCGAATGCTACGACATTTTGGACGAGGGCAACTTCCACGGCAAAAATATTCCAAACCTTCTCATAAATCAGCGCTGGCGCATCCTGCCCGAGGGCTATGACGAGCTGCGTGAGCAGCTTCGCGTATACCGCTCACAGCGCTGCGAGCTTAAAACCGATGAGAAAATCATCACCTCATGGAACGGTCTTATGCTTATCGCCCTTTCAAGAGCTGCAAGAGTGTTTAATTCCTCCCGCTATCTCTCCGCCGCTTTAGAGCTTAAAGATTTTCTTCTTTCCAAGGACTGCGGCCCGTCCGCTCTCACTTCCTGCCGCACCAAGGGCCATAACCGCTACCCCGCCACTTTGGACGATTACGCCTTTACCGCGCTGGGATTTCTGGAGCTTTATGAAATCAGCTTTGACGGCGTGCTGTTAAATGCCGCCAAAATTTACGGCGAGGAGATTATAAAGCAGTTCTCCGACGGAAACGGTGCCTACTATCTTTCATCCTCCAAAGCCGAAAAGCTTATAAAGCGTCCCAAAGAGCTTTTTGACGGAGCTATGCCCTGCGGCAACAGCGCCGCCGCCCAGCTTTTCGACATGCTGTTCCGTCTCAGCGGAGATATTCGCTGGCGCGATGCTCAGAACGCCTTGCTTGAAGTTCTCTGCTCCCACAGTGAGCAGTATCCTGCCGGCTGTCCCTTTGCCCTCTGCTCTCTGCTGAGTATCCTGTACCCCACAAAGGAGCTTCTCTGCGTTGCAGACACTCTGCCTGAGGCACTGGAGGCAATTATGGGTCGGTACGAGCCGGAGCTTACCCTGCTTTTAAAAACTCCGGAAAACGCAGATGACCTTGCCGCCTTTGCCCCCTTCACGGCAGACTGCAAGGCCGACGACAAGAGCGCTTATCTCTATATCTGCTCCGGCGGAAAATGCTCTCTGCCCTACCCGCTGAATTAAAAATTCAAACAAAAAATCCCGGTTCAGTAAAAACTGAACCGGGATTTAATAATTTTTCAGTAAATTTAATTACTGCAGCTTTTCGAGATAATCGACTATCTTTCCGACAGTGGACAGCTCTGCTGCATCCTCATCGGAAATGCTGATGTCGTAATCATCCTCGAGAGACATAATGAGCTCCACCACGTCCAGAGAGTCTGCACCCAGATCGTCAATAATGCTGGTTTCCATGGTTATTGTCTCAGGGTCGATCTCAAACTGTTTTGCAAGGGCTTCTCTTACTTTATCAAAAAACATTTTTAATTCCTCCATGCGTCTGTACGCACTAAGATTAAAGGCCTCAGCCTTGAATTTATTTAATGACGGCTCTCACTCAGGAGTGCCGGAAAGAGACTCGTCCCGCGCTCAGGCCCATTCGCGGCTCTGAGGCTTGTTTGAAGTCTGCTCGCTCTTGACGTAGGAAACGACCACGCGGCGGTTAGGTTCAACGCCGGTAGAGCTGGTGGTAACTCCCTCGTAATTCTGAAGGGCGGTGTGGATAACATGGCGCTCATAGGAGTTCATAGGCTCCAGAGCCATGCTGCGTTTGTACTTAATGGCCTTCTCAGCCATTTTTTCTGCCAGGCGGGTGAGGGACTCCTCACGCTTTGCACGGTAGTTTTCAGCGTCCACGCTTATATGCAGATGCTTTTCGCTGCTGTGGTTTACGGCATAGTTTGTGAGGTGCTGAATGGCATCCAGAGTTTCGCCTCTGCGGCCGATAACAGCGCCCATGCCGTTGCCGGAGAGATTGACATTGATGCCGCCGTTATCACGGTAGCTTATCTCAATCTCGGCCTTAACGCCCATGTGCTCCAGAAGTCCGGAGACAAATGTGCGTACAGCTGCAAAATCTGCGTTTTCATCCTCAGCCTTCACATCGGAAACTTTTGAAACTTCAGCAGCTTCGGGAGCTTTCTTTTCCTCAACCTGAGGCTCTGCATCCTCCACTTCGTAGCTGACACGGATAAGAGCCGGTGAAGCGCCGATACCGAAAAATCCGTTCTTGGCACGCTCAACTATTTCAACCGACACATCGTCCCTCTCAAGACCCAGCTCTGCCAGTGCGGCAGCGACAGCGTCTTCTTCGGTACGGCCTGTCTTTTCCAAAGTTTTGATCATATTATTAAGTTCTCCTGTTATTCTTTAACGTCTCCGCCGTTTTCGGCTTCAACGGCTGCGGACCCCTCATTGGAAACGCCGGTGATAACGGTCTCTTCCTCAACACTCTGGTCGATGGAGCTGCCGTATTCGGACTCTGCTGCTGCCTGAGCAGTTGCAGTTTCAGCGTTTTCGGGGTTGGTGAAGCGGTCGGCAACGTAGGCGCGGCCTCTGGCGTAACGGCGGTTGCCTACCTGAGAGGCGGGCTTTTCTTCTTCCTTTATACCAAGGCGCTCGCGCTTTTCTGCTCTCTCTGCTTTTTCAAGGGCAGCCTTGCGCTCTTCGCTCTTCTGCTTCTCGCTTGCCTGTATTTTCTTTTTGCTGGTGTTGGCGTTCTTTTCAGTCTTGCCTTCAGCTTTCAGACGCTCGGTTTCGAGGCGCTTTTCCTCTAATTCCTTTTCTCTCTGGCTGCGGGCGGCACGGCGTGCCTCATCTTCCTTATCAAGCTGCTTTTTGTAAATCTTGGTAAGGATGAAGTCTCTTGTCATACCGAAAATGCTGTTGGCTATCCAGTAGATACCCATAGCAGCAGGCATGGCAAAGCAGATCCACACAGACATGAGAGGCATCATCAGCTGCATACCTGCCATGGAGTTCTGAGCCTGATTATCCGCCTGAGGAGTGGACATGTTGCTGATCTTCATGGAAGCCCATGAAAGTAAGGCGGAAATGAAAGGTATAAGGAACAGGCCCAGTGCAGGGAGCCAGATTGCCTTGTTGCTCCAGTCGGTTTTCCACAGGAAGTTCCACTGAGGCTGATCGCCCAGGTTCATGCCAAGGAAGCTGAAGTCAACGTTCATCATGTTGGGGTCCCACTTGTCAGCAAGGGCAACAGAAATGTCGTCCCAGTGGAAGTGGGAAAGTTTTGCGATTGCGATTTCCTCGTAGCCGGGTTTTACACCGGTGAGGAGACCTGCGCCGCTGAAGTACTCAGCAAGGGCAGTGACAAAGTCCTGTGCCACAAACATCATACGGGTCAGAGGCTGACGGATAACACTATAAAGTGCTATAAGTATAGGGAAAGGGATAAGAGACCAGAGGCAGCCGGACATGGGGTTGACGCCTGCTTCTTTGTAAAGCTTCTGCATCTCCATGTTGAGCTTTTGAGGATTGCCCTCGTGTCTCTTCTGCAGCTCCATCATTTCGGGCTGCAAGCGGGTGGAACGCATCATGCTCTTTTTGCTCTTTGCCATGAAGGGCGTAAGGATAAGGTTTACAAGAAGGGCAAACAGCATGACGGCAACGCCGTAATTTCCGGTCAGTTCATAGAACTTGACCATTAGCCATGCGAAGGGTTTAGTAATTGCTACCCACATAGATAACTCCTCAAATAATCTTTAGTCTTTTTAGGCAATACCTTTTAAGGTACGGGGTCATACAGCTGTCTTTTTCCTTTATAAAAAGGATGACAGCAGCAGATACGCTTAAAAGCCATCCAGCCCCCTTTAAGGGCGCCGTATTTTTCGATGGCCTCCAGAGCGTATTGAGAGCAGGTGGGTATAAAACGGCAGCATGGCGGCCGGTGTGGGGATATATTGCGGCGGTAGAACCTTATGGCGGCGAGCATGAATTTCTTCACGTCTCTGCCTCCTTAATAATTCCCAGCTCCTCGAGGGCCTTTAAAAGGTCGTTCTGGACTTTGGGGAATTTAGCCTCCACGCATCTTTTTCTTGCCACAATTACAATGTCGAAGCCCTGCTTCATCTGAGGCAGCAGCAATCTGTATACCTCTCTGAGCCTTCTTCTTCCTCTGTTTCTTGTGACTGCGTTTCCGATTTTAGTGGAAACGGTGTAACCCACCCGGTTATGACCCAGGGGGTTGCGGCGGCAATATACAACCATACAGGGCGTGACAGCGCTTTTGCCGCGGGAGTAAAGGCGTCTGAAATCACTGTTCTTTTTTAAAGTATACAATACGTTCAAAGCCTTTCACCTCTTAGCATCCGGCTGTCTCAGCCTTCGTTTTAAATCTCGACAAGCACCTAAAGGGCGGATCTCTCCGCCCTAAAAATATTCTCGATTGACCTGCTCACCGGGCTTTTCTTAGTAGCTGAGCTTAGCTCTGCCCTTAGCTCTGCGGCGGGAGAGAACCTTGCGACCATTCGCGGTGCTCATTCTTTTGCGGAAGCCGTGCTCTTTTTTGCGCTGGCGCTTTTTAGGCTGGTAGGTACGAAGCATGTCATGTACTCCTTTCAGATTTAATACTCAACATCGAAAGCTTTCGCCTCCGAAGCAGTTGATAAAAATAACAATCACTCGGCGGCATTTGCCGCCGAGTGTTAATTATACCTTATGTATAGGCTTTCTGTCAACAGAAATTTGAATTTTTCAAGCTTTTACAAGGTCTTTTGCCTGAATATACTTGTCGAGGGGCTTATACAGCACTGCAAATACTACAAGGCAGATGATAGTGTCTATGAGCATGTAGCTGCCGTTGTAGATAAGGGAGAAGCTCCAGGGGCTGCCCCAGACGGTGCCGAAGAGCTCAGTAGGCTCGTTGATAGCGTAAATGGTAACGCCGCTGATGAAGTGGATTATAAATCTTGCAACGCAGCCCAGAGTGATACCTGCAAAGATACCCTTGCCCTTGCCTCTGAAAAGACCTGCAAGGCCAAGAGGAGCGAAAGCAACAAGGTAGTCAAGCAGCATGCTCTGCCAGCCCCATGCAATAGCACCGTCAACCAGCATCTGCAGCAGGCCGAACAGGAAGCCTTCAAGCAGGCCCCAGCCCAGACCCCAGCGCAGGGCAAAAACGAAGATAGGAATCATAGCCAGATCTATTGAGCCGCCGTTGGGAAGCTGGAAAAGCTTCAGGGCATTAAGCACCATTGCCAGTGCCAGCAGTATTGCGCCTTCGCACAGTCCGCGGACTTTCATTCTTGAGTTCTGTTTCATTTTCTCTTTTACCTCCAAAATTTTTTAGGAATCGGAGGGGGATAAAAAAACGCGGGTTCAAATTCTGAACCCGCGTAATAATTACCGCTCTCTGTTCCTACGCCGGCATTACCCGGATCAGGTTCAATGGTTTCAGAGCTCCATTACTCTGTCTCAGCCGGGATTACCCAGCGCCCATGTAACTATTATATTATGACTAAATTTTTAATTTGTCAATCGAAACTTTCGGCTTTTTCCTTTATGAAGCCCCTGAGCCACTGGCCTACCTCTTTATTTTCAAGTGCAAAATCAATAATTGCCTCAAGGTAGCCTTTCAGATTTCCGGTATCGTATCTTCTGCCCTCGTAGTCAACACCGCACATAGGCTCAATGTGGCACAGCTCCTTCATACCGTCGGTAAGCTGAATTTCATTGTTTCTGCCGGGGGGTGTTTTTTCAAGGATGTCAAATATGGCGGGAGTTAAAACATAGCGGCCCAGAATGGCGTAATCGGAAAGCTTTTCGTCTAAAGTAGGCTTTTCGTTCATATCATCTATTGAATAGACTCTGTCGGAAAGCTTCTCTTTTAATTTAACAGATGAATATTTCACTATAAGTTCATCGGGAACCTGATGAATTGCAACAGCAGAGCAGCTGTATTTCTCCGCAGCCTCCACAAGCTGCTTCAAAACCGGCTTCTCGCTGAGCATAATATCGTCGCCCAGAAGTATTGCAAAGGGTTCGTTTCCTACGAAGCTTTTTGCTCTCCATACGGCATGACCGAGTCCCTTTGTCTCCTTCTGTCTGAGGAAGAACACATCAGCCATGTCAGCCACTTCTCTCACCTTGTGGGCCTCGTCCAGCTTACCGTCCTGCAGAAGTCTTGCTTCAAGGTCGGGGGCATAGTCGAAATAATCCTCGATAGGGGTTTTGCCGCGGTTTGTGATAATAAGTATCTGCTCAATTCCCGCAGCCACGGCCTCCTCAATTATGTACTGAAGCACAGGTTTATCAACAAGGGGAAGCATTTCCTTCGGTATGCTTTTGGTGTTGGGTAACATTCTTGTACCCAGTCCTGCAGCAGGAATTATAGCCTTTCTGACTTTCATGGCTTTCTCCTTTCTCTTTACGAGTTGATTTTATCTACATATTTTTTGAAAAAACTATTTTTAAGCAGGCAGCGCATAAGGGGCAGACCCAGAGCAAAAAGAACTATTGCCTCGCCTATACCCACATACAGCGCATTCATTGCGAATACTCCCGGATTTTCAAATATCCGCACTCCGATGTATGCCTCGGTAATCACAGCGCCTACAACAACGGCGTTAAAGATAACCGGCATACAGCAGGCCAGCACGCAGTTTTTCATCCCCTGTCCCCGCTTACCTATATAAGCGGTCAGCAGAGCTGCCGCAAGGGTGGCGAGAGAGCCGAAAACTATATCGAACACATTGCCCGTAAGCACATTTGCTATGGCACAGCCTAAAAACAATCCCCACGCACTGGATGGGATGAAGAAAGGCAGGATGCACAGAACTTCTGATACTCTAAGCTGAATTGCGCCGTAGCTTATGGGCGCAAGCAGCATTGTAAGAGCTGCGTAGGCAGCGCCTATAATGGCAGCTGCCGTGATGGTACGGGTGTTGAATTTTACATTTTTCATTTGGGGTAATACCTCCATTTTTTATTTTTCGCAGGGTGTGGAAACCTGCGGATTAACTTTTCAGTCCGCCACTTTTTCCTTTTCGGCGTGCTGTTCCCGGCGGTGGAGAGAAAACTCGCAGCCGCAGTAGAGCTGGCGGTAGAGATCGAGCTTTTCGCAAAGCTCTATGGAACGGTTTTCCCCGTTCCGCTTTTTAAAGTCTGAGGGCAGCCAGGGAACGCCCACCAGCTTTGCAATATCCTCTCCCAGACTGTTAATTAAAACAGCGTCCTTGTGGCGGGAGAGAGTGAGGGTAGAGCAGAAATAGTCATAGCCGTACTGCTTTGCGATTTTGGCAGTCTCCATAAGGCGCAGTCTGAAGCACTTGGCGCAGCGGGCGCCGCCCTCAGGCTCATTTTCAAGTCCTTTCACAGCCTCATAGTAAACCTCGCTTTTATAAGGCTCTGCCAGAATCTGCACGCTGTCGGCAAGACCCATTTTCTCTACCAGCTCAATAAGAGTCTCAAAACGCTTGTTGAATTCATTCTGAGGGTAGATGTTAGGATTATACCACAGTACGCTCACATCGAAATATTTAGTTAGCAGCTCCAGAACCGAGCTGGAGCAGGGGCCGCAGCAGCTGTGGAGCAAAAGTCTCGGCTTTTTTCCGTCTGCTTTTTGTATTATACGGTCCAGTTCTCTCATATAATTTCTTCTGTTCATAAAGGGGATTATAACACAGTCTTTATAAAAAATCCATATCTTCTTGACGGAGCTATTTTAATGGTATATTCTTATTGTATATTATTTCCGAAAGGTAAGAGGTTTATGGATAGCAGAACAAGCAAGAAAAATTACTATCTGGACATCGCGGACTCTGTTTTGGAGCGCTCAACCTGTCTGCGCCGGAAGTACGGCGCAATAATCGTACTTAACGACGAAATTATTTCCACCGGCTACAACGGCGCCCCCAGAGGACGTAAGAACTGCTCAGATTTAGGCTACTGCACAAGAGAGAACCTTAAAATTCCCTCCGGTGAGCGCTATGAGCTGTGCCGCAGCGTCCACGCCGAGGCAAACGCCATTATTTCCGCCTCCCGCCGCGACATGATAGGCGCCACCCTCTACCTTGTGGGAAGAGACGCCCGCACAAACGAGCTTTTGCATGAGGCAACCTCCTGCTCCATGTGCCGCCGCCTTATCATAAACGCAGGTATAGAGAAAATAGTCATCCGCCGCACTCCCACCGAGTATGAAACCGTGCCCGTAAGCGACTGGATAGAGCAGGACGACTCAATTACTTCTCTCTAATACATCATTTGGGCTTCTGTGTCTATTGTTCTGGTTTTCAAAGTGTGTTATAATATAAACAATGCGAATACGGCTTTACAACAATATACATAAGGAGGACCTTAAATGAGCAAAAATCTTATTTACTGCTATTCCGGCACCGGTAACTGTCTGGACATAGCAAAGAACATCGCGAAAACATTAGGGGATACCGACATTGTTATGATGAGAAGCGAGCCGCAGATCACCATGGCAAGGAAGGCAGAGCGCGTGGGCTTTGTGTTCCCCTGCTACGCCGGTGGTTTGCCGGGTGATGTGGAAAGATACGTTCGCAACGTCACCTTGAGTTGTGACACATACACCTTCGGTGTTGTGTGCTACGCAGGCTATCCCGGTGTCGGCATGAGCATTATTGACGACATTGTGGATCTTGACTACTGGGCCGGCATTTCACACCAGAGCGCATGTATCTGGCTCATGCCCCACGGCATGATGATGCCTCCTATGGGTCCAAAGGCCGCACAGAAGCGTTCTGAAAAGTTCGCGCAGAAGGTTGCCATGGATGTTCTCAACAAGAAGAAGCTTGAAAAGCACCCCGGAAAGCCTCTCTTCAACGTTGTAGAGAGCAAGGCATGGCCTGTTATGGCAAAGATGAAGGCAAAGAAGCTCACAGTTTCCGACTCCTGCATAAGCTGCGGTCAGTGTGAGAGGCTCTGCCCCCGTCACAACATTAAGCTTGTTAACGGCAGACCTCAGTTCGGCAATAACTGTATTCAGTGCCTGAGCTGTCTCCAGTACTGCCCCGAAAAGGCCATTCACATGGGCGGTCTCACCAAAAACCGCGCCCGCTACCATAACCCCAACGTCCCCGCTGCGGAGCTTATGGAAAAGGTCATTCATGTAAATTAAGTAAAAATTTTAAATCCGGTTCCGAAATTCGGAACCGGATTTTTT
>JAHHRQ010000036.1 GCA_020025715.1 Oscillospiraceae bacterium | reverse complement strand
TTTCTGGATGAATACGGTATTCCCTCAGTTGTTGAGCGGGCAGATATTATGCCGCCTCAGAGCCTTATGGGGCCGGCAGATGAAGAATATGTGCAGAAGCTTATTATAAGAGATGAGTTCGATTTAAAATACAGGGAGAGCGTGGACAGAGAATCCGCCTTTGAGATTTTAGAGCGGGCAAATCAGGAGCTTGAACTTCTCCGCCGACAGGAGGAAGAGGAAGAAGCCGTGGAAAAGCAGCGCCGCCGGGAAGAGGCCGCTGCCGAGCGCAGGAGATTAAAAGACGAAGAGAGAGCACAGCGGGAATACGAAAGAGAGCAGGAGAGAGCTTCAAAACGGCGCAGAGACACCATTGAGCGGGCTGCATCCAACGCAGCATCATCTGTTGCCCGTTCTGTCAGCACCAATCTTGTAAATTCCGTTATGGGCGGCAGAAAAGTGAGCGGAAAGACAATGGCGAAAAGAGCGGCTACAAATGCCCTCAGTTCTGTTATGCGCTCAGGTTCTAAGTCTATTCTTAGAGGACTTTTCGGAAATAAAAGATAAATAAAAAGGTGCGGCAGATGCTGCGCCTTTAATTTAAAATGAACTTTTAAGAGAAAAATATACATGAAAAAGCACCGGAAAGAAAATTTCCGGTGCTTTGAATTTATTTATGCAGGTTCGTAGGATTTGCTGATCTGATTACCTTCGGCATCAAATTCAACATTTTCCATAAGATTGGGGTCAACGTGGCTGCGGCGCTTGATTACAAGACCCTGACCCTGATTGTTAAATACCCAAATTTTGTATTTGGGGTAATCCGGATCGTCTTTTCTGAAAACGCCGCTGTTATTTAAACGGCAGAATTTAGCTCTGCCCTCAGCAGTGTCGAGCAAATCGCCGGGACCGTTATAATAAAGCTCATCCTGTGCAGCTTTTTTCTTGAAATCCTCCCAGTCCTCGGCTTCAACATTCATGATGTCATTGGGTTGAATCATAACAAACCATCCTTTCAAATTGGGATTTGTCGAAAATATCTTTAATAAGAATAACACAGCTTTAAAAATAACACAAGCGACAGTTGCGCTAAACTGTCGTTTGTGTTTATAATATGGCGAGGTGAAGAAATGAAAATATACATTGTTGAGGACGATGAACTTATATCCGGAGCCATGAAAAAGCACTTTGAATTGTGGGGCTTTGAGGTAAAACAGGCAGCGGATTTTTCAAATATTATGGGTGAGTTTCTGGAATTCAAGCCGGAACTTGTGTTAATGGACATAGGACTGCCTTTTTATAACGGCTACTACTGGTGCACTGAAATCAGAAAGGTTTCAAAACTGCCCATTATTTTTATATCCTCTGCCTCAGATAATATGAACATAGTTATGGCAATAAATATGGGCGCTGATGACTTTATTGCAAAGCCATTTGATTTGCAGGTCTTAAACGCCAAGGTTCAGGCGCTTTTACGGCGAAGCTATGATTTTTCAATGTCGGGAAAGCTGCTTAGCCATAAAGGCGCTGTGCTCAGTACAGACGACGGCTCGCTGAGCTACGAAGGAAACCGGCTGGAACTTACAAAAAATGAATATAAAATCATGCAGGTTTTAATGGAGAACAACGGAAAAATAGTTTCCAGAGATACCCTCATGCAGAAGCTTTGGGAGTCAGACAGTTTTGTGGATGAAAACACGCTGAGCGTAAATGTGGCAAGACTCAGAAAAAAGCTGGAGGGAATAGGCCTTTCAGGCTTTATATCCACTAAAAAAGGTCAGGGGTATATTATAGAATGAAGCTTTTCGGAAAATATTTAAAGGACAGAGCAAAGTTTATATTCCTGCTTCTGGTTTTGTGCACATTTTTTGCGGCCTTTTATTCCCTTGCAAAAATGCCTGAAAATTTGATTATCTACGGAATTTCAATATGCCTTGTGCTGTGTCTTATATGGGGTGCTGTGGATTTTAAGCATTGGTACACAAAAATCAGAAAGCTTAAAATTGCACAGGAGCAGATTCTGCTTTCCATTGAAAATCTGCCTGAATGTGACGGGGAAGTTGAAAAAGAATATCAGGAGCTTATACGGCTCAGCCATGAGGGCAGAATTGCGCTTCAAAATCAGAGTGAGCTTAAATTTTCAGAGGCTCTGGATTATTTCACAATATGGGCGCATCAGGTGAAAACTCCTATTTCCGCCATTCATCTTCTCATGGACACAGGTGATGGGGAATATTCTCCGGAACTCAGGGAAGAAGTGATGAAAATTGAGCAGTATGTTGAAATGCTCCTTTTCTATCTGCGCCTTGACAGTGATTATTCCGACTATGTGCTGAAAAGCTATGAGCTGGACGGCATAATAAAACAGGCGGTCAGGAAGTATTCAAAGCAGTTTATCAGAAAGAAAATCAGCCTTAAATATGAGGGCACGGAGCTTTCCACGGTTACCGATGAAAAATGGCTGCTCTTTGTAATTTGCCAGATACTTGATAATGCACTAAAATATACTCCCTCCGGTTCTATAAGCATCAGCACTAAAGGGGACAGCCTTATAATAGCAGACACCGGAATAGGCATTGCCCCCGAGGATTTGCCCAGAGTTTTCCAGAAAGGCTATACCGGCTATAACGGACGCTATGACAGAAAATCCACCGGAATCGGGCTTTACATATGCAAGAGAGTATTAAATAAGCTCGGACATGAGATAGAAATTAAGTCGGAGCTTAAAAAAGGTACTGAAGTTATAATTACATTTAAAAACGAAAAGAAGGAGCTTCCCTACGAATAAAGGGAAGCTCCTGCAATCTTACATAAATGTAAGATTAAAAAGCAAAGCGTAAGCTAAAGCTATGGCAGAGCGGGCAGGAAAAATTTATAATAAAGCCACAAAATGCAAAAGGAGAATACCGATATGGCAATGCTTGAAGTAAATCAGCTTAAAAAAATCTATACCTCCCGCTTTGGCGGCAACAGCGTTCAGGCTCTAAAGAATGTAAATTTTTCCGTTGAAAAGGGCGAATACGTTGCAATAATGGGTGAGAGCGGCTCAGGTAAGACTACGCTTTTAAATATAATCGCATCATTGGATAAGCCCAGCTCCGGACAGGTTATTTTAAACGGAAAGAATGTAGGAGAAATCAAAGACAAGGATCTGGCGGCATTCCGCCGTGACAATCTGGGCTTCGTCTTTCAGGACTTTAACCTGCTTGATACATTCAGCTTAAAGGATAATATTTTCCTGCCTCTGGTTCTGGAGGGGAAAAAGTACGATGAAATGGCAAGACGCCTCGACCCCATAGCCCGAAAGCTGGGTATTTACGATATTCTGGAAAAATACCCTTATGAAATTTCCGGCGGTCAGAAACAGAGATGCGCTGTGGCGAGAGCTATAATAACAAACCCTCAGCTTATTCTGGCGGATGAACCTACCGGCGCGCTGGATTCAAAGGCGACCGACAAATTATTAAATCTTTTTGAGGATATAAACGCCGAGGGACAGACTATTTTAATGGTCACTCACTCCGTTAAGGCGGCAAGCCACGCTAAAAGAGTTCTGTTTATAAAAGACGGAGAGGTTTTCCACCAGCTTTACAGGGCGGACATGACAGAGAGCGAGATGTACGGTAAAATTTCAGACACTCTGACCGTACTGCAGAAAGGCGGCAAAAATGACTAAATCCTTTTATCCCAGAATTGCCGCTTCAAACCTTATGAAAAACGGCAAATTCTATCTGCCTTATATTCTGACGGTTATCTTTTCCTCTGCTGTATTCTACATCGTTCTTGCAATGGCGGGAATTCCTCTCGGGGATGAGCTGAGATATAATTATCTGGCAAATTACATGAGCATGGGTTCGGTAATACTGGGACTTTTTATAATAGTGTTCCTCAATTACACAAACTCATTTCTTATGAAGCGCAGAAATAAGGAGCTTGGCTTATATAACGTGCTTGGCATGGGCAAGGGCAATATTGCAAAGGTTCTGTTTTTCGAGAGCCTTTACACATGGCTCATAGGCACAGGGCTTGGCCTTATATTGGGAATTCTTCTGTTAAAGCTTGTGCTTATGATGGCGGGAAAGATTATAAACTTTAATGCTCCCGATGTCTATGTTTCAACCTTTGCCATAGGCGTAACAGCCATTCTTTTCGGCGCAATTATGCTTCTGGTTCTGCTTAAAAATCTGCTGAAACTCAAAAAACTCAATACTATCGAGCTTCTGCGGGGAAACGATACAGGGGAGAAAGAACCTAAAACCCGGTGGCTGCTGGCAATTATAGGAGTTTTATCTCTGGGCGGCGGCTACGCGCTGGCACTTACTGCGAAAAGTGCAATCTACGCTTTCCAATATTACTTCGTTGCAGTTATCCTCGTTATTATCGGCACTTACTGTCTGTTTTCCGCCGTCAGCATCGCAGTATTGAAGCTGCTGCGGAAAAACAAAAAGTTCTATTACAAAACAGGCCATTTCATCGGCATTTCCGGTATGCTCCACCGTATGAACCGCAACGCTGTCGGCCTTGCAAATATATGTATCCTCTCTACAATGGTTCTGGTTATGGTGTCGGGCACACTTTCCCTGTATCTGGGAATTGACGATATACTGGAGAAAAATAACCCCAGAGATATTGTTATGCATGTGAATACTACGGATAACAGACTTACCGGAATGATGGAAACAGAGAATTTCTTTGAGACAAGTCTCGAAAACCATGGACTTAAAATAGAGAAATTTGAAAGCTATGAAAGCCTGCCTCTCACTCTGCGTAAGGTGGAGGATAAGTTTGAACCGATGTATGATTTTTCACCGAGAAGTCAGGTAAAAGACCTTGGAGAGTTCTATGATTTCCTTTTCATCAGTCTTGATACCTACAATGAAATTACTGGAGAAAACGCAAAACTCAGCCCTCAGCAAGCCATCCTTGCAGGCTCAGTTGCAAAGTCGGACAGAATAGACTTTGATTTTTCCGAGGCAGGGGAGTTCAGCTATGAGCTTATACAGGGGGTTAATGAATTCTGGATGCCTGTTGCCGTAAACTCAGTTTCCGGCGGAATTATATATGTTGTTTTACCGGACAGCGATGAAGTGTGGAAAATCAAAGACGCAAGCCAAAGATATATTGAGAACAGAAACAACGACAACTTGGATTTACAGGTACAAACAACTTACCTTATTGATGTGGAAGGCGGCGCAGAGGAAGAAATCAGCGCATACAATGCTATATCCGGCGATTTCCGCAAGCTTCTGAAGGAAGAAGAGGAAGAGGCATATTACATGATTTCCTCAAGAGAAGAGGACAGAGCCATTGAGTATGAGGCTAACGGAGGTTTCCTGTTCCTCGGACTTATTCTGGGCAGTATTTTCCTTATGGCTATGGTGCTTAACATGTATTACCGCCAGATTTCCGACGGCTATGAGGACAGGGAACGTTTCCTTGTCATGCAGCAGGTGGGACTGCCTAAAAAAGAAATCCGCAGGAGTATCAATTTGCAGGTGCTGACCGTATTTTTCGCCCCCCTTGTGGTGGCAGGTATTCACCTTGTAATGGATTTTAATATGATGCGACTGCTGCTTACAATGTTCAGAATGCAGAATTTCAAACTTACGGCTGTTTGCTCTGCTGTCTGCTTTCTTGCTTTTGCGCTGATTTACGGAATTATCTATGCCCTTACGGCAAAGACTTACTATAAGATAGTCAGCGAAAAGAACACAGATTAAAAATAAAACGCACGATGAAAATCATCGTGCGTTTTGCTTATTTAAAATTTCAGTCACCCATGCAGATGCCGATGTCTCTCGCTACCTGTATCATGGAGTGATCCTTGGGCAGGAACTTTGTCTTGCTTGCGGCATCCTCAAGAGGAATGGAGATTATGCGGTTATCCTGAATTGCAACCATGCGGTTATACTGCTTGTTGACAATAAGGTCAGCGGCGGCAGTACCGAACTGAGTAGCCAGCACTCTGTCGTAAGGGCAGGGAGGGCCGCCTCTCTGATAATGGCCGGGGACGGTAACTCTGGTTTCTACGCCGGTGAGCTTCTGCAGCTCGTCTGCAATGGCGTAGGAGACAGCGGGGAAACGATTGTTTTCTCTTTTACGGCGGCTTTCTTCCTCAGTGAGTATTTTGTCGTGTATAGACACAGCACCCTCAGCACATGCAACAATGGAGAAGCCTCTTCCTTCTTCCTTTCTTGCTCTTATCATATCTGCGACTTTTTCTATATCGTAGGGAATTTCGGGAATGAGAATAGCGTCCGCACCGCTGGCGATACCGGCGTTTAAGGTGAGCCAGCCTGCGTCACGGCCCATAAGCTCTACAACGAACACACGGCTGTGAGAGCTGGCGGTGGAGTGGATATAGTCTATAACGTTTGTGGCTATATCAACTGCACTCTGGAAACCGAAGGTGGTATCTGTGCCCCATATGTCGTTGTCAATGGTTTTGGGCAGAGTGACAACATTCATACCGTAATCAGAAATGAGCTTTGCACTCTTCTGAGTTCCGTTGCCGCCCATAATTACCAGACAGTCAAGATTAAGCCTGTTGTATGTGTCCAGCATTGCCGGCATAAGGCTGTTGCCGTCCTTATCAACTATATCCTTGCCCGGAATATAACGCTGACGGGACGTGCCCAAAATAGTACCGCCCTGAGTAAGAATGCCGGAAAAATCAGAGGACTCCATGTACTTGTAGTCACCGTCTATAAGTCCGCGATAGCCGTCATACATACCGAAAATTTCGACATTTTTGCCGAGGCGCTGGAAAAGTGCCTTGCCTACACCACGAATTGCGGCGTTGAGACCCTGACAGTCACCACCGCTGGTGATAAGGCCAACCCTTGTCATCCTTTTCATTTATTTTCGTTCCTCCTAATAGGATTTTAATTATAATCATTATGCAACATTATCTATATATTTGCAATAGCGGGGGATACTTTTGGCGTAATACACAAAAATTCAAATAAAAAGCGCCTTGCCTTGAAGTAACTGTGGCGATTTTGACGTATTTGCAGTAATAAAAAAACAGCAGCCGGTAATGCCGGCTGCTAAGTTTAATTTTTTATAATTCTTCAAGCAGAAAATGGGCCATACTATCCATAGCATATGAGGATTTTTTAAGAGGAAACATCTGGAAAACATGCCACATATCATCCCAGACTTCAAGGCGGCAGGTAACGCCAGCTTCAACCATTCTGTCTCTCAGCTGCTCGGAGTCAGAGTACAGAATTTCATGGGAGCCTACCTGAATCAGAGTGGGCGGGAAGTCCTCAAAGTCTCCGAAAAGAGGGGAGAGCAGGGGGGATTTAAGGTCGCAGTCTCCGGCATAAGCTTTTCTCACGGCCTGAATATATTCCACCGTGAGCATTGGGTCAAAATCACGGCGCTGCTCATAGGAAACGCCTGATGCGGTCATATCTGTCCACGGGGACATTAAAAGCAGGGCACCGGGCAGCATACGGCCCTCGGCCTTTAATTTATGGCACAGTGCCAGCGCCAGATTTCCTCCGGCAGAGTCACCGGCAACCACTATATCTCTTGCGCCGTAGCCAAGGTGCATAAGGTAATCCCAGACTTTTTCAGCATCGTCAAGGGCAGCGGGATAGGGAAATTCCGGAGCAAGACGATACTCAAATGCAAGCACGTCAAATCCGGTGCGCTGAGTAAGCTTGGAGGCCAGAACCTTGGAATAGCCTAAGTTTCCGCTGGTGTATCCACCGCCGTGGCAGTATAAAACTGCTCTCTTTTTCTTGTGGGGCCGTGAAAGCCGCATCCATGCGGCGGAAATTCCGTCTATATCCGTACACTCCCATTCCATTCCGTTCATGGGTGCTACAAGATTTCCCAGAACTTCCTGATTTCTGCGCTGCTTTTCCAGCTCATCGGCGGTCAGCTCCTCAGGGGTGCCGGCACTGTGGAGAGCCTTCAAAACACGCATTGCAGGGTCGAGCTTCGGTTCCGGAGTACCTCTTTTTCTGCGGTATCTGTCTTTGCTCATTTTTATTCATCTCCCTTCTTTTTGATAATTATAAACACATCACGCAATTCTGGCAAGATTTTTATGAGCATATTTCTCCTTGCGGTAATAGAATTTGAGTGATAATATATAATTTCAGAGAGTAAATCGAGGTGAGAGACTTTGCCCCACAGAAAAGTGTCATGGTATAAAATGGATAATGCAAGCGTCATGTATTCCTCCCTGCAAACTGAGGAATATTCGGCCATTTACCGCTTCTCAGCCGTTATGACGGAGAAGGTGCAGCCGGAGGCCTTGCAAAGAGCAATAGACAAGGTTATGCCGCGCTTTCCGGGTTTCAGAAGCAGAATAAGAAAAGGCTTTTTCTGGTATTATTTTGAGCCTAACAAAGCCCCCGGCCCTTTCCTTAAAGAGGACGTTGCCGAGCCGTGCAGACCGGTGAGATTTAATGAGGACAATAACTGGCTTGTTCGTTTTTACTATTATGACCGGCGTATTTCCGTTGAGGTGTTTCACGCCATTTCCGACGGTGCCGGAACTTTGAGCTTTATGCGCTGTCTTCTTGCCCAGTATCTCAGGGAAACCGGTGTTGAGGTTCCAAACGAAAACGGCATACAGAATATTGAAGAAAAATCCACCGCCGAGGAGTGGGAGGATGCCTACTCAAAATATGCGGTTAAGCGCTGTAAGGCTCAGCCCCTTGTTAAAAGGGCCTATCAGAATATAGGCACGCCGGAAAAGTTTTATACCTTTAATGTTACCATGGGCTTTATGTCGGTTGATAAGCTTAAGGCCAGAGCCAAAAGCTTGGGTGTTTCAATAACTGATTATCTCTGCGGCGTTTTAATGTATGTGCTTATGAAAAAGCAGAGAAGTGAGCGGCCTATAAAGGAAAAGCCCATTGCACTTTCTGTTCCCGTAAATCTCAGAGCATATTTTCCCACAAAGACCATGCGTAACTTTATTCTTACCGTTCAGCCATGGATTGACCCGAGCTTAGGGGATTACAGCTTTGAGGAAGTGGTGAGCCTTGTGCACCACTATATGAGAATTCATTGCAGCCCCAATGAAATGCGGGCGGCTTTCAGCAGAAACGTGCGTTTCCAGAATAATAAATTTTTGAAGATTGTTCCCAGATTTCTTAAAAATATCATTATGACGGTGAGTTATAAGCTTAAAGGTACAAAGCCTTATTCAGCCATAATGACAAACCCCGGTATATTTAAAGTCCCGGAGGAGATGCAGCCCTATATTGAGCATATGGAGGTTATACAGGGACAGGCTACCGTTCCCAGACCTCACCTTGCATCTATGAGCTACGGAAACATTATGGAAGTTACCTTTTCGGGAACTATGAAAGAATCGGAGCTTGAGCGGGAGTTTTTCAGCTTCCTTGTGCGGGACGGAATTCCCGTCCATATTGAGAGCAACCGTCAGCGCCCGAACGGGGCAGAAGGAGGGAAATGAATGTCGTATTGTGTTAATTGCGGTGTTGAGCTGGGGAAAGAGCTTAAACGCTGTCCTCTCTGCGGTACCCTTGTTATAAATCCCAATGATGTGGAAAGAAATATTGAGCTGCCCTTTTTCCCGCAGAGGCAGCAGCCGGTTGCGCCGGTATCGAAAAGAGAGCTTGCGCTGCTGCTGAGCGTTATGTTTGCATCAGTGGCAATTTGCTGCGGCCTTTTAAATCTGACTCTCAGACCTGAAATACAATGGTGGTTATACGCTGCCGGAGCTGCGGTTATGCTGTGGATATGGTTTGTGCCGCCGCTGCTGTGGAGAGAAATGTCAGTGCTGGCAAAGCTTGCGCTGGATATAGTGGCGGTTGCATTATATGTAATGCTTATTGCCCTTGCCTCCGGAGGACTGGACTGGTATGTGGGACTTGCTCTGCCGCTTATGATTTCCTTTGCGGTTATAAGTCTTATAATATGTTTCCTGATGCGGGGCGGTCGCCGTTCTACTATTACATCCATTGTTATATGCCTTGTAGGCATAGGCCTTATGTGCATTGCAACTGAGCTGATTATAGATTGTTATTTTTCAACCCGCTGGAATCCGGGCTGGTCACTGATTGTGCTGGCGGTATGCCTCGGCTTTTCCATGCCCCTTATAATAGTGCGCTGTGTGCCCTCTCTCCGTGAGGAGACAAGACGGCGTTTCCACCTGTAATATTACTGCACTTCAACCTGAAAATAATCATGTAAACCCGACTGCATTTGCGGTCGGGTTTCCTTTTAGAGAAATAATAGTTATGTAGATTTAAATGACCATTTTACCACTTAATGAATACTATGTATCAGGTGATAAAATGAACGACGTAACCAAACTCAGCCAATGGTTTTTGTCTCAGGTGGGAATTTCCGAACAGCCCATTGGCTCAAACAATGTAATATATAACACCCTCTATTACGGACATCCTGTAAGCGGCGATGAATACAGCTGGTGCGTCACATTCGTGTGGGCAGGCTTTATGAAGTGCGGGCTTTCAAAGCTTTTTCTCAACGGGGGAAAATCTGCCTATTGTCCATATGTTATGGACTGGGCGAAAAAACACGGCCTCTGGGTGACGGAAAATTACCGCGAGGGCGACATTATGATATATGATTTAGCAGGCAGAGAGGCCGACCATATGGGCTACTGCCTGTCGCGAAACGGAGATACAATATGCTCTATTGAAGGAAATAGAGGAGACGGCGTAGTGAAGGGCTATCGCAATGTGTCCGATGCTTTGGGAGCATACAGACCCGATTACGGTTCAGGAGAAAATATAAGTGCAGGCGATGTTGTGAAAATTTTGCCCGGAGCACGTTACTGGGACAGTACGGCTGTTCCGGGCTGGGTAATGGGGAAGCTATGGATAGTGTACTCTGTAAACGGTGAGCGGGCGGTCATAAATCAAAGCCTTGAGGGAGATTACAGCATAATGTCACCTATATCCGTTTCCTATCTGCAAGCTGCGTCAGAACCGCCTGACAGAACCTACCGGGTGAAAGCCGGAGACAGTCTGTGGAGCATTGCGGAAGAGGAGCTGGGCTCAGGACTGCGGTATAAAGAGATAATGGAGCTAAACGGTCTCAGCACAACTATTATATATCCGGGGCAGATGCTTAAAATCCCCGAAAGCTGACAAAAAGCACCTTAAACCGGTGCTTTTAAATTTTTTTATAAAAAATGAAAAGCTTTTGCAGAAATGCTGTTATTATATATGAGAGCGCTCAGAGTAAAAGGAGACAGTTTATGGACGATAGAAATATTGTGGATTTGTACTGGCAGAGGTCAGAGCGGGCTATCAGCGAAACTGCAAAGAAATACGGCGGATATTGTCATCAGATAGCCTACAATATACTGGCAAATTCCGAGGACACGGAAGAATGCGTAAATGATACTTACATGAGCGCATGGAACTCTATGCCCGATAAACGCCCCGGTATTCTTGCGCCTTTTCTGGGGAAGATATGCAGAAATAATGCTCTTAACAGAATAGAGCGGGGAAACAGAAAAAAGCGGGGCGGCGGAGAAACCGACCTTGTGCTGGATGAACTTTCAGAGTGCATTGCTTCAAAGCAGAGCGTGGAAAAGGAAGTGGAGCTTAAAGAGCTCAGTGCCGCCGTAAACCGTTTTCTTGCTTTGCTCAGCCAGACTGAAAGACAGGTGTTTTTGAGTAGGTGCTGGTTTATGTATCCGGTTTCAGAGATTGCGGAAAAGTTCGGATTTTCAGTAAGCAAGACAAACTCCATGCTTCACCGTATAAGAATAAAACTGAGAAACTATTTGCAGGAGGAGGGCTTATGTTGAAAAAGGACATGCTTATGAAGGCATTAACGGATGTGGACGATGAATATATATTTGAGACTTGGGCCGCAATGAATTCTGATAGTGTAAAACATGGAAAAAATTATAAAAAAATGGGCCGCGTAATGTTGATAGCGGCAGTAGTTGCGGCGCTTATGGCAGTTACGGCTTATGCCGCAGGCTGGTTCAGCATTAAAGACCGTATGGTTCCCAGTGACGTTAAAATAGATTATTGCGAAGCACCGGGAGTTGAGGACAAAGGTCCTCAGAGCGTAAAAGAAATGTCTCCCTCCGGCCTTTGGGATTCACCGGCAGCTTTGGCGCTACGGGACTGGAATGATTTCCGGTGGAAATATGTTAATAATAAGGATTTTGTAAACGGTTGCGATGTGTCATGGGTGGAAAATGAGCAGCAGGACAATTACAGAATGATATACGGCGCCTCAAACAGAACCATGATGGATAAGCTGCTGGAAATAAGCCAAGATTACGGCGTAAGGCTCCATGAAAAAATAGCGGCAGTTCCCAATATGGCGTACCTGTATAAGGCGGCAGGCGTAGAACCTTTCCTGAAAACGGAACCAGAGAGTTTTGTGCCGAAATATATATTTGAAGATGGTTCATTTTCCTGCGAAGGTGTTATAAACGGTATTGGCGTAAGCCTTACAAGAAACACAGCTGATACGCTTGCAAACGGAAGTTATTCAATGCCTGCCGACACGGAATTTGAAGAGTGGCAGTATAAAACAGTCGAAGATACAGTGAGCATAGCTCTTGAAAAAAATAAAAACTCTCAGGGCGGCTACGACGCATTTGTGTTCTTTGAGAAAAACGGATATACAGTTTGCGCCTCCGGCAGATTTTCGGAATTTGACAAAGGGGCCGCCGAGAAAATGGCAGACAGTTTTGACTACTCAAAGCTGTGCGAGGGAGAACCTAATCTGAGCCTTGTGCTTGATACCAAGCCTAAAAATGCAAAGCCCAAAGAGAAACTTTTAACTTTAAAGGACTTTATGGAAACGCCGGAATATAAAGCAGCCGAAGAGTTTAATCTTGCATACTGCGAGTATGCGGACAAGCTGCCGGAACATGAAGCTTTTGCCCGAGGGCTTAAAGACTATAAATACTACGGAGAATTTCCCGGCAAGGATGCAGAAATTGACAAAATGCGGGAGCAGGCCGTAAGCAATTATGATTTAATATCTCCGGAAAAAAATAAGGCGGTTTGGGGTACTTTGTATATACCCTCAGATATGACAGATGTAATTACAAGCCCGATTTCAACAAAATATCTGGGTGAGGGAATAACACCCTATGATATTTTTGAAGAGGCTGACGAGGAAATGTATAAGCAGTGGCTCAATATGGAAAAGCTGCCCTTTGAAGGTGATCCGAGAGCGCTTGTAATGTATGATAACGGCGCATATATGCTTTCAGGCATTCGTGATATATACTACATTCCCAAGGGAGATTTCTTTCCCCTGATGCCGCTGTTTTTAACGGATGAAGAAAAATCATGGGCGTATGACACAGCCTGCGGCGAGCAGGTGTTCATTTCCGTTGGCGGCAAAGCACCGTATCCTCTTAGAAGTTACAGCGTTATTTTATATGAAACGGATAATGCCTACGTGCTTGTATCGGCAGGGGGAGAGAGCTACGAGATTGAGATGGCTGCCGACAGCATAGACTTCACAAAGTTTAAGTAGATTTTTTAACATAAAAAATGGCTGATTTATGTAGATTTGTTCATATTTGTTTATTAAAATAAAAAACACTTTGAACGACAGTTCAAAAATTTCTCCCATATTCAGAGGAAGGAAAACATGATAGATTTCGAAAACGCAGCTTTTCTCAAATTGAAACCCGTAGACAACGGTACATATGCCTCCGTTATTATGCCTATGTTCGTAAGTGGAGAAGAGATTATCGGCACATACAGAAGTATTCGGGACGGTGTGGTTTTCACAAATAAGAGAATTATTGTTGTGAATGTTCAGGGCATTACCGGGGCTAAAAAGGACTTCACCTCTCTGCCTTACAGCAAAATTCAGGCCTATTCAGTTGAAACCGCCGGTGTGCTGGACCTTGACAGTGAACTTGAAATATGGTTTTCCGGTCTTGGAAAAGTTAAATTTGAATTTATTGCAAGAGCTAATGTTACCGAGATTTGCAGGGTAATTTCAGAAAGAGTGCTGTAAAAATTATTTGAAGCTTTGGATTTATTTTCAGAAAAAGAGTGCAAAATTTTGCACTCTTTTTTTATTGGCTAAAAACACTGAATTTATGAACAAGCACCATGACTTCGAGAGTTTTCATAATAATCAATGTTTAGATACAACTCTGAAACCATTACTGCTGGTATAAAAATTATTATTCTGTTTGTGCCGGCAGTCAGTTCAATTCAGACAAAGCCCGTGCTATAATACGAATAAAGCAACGGAGGTGAGCCCGAGATGGAACCTAAATTTTCAGAAAATGTCAAGACCTTGCGAAAAAAGCAGGGCATTACGCAGGAGCAGCTTGCAGAAGCCATGGGCGTGACAGTGGGGGCAGTCTACAAGTGGGAGCAGAACCTGTCCACACCGGATATACGAATTATTATGGAACTGGCGCATTTCTTCGGCGTGAGCGTGGATGCGTTAGTTGGCTACGAAGTGCTGGACGGCACAGCGGAAGCCTATGCAAAGCGGATCGAGGAGCTGCGGCAAAAGAAGGACTATGCCGCAGCTGTGCGTGAGGCGGAACAGGCCATTGTGCGTCACCCCAACAGTTTCCAGATTGCCTACAACTGCGGAGAGCTGTACATGGTAAAGGGCATTGAAAGTCCGGCATCAAACAATGAGGATGATATGGAGCGGGCAGTAGCATTTTTCCGAAAAGCGGAGTTACTGCTTTCCCAGAACAATAATCCGGAAATCAACGCCTTCAGCATTGAAACTGAAATTGCATTGTGCAGAATTGCTCAGGGGAAAAAAGAAGAAGCAATGGAAATCCTGAAGAGAAACAATGTAAACGGCGTTCATAATGCAAGAATCGGTCGCCTTTACGCAATGGACGAGGAGTACCCGATTGAAAAAGCAGTCCCGTTTTTAACAGAGGCACTGTTAAACGGAATCTCTACGCAGATCGATATTATGATGGGCTACCTGAACTATTATGAGCGGAAAGGAGATACGGAGTCAGAGCTGGAGGTGAGCCGGTGGATTTTGCAGTATCTCAAATCCCTGCGGCCTGACGAAGGCGTGTCATATCTGGATAAAATTATTGCTCCGTTTTACTCTGAACAGGCCCGTCTGCTGGATGTTCTGGGAAGGCAGAAAGAAGCGGAAAAAGCTATGCAGGAGGCTTTTCAGGTGGCCAATCAATATGATGCAGCACCAAGCTGCAGATCGGACAGCGTGAGATTCTGCATTTCAGACAGCAAAACTTTATACGATGATATTGGCTCAACAGCCATGTTCGCAGTTGAAGAGCAGATGGAACGGGAGCAGTTCAGTGATGCGCTATGCAGTATTTGGGAAAGGTTAAAGACAGAAGCATGAGAAAAAATAACGCAGATATTCGTCCCTATACCCGTCAATTTTATAAGGGTAACGGCTGGCGGATTGCCATTGCGGCGGTACAGACAGTGTTAAATGCAGCCGGAAATCTGATGCTGGCGTGGCTCATCCAGCAGACTATTGACCTGATGTCAGGAGCAGATACAGGCTTTACACTCGGACAGCTGGCTGCCGCATCGGCGTTTACTATGGCGGTGATCACTGTCGCCTACGGATGCGACTACTGGTCGAAGCCCCGTTTTATTTCGCGGGCAATCGCTCAGTATAAAAGCTTTGTCTTTGAACGGCTGACGCAAAAAGGCATTGCGGCATTTTCCGGTGAAAGCACCGGTCTTTACATCTCTGCCCTCAGCAATGATGCATCCACCATAGAGACGGATTACCTGAACAATCTATTCGGAATCATCAACTCAGGATTTCTGTTCGTCACAGCCCTTGCCATGATGTTCTGGTATAGTCCGGTTTTGACACTGGTATCTATCGGTATATCTTTTCTGCCGATTTTTGTTTCTCTGCTGACGGGCGGGAAAGCGGTCAAGGCGGAAAAGCGGATTTCCGATGTGAACTCACAGTATATGTCCTCTCTGCAGGATAGCCTTATGGGATTTTCGGTAATAAAATCCTTCCGAGCAGAAAAGCAGATGCTTCGCATTTTCCGAGAGAAAGTTCAGGAAGTTTCCGACGCAAAAGAGCAGCGCAGAAAAATCGGAATTCTCATTGAATTGCTGTCTGCATTGTCCGGTATTCTGGTGCAGCTTGGTGTGTTTCTGGTGGGTGCGTATCTTGCAATTTCCGGTAAGGGTGTTACGGCAGGTACGGTACTGGTATTTGTCCAACTGCTCAACTACATTTTGCAGCCCATTGCCACCATTCCGGGGTATTTGGCAGGCTGTCGCTCTGCTCGCAGCCTGATCCAAAAGCTGGCAAATGCGCTGAATGAAAATGTGCAGGACACAGGTAAGAAGGAAAAATCAAAGCTTCTAAACAGTATTACTGTCCGCAATCTGTCCTTTGGGTATGAGTCGGAGAAACCGATTCTCAAAAATATCAGCTGTAACTTTGATGCAGGGAAGAGCTATGCTGTTGTCGGTGCTTCCGGCAGCGGAAAATCCACGCTGCTGCATATGCTTACTTCGTCATATCATGGCTATTCCGGGACTATAAACTATGACGATGTGGAGCTGAAAGATATTCGCAGCGACGCTCTGTATGATATGCTCTCCGTCATTCAGCAGAATGTGTTCATCTTCAACGCATCTATACGGGACAATATCACTATGTTCTCGGAGTTTTCGGACGAGGAAGTCGGACGGGCAATCCGCCTGTCGGGACTTTCAAAGCTGATTGATGAAAAGGGCGAGAGCTATCTCTGCGGTGAAAACGGTGTGAACCTGTCCGGCGGCGAAAAACAGAGAATTTCCATTGCCCGCAGCCTTTTGCGTAAATCTCAGATTCTTCTGGCGGACGAAGCAACGGCGGCTCTGGATGCGGAAACCTCCTTTCAGGTAAACGATGCCATTTTGAATTTGCGTGACATGACCAGAATTGTCGTGACACACGCTCTGGACGCAGCGGTACTTAGCCGGTACGACTGCATTATCGCCATGAAATCAGGCGAAATTGTTGAAAGCGGCACATTCGAGGAACTGATGAACCGGAAAGGATATTTTTATTCCCTCTATACCGTCACACAATAAGTGTACAGCAGCTGTTTATACAGAAAATATGAACTTACTAATGTTGCAACTCTAACATTTGCATTGTCTACCGGATAATATCGGCAAAGTTAGAATAGAAAGTACATTAGATGAGTATACTGTGTAGATTTTGGCATAAAAAAGACCGTCTTAGATTCATTCTAAGACGGTTTTGCTGTTTATATCTGATAGAAACTTTAACGGCGAAGCGGCTGAAAAAGAAATTGTTCGTACAATATCTGATTTTGACCCCGCAAAATAATTCGCCTGCAAATTTAGTGAAGTAGAAGCAGCGGTATGAGAAACTATTATTTTTACGCAAAAAAAGAGCAGACTTTATATAGTCTGCTCCGATGTGGTGGAGACGAAGAGGATCGAACTCTCGACCTTACGGATGCGAA
>JAHHRQ010000035.1 GCA_020025715.1 Oscillospiraceae bacterium | reverse complement strand
GTTCTCCGCTACGCTGAGAACCAGCCTCAGGACTATCCCACCACTCAGGCCGCTTACAAGTTTGCTGAAATGGTAAACGAGCGTACCGACGGCCGCATTAAGATTGAAGTCTACTACGGCGCAACCCTCGGTGACGAAAAGACCGTTATCGAGCAGCTGCAGTTCGGCGGCATCGACTTCACCCGTGTTTCTCTGTCTCCTCTGGCAGAGTTCAACAAGTCCCTCGACGTTCTTCAGATGCCTTACCTCTATGCTGACGCAGACCAGATGTGGCGTGTTCTCGACGGTGAGATCGGCGACGAGTTTTTGGCAAGCATGGAAGGAACCGGTATGCTCGGCCTTAGCTGGTTCGATGCCGGTGCACGTAACTTCTACAACTCCGTCCGTGAAATCAAGAGCATTGAAGACATGAAGGGTCTTAAGATCCGTGTTCAGCAGTCCGAGCTTATGATGGATATGGTTGAAGCTCTGGGCGCAGTTCCTACTCCTATGGCATACGGTGAGGTTTACTCCAGCCTGCAGACCGGTGTTATCGACGGTGCTGAGAACAACTGGCCTTCCTACGAGTCCACCTCTCACTATGAAGTTGCTAAGTACTTTGTACTTGACGGCCACACCAGAGTTCCCGAGCCTCAGCTTGTCAGCGAAATGACCATGGAAAAGATCGCAGCTCTTGATCCTTCCTTCCCCGACATCATCCGTGAGTGCGCTAAGGAATCCGCTAAGATAGAGCGTGAGCTTTGGGCAGAGAAGGAAGCAGCTTCCGAAGCCAAGGTTCGTGAAGGCGGCAGTGTTATCACTGAGCTTTCTCCCGAAGAAGTCGCAAAGTTCCAGGATGCTATGGCTCCTCTTTACGACAAGCTCTCTGACGCCGACAAGGCAATGGTTGAGAGAATTAAAGCCGCATAAATTCTAAACAAAACAAATTACAGTCAAGCCGTCTTCCGATGGAGGACGGCTTGCTGTGAATAATCTCCGCAGGCTTGAGCCTGCTTGCTTTACTAAAGGAGGGCGCGGATGAACGAAAATAATAACGTGGCAGAAAGACCTGAGAAGCCGAAAAACAAGGTTTTTGCCGCTATAACCTCCGCCATTGAATGGATTTACAGGATTCTTGTTCAGTATTCAAAATTTGTGCTGCTTGTTATAGTGGTCGTCGTATCGGCCCAGGTCTTTTCAAGAAAAGTTCTGCACAGCTCAATTCGCTGGAGCGAAGAAGTTACCCTTGTACTCATGGTATGGATGGCATTCATTTCAATGGCCATAGGCGTAAGAGAAAAGCTGCATATAGCTATTGAAATGTTCTTTAATAAACTGCCGAAGCCGGCTCAGAAGGTATTCAATGCCGTGAATAACCTGTTTGTGGCAATAGTCGGCATAGTACTTCTGGTATACGGCATAATCCTCATAAAGTATACCAGCACCTCCACTCTTCCGGCTACAAAATGGCCCGCATGCACCTTGTACCTGATGCTGCCGGTAGGTGGATTCTTCATTGCATATTACAGCCTCCTGAGACTTTTCGGTCTGGAGCGCTATATTCCTAAAACTAAAGAAGAAACGGAGGAACAGGAAAGCGATGTTTGATCAGAATATTGCAATTTTAATTCTGCTGGGCGTTTTCACTGTTATGATCTGCTTTAAACTGCCCATAACCTTCGCTCTTGCTACCTCCTCAGTTCTGGCAGCAATTTATATGAGGCTGCCTCTTATGGGTGTAATCCAGCAGATGGCGAAGAACGTAAATAACTTTTCCCTGATGGCAATTCCTTTTTTTATCCTTGCAGGTGAGATAATGGGCGCCGGCGGTATATCGAACCGAATGCTGCAAGCGGCAAATGCCTGTGTCGGTCATCTCCGCGGCGGTCTTGCCCACGTTAACATTCTGGGTTCAATGCTCTTCGGACATCTTTCCGGTTCTGCCGTTGCAGACGTTTCCTCTCTGGGAAGCATCGAAATTCCTATGATGGTTAACGCAGGATACGATAAGGACTTCTCAGTTGCAACAACCGTTGCATCCTCCTGTCAGGGCGTTCTTATCCCGCCCAGCCACAATATGATTATCTATTCTCTGGCAGCAGGCGGTGTTTCCGTTGGTGCTTTGTTTATGGCGGGTCTTATACCCGGCATACTCTGCGGCATTTCTCTTATGATCGTCTGCGGAATCATCAGCGTTAAGAGACAGTACCCCAAGGGCGAACGTATGAGCTGGAAACAGAGAGGTAAAATCCTTCTGGACGCAGCGTTTGCTCTCTTTACTGCCGTTATCATTCTTGTAGGCGTTACCGCGGGATGGTTTACCGCCACCGAGAGTGCAGCAATCGCAGCTATCTATGCATTCATCGTTGCAAAGTTCATTTACAAGGAACTCAGATGGAAGCAGATTCCCAGAATCCTTTACAACGTCGTAAAGACTCTCGCTACCGTGTTCAGCCTTATCGCTGCTGCCGGTGCTTTCGGCTGGCTCCTTGCATATCTTCAGGTTCCCAGCCTTATCACCAAGGCTCTTCTTACCATTACTCACAATAAGATTATCCTGCTTCTGCTTATTAACCTTCTGCTTCTCATTCTGGGCTGCGTTATGGATATGGCTCCTCTTATCATTATCGTAACTCCTATACTTGTTCCCGTTGTTGAAGCATTCGGTATGAGCCCCGTTCACTTCGGCGTCGTTCTTATCTTCAACCTGGCTGTTGGCCTCTGCACTCCTCCTGTGGGAAGTGCACTGTTTGTTGGCTGCAGCGTCGGTAAGATAAAGATTGAAGAAACCGTAAAGGCTATGATACCTATGTACATTGCAATGATATTGTGCCTGCTTCTTGTAACATTTGTTCCTTCCATTTCACTCGGTCTGCCCAGACTTTTGGGCTACCCCGTCTGATTGATTCCTTAAAGCTCCTTTGTGCGATTTTTCGCGCAAAGGAGCTTTTTCTATATTCGGACTCATTGGCATATACAAGTAAAGCATATGAATAATTTTAAATTTCCTTTGAAAAAATGCACAAAAAGCAACAAATCTATCGTTCAATTAACACAGAGTTCATTATAAATCTTTAATAAGTCTTTATTTTTTCTGAATAATGTGGTAGAATACTCTGAATTCATTTAGGAGGAATTACCATGGGCGATAATTACATCAGATGTCAGGAAGAAAAGGGCAGCATAAATATCTCCGAGGACGTTATATCCAGCATTGTGCGTTCTGCTATCTCAGAGCTGGAAGGTATAGCCGGCCTTTCCAACACCGCAGGCTCTGACCTGGCCGAACTCATAGGCCTCAAATCTCTGAGTAAAGGTATAAAAGTCCAGTTTGTTGATGATAAAATTATTGTTGACGTTATTATTACCGTTAAGTACGGCTGCAATATAGTAAACGTTGCAAGAAATGCTCAGGACAAGATTATGAATATTGTTCAGTCTACCACCGGTATCGAGCACGCAGAGGTTAATGTACACGTTTCAGGTATTGCCTTTGACAAATAAGATTTCGGGGGAAAGATGATGAAGAGAACTACTGCGAGAGAGCTTGCCATTCAGCTTGGCTTTGCAGCTGCCGCAAATAACATGGATGTTTCCGATATGCTGAACGAGTTTTTCACATTGGAGCATTACGAAAGCCTTGAGGATGAGGGAGAGCTTTACAGCGAATATCCCGATCCCAAGCAGATGGACTATATCCGCCGCCTTGTTGCTCTCACTGCTGAAAAGCGGGAGGAGATTGACGGCTATATTGAGCGCTACGCCAAGGGCTGGAAGATAAGCAGAATTTCCAGAACCGCTCTGGCTGTTCTGCGCTGCGCCATATGCGAGATACTGTATATGGACGATGTTCCCAACTCTGCCGCAATTAACGAGGCAGTTGAGCTTTGCAAGGGCTACGACGAGCCGGAGACTGTTGCATTTGTAAACGGTGTTCTGGGCGGATTCGTGCGCGGAGAACTGGGAGAAGAGATTAAAATTGCCGAGCCTTCCGAAACTGAAATCGAAGAAACACTCGGCGAATAAGTCATGAATAATCAGATTTTAACTGTTTCGGAGCTCAACAGCTTAATGAAGGCCCATATCGAGTCTGAGCCTCTGTTTATGAACGTCTGCATTAAGGGCGAACTTTCAAACTATAAAATCTACCCATCAGGCCACCACTATTTTTCCTTGAAGGACGGCGGAGGAAGTCTGCGCTGCGTTATGTTCAGAGGCAGCGCCATGAAACTTCGTTACAGACCGGAAAACGGTATGAGCGTCCTTGCCTACGGCCGGATTGCAGTTTATGAAAGGGACGGAGCATATCAGCTCCAGTGCAGCCAGCTCATGCCTGAGGGCACGGGTGATCTGCAGCTTGCCTTTGAGCAGCTTAAAGCAAAGCTCAGCGATGAAGGCCTTTTCGACAGGGCGCATAAAAAGCCCCTGCCTGCGATGCCTGAAAAAATTGCAATAATTACCTCATCTGCCGGCGCAGCCGTCCATGATATGATAAGAATACTGGGACGGCGCTGGCCTATGAGCAAGGTTCTGCTTCTGCCGGTCAGAGTGCAGGGCGTTGAGGCTCCGCCTGAAATTGCGGGGGCTATCAGGTATGCAAACGAGTTTAAGGTTGCAGACCTTATAATTACAGGCCGCGGAGGAGGCTCCATTGAGGACCTCTGGGCCTTTAACGACGAGCGGGTTGCAAGGGCTATCTATGCCTCGGAAATTCCGGTTATATCGGCTGTGGGCCATGAGCCCGATGTTACAATTTCCGACTATGTGGCAGATGCCAGAGCGTCCACTCCGTCCAATGCTGCGGAAATTGCAGTTCCGGACTGCGACGATATGAGAAACCACCTTAATAAGCTTGAGGCGCTGGTTTCCCAGTCAGTTGACGCAAAGCTCAGAAACTATCGTGAAAGACTGCGTAATATAGGCTCAAAGTCTGTAATTACAGACCCGGTTACGCAGATAGATAACCGACGCCAGAATCTGGACTATATTTACAGAAGACTTATAGCAGCTCAGGAGAGCATCGTTTCCAAAAGCCGCAGAAACTTTGTTTCCCTTGCGGCCTCTCTTGATGCAATGAGCCCGCTGCGGGTTTTAAGCCGCGGTTATACGGTTGCGTCCAAAGAGAGCGGCGAAACGGTTAAACAGGCCTCAGAGCTTAAGGCGGGGGATAAAATTACTCTCCGCTTTTCTGACGGCGAAGCCGGCTGTACTGTTGACAGCCTTAAATTAAATAACTGAGGTGAGTGTATGGCAGGTAAAAAACTGAATTTTGAGCAGTCGCTGGAGAAGCTTGAAGATATTGTCCGCCATCTCGAAAAGGGAGATATGCCGCTGAGCGACTCCCTTAAACTTTTTGAAGAGGGAACAGCCCTTCTGACCTCCTGCAATCAGATGCTTGATGATGCAGAGCAGAAGGTTGTAAAGCTTAAAAAGGGCCCTGACAGGGCTCCGATTGAGCTGCCTTTTGAAGGAGAAGAATGACATGACAGCAAATGAATATAAAATTATGATAGATAAGGCCCTTGAGGGCTATTTTACCAATGATAAAATGCCTCAGGCCGGACTTGCCGATGCGATGAGATACAGCCTTCTTGCAGGCGGAAAGCGCATCAGACCTATGCTTGTGCTGGAGTTCTGCCGTATTTCCGGCGGAGACATTGAAAAAGCACTGCCTGTTGCATGCGGTATTGAAATGCTCCATACATACAGCCTGATACACGACGATCTGCCTTGCATGGATAACGATGATCTCAGACGCGGCAGACCTACAAACCACGTGGTTTACGGTGAATGTACCGCAATGCTTGCAGGCGATGCCCTTCAGGCAGAGGCATTCAACACTATCCTCGGATGTGATCTTCCTGCCGACCGCAGAGCTGCCTGTGCCGGTGCGCTGGCTGAGGCTGTCGGAATTGAGGGCATGTGCGGAGGCCAGTATCTTGATATGCTGGGCGAGGGCAAGGAACTCACCGAACAGGAATTAACTGAAATAAACAGCCGTAAAACCGGAGCGCTCCTTGTTGCCGCATGCCAGATGGGCGTTGCCGCAGCGGGCGGTTCACGCATCCAGATGGATGCTGCCGGACAGTTCGGAGCAGCTATCGGTATGGCTTTCCAGATAAGAGACGATATGCTGGACGTTCTCAGCACCGAAGAAGAACTCGGAAAGCCTATTGGCTCCGACGCAGCTGAGAAAAAGAATACATACATGGCTCTCATGGGTAAAGAGGGCTGTGAGAACACCGTGGAGAAGCTTACAGAATTCGCCAAAAACATTTTGAGCGAAGCATTTACAGATACTCAGTTCCTTTGCGAACTGGCTGACTCCATGGCAAAAAGATTTAATTAAGCGGACACTTCCGCAAAAAACAGGGGTTTGCAGTGGCTATATTAGATAGAATAAATTCTTCGGAGGACGTAAAGCAGCTTAAAGACTATAAGCTGGTTCCGCTTTGTAAAGAGATAAGAGAGTTTCTTGTTGATAATCTCTCAAAGACAGGCGGTCACCTTGCCTCCAACCTTGGAGCTGTGGAGCTTAGTGTTGCTCTGCACAGGGTATATGACAGTAAAAAAGACCGTATAGTATTTGATGTAGGCCATCAGGGCTATACTCATAAAATTATTACCGGCAGAAAAGATCAGTTCCCCACTTTAAGACAGTACGGCGGCCTGTCCGGCTATCCCAAGCCTACCGAAAGCGAAGATGATGCTTTCATAGCAGGTCACGCCTCCAACTCCGTTTCTGTTGCAGTCGGTATGGCGAAAGCCAGAACCATGTCAGGTGGAGACTATGACGTTGTAGCCGTTATAGGTGACGGCGCACTGACCGGCGGTCTTGCATATGAGGGCCTTGCATATGCAGGTGCCAGCGAGGAGCCGATGGTTATTATCCTTAACGATAATAACATGTCCATTGACCCCAATGTAGGCGGTACAGCAAGACTTCTGCAGAGAATGCGAGTTAGACAGGGCTATATAAGCTTTAAGCGCTGGTATAAAGACGCATTTTCCAAGGTTCCTAAACTCTATGCTTTTAACCATAAAATAAAGGAATGGATAAAGTGGCACATCCTGCCGGGAAACATGTTCAGCTCTATGGGACTTTATTATCTTGGCCCTGTTGACGGACATGATGTAAAGGAACTGGAACATGTGCTGCGCTGGGCAAGAGACAGACGTGAGCCTGTTCTTGTTCACGTGATTACTAAGAAGGGCAAGGGCTGCGAGTATGCAGAGGAGCACCCTGAATGTTATCACGGAGTAGGTCGGTTTGACCCTGTAACAGGTGAAATGCCTCCCGCAAAGGCTAATTTCTCTGAAAAATTCGGAGAATATCTCAGCGAGTTTGCAGAGAAAAATGATAAAATATGTGCTATAACCGCTGCTATGGCAAGTGGTACCGGCCTTGATATTTTTGCTAAGAAATATCCAGACCGCTTTATTGATGCAGGTATAGCAGAAGGCCATTCAACTGCAATGGCCGCAGGACTTGCAAAGCAGGGAATGGTACCTGTTTTTGCTGTCTACTCAAGTTTTGAGCAGCGCGGATTTGACATGCTCATACATGATGTGTCCCTGCTTAACCTCCATGTTGTTCTGGGCATTGACAGAGCCGGTATTGTAGGCGGCGACGGTGAGACTCATAACGGTGTGTTTGACGTCAACTATCTCAGCTCCGTTCCCGGACTCACTTTACTCTGCCCGTCAAACTTTGCAGAACTCCATGATATGCTGGAAAGTGCCCTTTTTGAAATTGACTGTCCTGTTGCACTCCGCTACCCCAGAGGCGGCGAGGGTGAATACAAGGAGTCCAGAAAAGAGCAGGAGAGCATTATCCGTGAGGGCAGTGATGTTACGCTTGCCTGCTACGGTACTATGGTTAATGAAATGCTGAAAGCAGCTGATATACTGGAAAAGCAGGGAATTTCAGCAGAAATCGTGAAAATTTCCGCTGTTAAGCCTGAACTTTACCCTGTATGTATAAGCTCTGCCGAAAAAACCGGCAGACTTGTAGTTGCAGAAGAAGTCTGTGCAGCAGGCTGTGTGGGTGAGCGCATAGTTACCCGTGCTGCACTTGCAGGTAAAGCTGTCAGCAATGTTAAATTATTAAATCTCGGAGAGGGGATAGTCGCCCACGGCGACAGAGCTCTGCTTATGAAGGAAAAAGGCATTGATGCCGAAGCCATTGCAAAGGCCGCTTCTGAGCTCTGCGGGCGTTAAATATGAAAAAAATCAGACTTGATCAGCTGGTTTTTGACCTTGGCTTCACTGAAAGCCGCGAAAGAGCAAAAACCACTATAATGAGCGGCATTGTTTTTGTAAATGGTCAGCGGGCCGATAAGCCGGGAATGCAGGTTGCACCGGATGTTAATGTGGAAGTCCGCGGCCACGCCCTGCCTTTTGTCAGCCGCGGCGGATATAAGCTGGATAAGGCACTGAAAGTCTTTCCCGTAGATCCTGCCGGAAAACACTGCATAGACTGCGGCGCATCAACCGGCGGCTTTACAGATGTACTTTTGCAGCACGGTGCTGAGAAGGTATATTCTGTTGACGTTGGCTACGGTCAGCTTGCCTGGAAACTGAGAAATGACGAGAGAGTTGTAAACCTTGAGCGCACCAATCTCCGCTATGTAACAGAAGAACAGATTCCCGAACTTCTTGACCTTGCAGTAATGGATGTATCATTTATATCTATAAAGCTTATTCTTCCGGCGGTTAAGCCTCTTTTAAAAGAGGATGCCGACCTTATCTGCCTTATAAAGCCTCAGTTTGAGGCGGGAAGGGAAGAAGTAGGCAAAAAGGGTGTTGTCCGTGATAAGAAGGTTCACGAGGAAGTCATAAACAATATTCTTGATTTTGCACCTACAATAGGCCTAAGCGTTATGGGTCTGGATTTTTCACCCATAAAAGGGCCGGAAGGCAATATAGAGTATATATGCCACATGAAAAACGGCGTTCACGAAGGCTTCGTGCCCGACGTAAGCGCTGTGGTGGAAGCATCACACCAAGTCCTGTAAGGAGCTGATTATATGATTGCTGTCTGTCCCAATCCTTATAGAGACAGGGAACTGAATGTAACAAAACAGGTTCTGGATTTGTTGCACGGAGAGGGCTGCGAAACCTGCGTATGTCCTCTGTTTTTAGAAGAAAACGCTGAAAATATTCCGAAAGATTTTGAAATTAAAAGCTTAAAGGAGCAGGCATCCAAATGCTCGCTTATAATTGTGATAGGCGGTGACGGAACCATTCTCTCAGCTGTCAGAGAGCTTGGCACTGTCCATGTTCCTATTCTTGGCGTAAACTTAGGAACAATAGGTTTTATGTCCACAGTAGAGATTGAAGAGCTTCACCTTATTTTAAATGCGGTAAGAAACGATATGAAGGTCACACGGCATATGATGCTGGATGTGGAGCTTAAAAGAGGAGACAAGGTTATTCTTAAGGAATGTGCCTTGAATGACGTTGTAATCCACGGTCACGGAGACTGCATAAAGGTTACATCCTATTGCGGGGATAAAAAGATGATAAGCTACTCCGGAGACGGAATAATTCTCTCTACGCCCACCGGCTCCACCGGCTACTCCATGTCAGCCGGCGGCCCTATTGCAGAGCCGGATTCGGAAAATATAATTGTAAGTCCCATTTGTGCCCATACCATGGGTTCCCGCCCATTTGTGCTTTCTCCTGACAGAGTAGTCAGTGTTAAGGCAGAAAAGTACCACGGTAAAAAAGCTTATCTCTCAATGGACGGCATTTTCGCCTGTGACCTTGAAAACGGTGATATAATAACGGCAAGAAAGTCAGAGAACTATACTCTAATGGCAGACCCGAGCTCGAAGAGCTTTTACGATATAGTTAATGAAAAATTGAGATAATGGAGGGCTACTTATGAAACCCGGCAGACAGAACCTTATTCTCGAAATAATATCGGAGCAGGCAATAGAGACCCAGCACCAGCTGCTGGAGGCGTTGACTGAAAGAGGCGTTAAGAGCACACAGGCGACATTGTCAAGAGACATTAAAGATATGCGCCTTGTGAAGGAATTGGGAAACGACGGAAAATACAGATATGTCCCTGCTGCGAAAGTTGAGTCGGAGGATTTTGACCGCAGACTCAAAAAGATCTTCAGGGAGAGTGTAATTTCCTATGATGTGGCCCAGAATTTGCTTGTAATCAAAACCCTGCCCGGACTTGCTCCGGCGGCGTGCTCTGCAATAGACGCAATGGATATAAACGGTCTTGTAGGCACTCTCGCAGGTGATGATACGGCATTTCTGGCGATGCGGGACAACGAGCTGGCAAAGAAACTTTATCACGAAATCGAAATGTTATTTTAACCGGAAATTCCGGTAGGGAGCGGAGATATGCTTAACGAGCTACACATTGAAAATATCGCGGTCATTGAAAAAGCGGATATTGAGTTTAACTCCGGTCTTAATGTGCTCACCGGTGAAACAGGTGCAGGTAAATCTATAATAATAGATTCAATCGGCGCTGTTTTAGGTGAAAGAGTAAGCAGGGAACTTGTACGCCGTGGGGCAGACAAGGGCCGTGTTACCGCTGTTTTTGAGCTGGGAAATGCTGAGGAACAGTGGCTTAAAGACAATGATATTGACCCTGAGGACGAGCTTATTTTGCAGCGCCGCATAAGCGCTGACGGAAAGAGCAGCTGCCGCGTCTGCGGTGAGCCTGTTTCCGCAGCTCAGCTTAGGGAGCTTGCTGCGCTGCTTGTGGACATTCACGGGCAGAACGACGGCAGACAGCTTATGGATGAGCGCAGACACATAGACTACCTTGACTCTTTCGGCGCCTTACAGCAGGATTTAGAGGGCTATAAGGCGGAATACTCAAAGTTCAGCTCTATTAAAAAAGAGATGAGCAGGCTGAGTATGGACGAAATTGAAAAGGAACGTTTAAGCGAAACTCTGAAATATCAGATTGCAGAGCTGGAAAGAGCAGAGCTTAAAGAAGGGGAGAAGGACAGCCTTGTTGCAAGGCGTGATCTGCTCCGCAATTCGGAAAAACTGACCGAAGCTCTGGATGCTGCTTATGATGCCCTGTACGGCGGAGATGAAAATGCTCTCTCCATGGCACAGAATGCAGGCTATTTTGCGTCGAGAGCTGCTGATGTGGCCCCTGAGCTTCAGGAGGCTGCTGATAAAATTAACAGCGCAGCATTTTCTCTTTCGGATGCGGCGGAGCTTCTGCGTGATTTCAGGGAAGGGCTTGACTTTTCACCTCAGGAATATGATAATCTGGAAAGTCGGATTTCTCTTATAAACCGGCTTGAAAGAAAGTATAACAGGGACGAGGACAGTCTGATTGCCTATCTTGATGAATGCAGAAAGAAACTGGACGATATTGAGTATTCGGACGACCGTCTCGCAAAGCTCCAAAAAGAGCTTGCAGCTCAGATTAAGACCTGCCGAAAAGTAGGAGAGGCTTTAAGCGAAAAGCGGAAAGCCGCAGGAAAAGAGCTGCAAAAACGGATTGAGAAGGAACTGAAAGAACTCAGTATGCCCTCAGTTCGTTTTGAAGTTAATTTTGAACCGGTAGAGAATGAAAACGGCTTTGATGCTAAAGGCATTGATACGGTTTCATTCCTTATGGCTGCAAATGCAGGCGAAAATCCGGGCAAAATAAGTAAAATCGCATCTGGCGGTGAGCTTAGCCGTATTATGCTGGCAATGAAAAACGTTTTTGCCGAAAATGACCCTGTGTCCACTATGATTTTCGATGAAATCGATACAGGCGTTTCCGGTATTGCGGCTCAGCGGGTAGGCGAAAAGCTCTATACCGTTTCCGGAGGCAAGCAGGTTTTGTGCGTAACACATCTGCCTCAGATTGCCGCAATGGCTGACAGCCATTACCTTATAAGCAAAGAGGAACGCAGCGGCAGAACCTATACCGAAGTAAGACGTCTTAACCGTGAGGGCAGACAGAGAGAACTTGCCAGACTTCACGGCGGCGATAATATTACGGAGCTTACAATAATGAGCGCCGAAGAACAGCTTGAATCAGCTGATAAATTTAAAAAAACAGTAATAGGGGAAAAAGTATGAATTTAAGCGAAAAAGCAGTTGAACTGCATGGAAAGAATTATAATTGTGCTCAGTGCGTCCTGATTGCCCTCCATGATTCATACCCGGAGGTATCCGAGGAGACCCTTATAAGAATGGCTTCCGGATTCGGCGGCGGTGTATGCTGCGGAGAAATCTGCGGTGCTCTTACTGGCGGAGTTATGGCTGTGGGTCTTGCTGAGGAGTTTAAAGATAGCTGCCCGGAGGAAATTCTGCAGTCAAAGACCCGCATTAAAGAAATCATTCAGAATATGAATGGTACTTTTAAAGATAATTTCGATTCCTTATTATGCTCGGAGCTTAAAGGCGGAAAGCATAGCTGTAATGAGCTTATTGCTTACGGCACAGAGCTTACTGAGAAAACAATAAGAAATATTAAAGAACAGGAGAAAAGTGAATGAAAATCTACGAAGAGCTGGTTGAGCGCGGACTTATCGCTCAGGTAACCAATGAAGAAGAAATAAGAGACATGATAAATAACGGTAAAGCCAAGTTCTATATAGGCTTTGACTGCACCGCCGACAGCCTTACTGCCGGTCACTTTATGGCTCTTACTCTTATGAAACGCCTTCAGATGGCCGGAAACCAGCCCATAGCTCTTATCGGCGGCGGTACCACTATGATCGGTGACCCCTCCGGCAGAACCGATATGCGTAAGATGCTCACCAGAGAGGATATTGACCACAATGCAGAGTGCTTCAAGCGTCAGATGGAGCGCTTCGTTGAGTTCGGACCCGGCAAGGCCCAGATGGTTAATAACGCCGACTGGCTTCTCAACCTTAACTATATTGACTTCCTGCGTGAAGTCGGCGCATGTTTCTCCGTAAACAACATGCTTCGTGCTGAGTGCTACAAACAGCGCATGGAAAAGGGCCTGAGCTTCTTTGAATTCAACTACATGATCATGCAGAGCTATGACTTCTACTACCTGTTCAAGAACTACGGCTGCAACATGCAGTTCGGCGGCGATGACCAGTGGAGCAACATGCTGGGCGGCACTGAGCTTATCCGCAAGAAGCTGGGTAAGGATGCTCACGCAATGACTATTACTCTGCTCACCGACTCTCAGGGTCACAAGATGGGCAAGACCGCAGGCAACGCTGTATGGCTCGACCCCAATAAGACAAGCCCCTTCGAGTTCTACCAGTACTGGCGCAACGTCGGCGATGCCGATGTTCTCAAGTGCATCCGTATGCTTACTTTCCTGCCTATGGAGCAGATAAGAGAAATGAGCACATGGGAAGGCAGCCAGCTTAACCGTGCAAAAGAAATCCTTGCTTTTGAGCTTACAAGCCTTGTCCACGGCGAGGAAGAGGCCAAGAAGGCAGAGGCTTCCGCAAAGGCACTTTTTGCCGGCGGCGCAAATTCTGAAAACATTCCCACTACTGAAATTACCGAGGCTGACCTTGAGGACGGAAAGCTCGATATTATGTCTGTTCTGGTTAAGTCCGGTCTGTGCGCATCACGCTCTGAGGCCAGAAGAAATATTCAGCAGGGCGGCGTAAGCGTTGATGATGAGAAGGTAGCTGACATCTCCGCCAGTTACTCAGCCGACCAGCTCAGAGCCGGTATTCTTGTTAAACGCGGCAAAAAGAACTTTAACAAAGTCATTTTAAAATAAATTTCTAAATTTATAAATTTTTTATTTTACATTGAGTTTGAAATATAGTATAGTAAAGCTTGCGAAAAAATTGAAACAGAGGTGCTTTTAATGAGCCGTATGGTTGGAACAATTTCCCGCGGGGTTCGCGCTCCCATTATCCGTGAGGGTGACGATCTCAGAGAGATAGTAACGAATTCTATTCTTGAAGCCTCAAAAGAGGATGGTTTTGAAATCAGAGACAGAGATATAGTTGCAATGACCGAGGCAATAGTTGCCAGAGCTCAGGGCAACTATGCAAGTGTTGATGACATTGCAACTGATGTCAGAACAAAGTTCGGCGGCGGTACAGTGGGTCTTGTATTTCCTATTATGAGCCGTAACCGTTTCTCTATCTGCCTTAAAGGTATTGCCAAGGGAGCAAAGAAGATTGTTCTGCAGCTTTCCTATCCTTCCGACGAAGTGGGCAACCACCTGATAAGCGTTGACAAGATGGATGAAATGGGTGTTGACCCTTACAGAGATGTTCTCACTGAGGAGCGTTACAGAGAACTCTTCGGCTATGAAAAGCACCGTTTCACCGGCGTTGACTACGTTGAGTATTACAGAGATCTGATCGAGAGCAGCGGCGCTGAGGCAGAGATTATCTTTGCCAACAACCCCAGAGAAATCTTAAAGTACACCAAGTACGTCATCTGCTGCGATATTCACACCAGAGAGCGCACCAAGCGTACTCTGCTGGCTAACGGCGGAAAGCTTGTTCTGGGCCTTGACGACATTATGAACGAGTCCATAAACGGAAGCGGTTATAATGAAAAGTACGGTCTGCTGGGTACCAATAAGGCAACCGAAACCAGCGTTAAGCTCTTCCCCAGAGACTGCCAGAGTCTCGTCGAAGACATCCAGAAGCGTCTCTTTGATGCAACCGGAAAGCATGTTGAGGTTATGGTATACGGCGACGGTGCATTCAAAGATCCCGTTGGCAAGATCTGGGAGCTGGCCGACCCTGTTGTTTCTCCTGCTTACACTTCCGGCCTTGAGGGTACTCCCAATGAGCTGAAGCTTAAGTACCTGGCTGATAATGAGTTTGCAAACCTCTCCGGCGATGAGCTGAAGGATGCAATCAAGCAGAGCATCAGAAAGAAAGACAGCGACCTTAAGGGCAGCATGGCTTCTCAGGGTACCACCCCCAGAAGACTTACCGACCTTATCGGTTCTCTCTGCGACCTGACTTCCGGCAGCGGAGACAAGGGCACTCCTATCGTCTTTATTCAGGGTTACTTCGATAACTACACCAACGACTGATTTAAGGCTTAGCTCAGTCGCTTATACGGGGATTTTAGGCTTTCGAGCAGAAAACAGAAGGTTTATCTGGGCTCTTAATAAAAATTTAACATGTTGTTAATGCTTTTTTCAGCACTTTTAATACCCGATGTGCTATTATAATAATTGCGGAAGGGCGAAAGCCCAACTGTGAAATATAAAAATAATAGGCTGCGCATATAAACGATGCCGTCGCGAAGCGGCGGATAAGCCTACGATTATATGCAGTTGCAAACGGCCTCACAGCTTAAATTCCATATTACTTGGGCGCGGTTCAAAATGGCGAACCGCGCCCAAGACAATTTTATTCGTATTTTATGCGTCGGTTACAGCCGACGCTTTTTTCTTAAATATGAAGTTCTGCATTAGTTCTTACAGCATACCTTGTAATATATAAAGCGGGTAGAGAGAAATACTATGCTTAATCCGCTTTTCAGAGAGGCATAACGCAATATATTAAAAATTATATAATCAAAAATATAACTGTTTTGGACATTTCTGGTACTTTGTTAAAATTTCGATAAAATAGTTGCGAAAAATACATTGCAATGGTATACTTCCTATGAGATATTTAACTCGATGATGTGTAGCCGGTAAAAACGGAGGTTTTAAAATGGAAGAAAAAAAGAATAAAATCCTGACTATTCCCAATGTGCTGTCATGTCTGCGCATTTGCATGATTCCCGTATTTGTATGGGCTTATTGCTTTAAGCAGGATTATCCTATGACAGCAATAGTTCTCCTACTCTCCGGCCTTACCGACATGGCTGACGGATATATAGCCAGACACTTCAATATGGTAAGCGATTTCGGTAAAGCTTTGGACCCTGTTGCTGACAAGCTTACCCAGTTTGCAATGCTTATCTGTCTGCTTACCCGTTTTAAGCTTATGATTGTGCCTGTGCTTCTTATTGCCATTAAAGAGATTGCAACCGGAGTTTCAAGCCTTGTTGTCATCAAAAAGACCGGCAGTGTTATGGGCGCTGACTGGCACGGTAAAGTTACGACCTTCCTGCTTTACACTATGATGATTACTCATGTGCTGTGGTATGACATTCCCTCTACTGTTTCAATGGTTCTTATTTTTGCGTGTGTTGCAATGATGATTCTGTCTTTCATCATGTATATTTTACGCAATGTAAATGCCATCAAAAAGCACAAGGCTCAGAATGTCTGAGCTTAATATGATATACTCTTATTGCGGCGTGTAACAGCGCCGCAATTTTTTAAAAGTTTACTTTTCAGAATTGATTTGTATGTAATCAAATGATATTCTTACAGTGCAGGTTTTGCAAAGGAGAAAAGCCAATGATAGATATATCCACATATTTGAATAGCTATGAGTTCTGGCCTCATCTGACGGAAGATGAAAAGATAGAACTCAGTATGAATGCGGTAGAAAGAACCTATCCATCAGGCAGTACAATTTTTGACTCTGAAAGCGAATGTCTGGGCTTAGTTTATGTTATAAGCGGCAGTCTCAGAACCTTTATGATGTCAGATGAAGGCCGGGAAGTAACTCTTTTCAGACTTGGAAAAGGGGAATGCTGCATCCTTTCTGCCTCATGCGTTATTAAAGAAATCAGCTTTGAAAGCTTCATTGCAGCTGAAGAGGATACAAGGCTTCTTATAATAAATGCCGGTACCGTTATGAGAATACGACAACAGAATATTTATTTCCGCTGTTTTACATATGAGCTTGCCACGAGACGTTTTTCCGCAGCAATGAAAACCATGGACAATCTGCTTTTCCTGAAAATTGAAGGCAGACTTGCATCGTTCCTACTGTCAGAGTATGAGAGGACGGGAATTAAAGAGATTAAAATGACCCATGAACAGGTCGCTCAGTATATTAACTCAGCTCGTGAGGTTGTAGCACGGACCCTTAAACGCTTTGTACAGGACGGGCTTGTGGAAGTCAGAAGGGGAGTTATAATTCTGAGGGATATGGAAGGACTTAAAAATCTAATTTAATACCTTCAAAAATCGCCTGTTTATACAACAGGTGATTTTCTTTTAATAATGTGACTTCGTCACGGTAAAAATATTTAAGTATTGTTATAATAACCACAGTAAAGAGAGGTGCTCTAAACCAATGCAATACGCAATAACTTTTCTTGAAGGAATAATTTCTTTTATTTCACCTTGTATGCTGCCTATGCTTCCGATTTACATTTCCTATTTTGCCGGAGGCTCAGATAAAAAGCACCGAGTTTTAGTAAGAGCTATATGTTTCGTTCTTGGTTTCACTGTCACATTCAGTCTTTTGGGACTGTTCGCCGGAACCTTGGGTTCATTCCTTACAAAATATCAGACTGCTGTAAATATAATTACAGGTGCAATAGTAGTTATCTTCGGTCTCAGCTATCTTGAAGTTATAAATCTTCCCTTCTTCAAGGGAATGCAGGGAGGCAAGAAAATCGACAGCGCTTTTTCTGCCTTTATCTTCGGAATGATATATTCCATAAGCCTCACTCCCTGCGTCGGCGCTTTCCTCGGTTCGGCACTTATGCTGGCCTCCAGTTCTTCAACCGCATTGACCGGACTGATGCTTCTGCTGACTTATTCACTGGGACTTGGCATTCCCTTCATACTTTCAGCTGTACTTATAGATAAGCTGAACTCAGCCTTTAACTTCATTAAAAAGCACTATAAAGTAATCAATCTTGTCTGCGGAATTTTCCTTATAGTAGTTGGTGTTATGATGGCCTGCGGACTTTTAGGAAAGCTTCTTGCGCTCTT
>JAHHRQ010000034.1 GCA_020025715.1 Oscillospiraceae bacterium | reverse complement strand
CAACAAACAGGACGGTTTCGGCCGTCCTGTTTCATTTGCCTCGGAGAATTTAAGACTATGTTTCCCGTTTCATTTGCCTCGGAGAATTTAAGACTGTGTTTCCCGTTTCATTTGCCTCTGAGAATTTAGGACGGCGTTTACCGTTTCGTTCTGTCCCGAAAGTTTAAGACCGGGCGTACTGTTCGTATCACCGGAACATCTGAGATTACTGTTAAAATTCTGACTTTAAAGTTCATGTGAAGTTTAAGGACATGTTTTAAACTAAAATTCCCCCGCATATACATGCTTTAAGGGGGTGCTGAACATGGCCTATGATGAAATTGAAAAAGTGCCTGCAAGGCTGCACAGCTTAAATCTTGAATCCAGAGAAAGACTCAGCCTTACGGGAGTTGATGACGTTTCCGGCTTTGACGAAAATCTTGTGGTGCTTTCAACGGCTCTGGGAGACCTTAACATAAGAGGGCAGGGGCTGCACATTGAGAGAATTGACCTTGATGTGGGCCAGCTTGAGCTTCACGGCCACATTCAGGAGCTGAGCTACGAGGAAAACATTAAATCCGGCAGCCTGTGGAAAAGACTTTTCGGCTGAGAATGGACGGTAATATAATCGGAGAGCTGATGTGGCTCATGTGGGCTTTCCTTCTGGGAACAGGGGCGGGACTGCTTTATGATATTTTCCGCCCTTTCAGAGCCCACCGGGGGAGAGCGGCAGGAATAATTCTGGATATTGTTTTTGCCTTTGCCTGCGGAATTTCACTTTTTATTTTTGCAATGGCATCTGATGACTGCCGGCTGGGACTGTGGCAGCTGACAGCATCCCTGCTGGGATTTCTGGCCTACTTATACAGCCTGAGCCGGATTTTTGAGCCGGTTTTGAACACGGTTTATGAGCATTTGAGCTGTTTTAAGAGAAAAATTAAAAAAATATTAAAAAAATTTCAAAATTCAGCAAAAAATCTCTTTAAAAAAATGTAATAATGATTTATTATTAGTTACATACGGACAGGTTTCCGGGAAGAGGTCAAAATGCGTAATCGTGAGCTTGTTTTCAGAATCATTGTTGTGTCATTGCTTGTTTATTCCATGACGGCTTTTGCCGCGGGACTTATCAATCTGCGAAAGACCCAGCGTATGTGGGATGAGCTGGAAGGGGAGCTTTGTGAACTCAGAGCTGAAAATCAGCAGCTTAAAGATGAGCTTTCCTCTCCGCCGGATGATGAAAAGATGGAGCAGCTTGCCCGTGAGAGACTGGGTATGGTTAAGCCCGGCGAAAAAATATTTATTTTTGAAACAGATAGAGAGGAGCCGTTATGGGGCTGGAAGTAGGGAACGTTTTAGAGGCTAAAGTAACAGGTATTACAAAGTTCGGAGCCTTTGTATCATTGCCGGATGGCAAAAGCGGTTTGGTTCATATATCCGAAATCGCCAATACTTATGTGAGCGATGTACATGAACACCTTCAAATAGGGCAAGAAGTGAAGGTCAAGGTTTTGAACATGACAGAGGATGGCAAAATCAACCTCTCCATAAAACGTGCCCAGGAACCTCAGAACAGGGAAGGAGCTCAGCAGGGCCGCTTCAATCGCAGACCCGTTCAGAGAGATAATTACACACCGAGAACTCAGTCCGCACCCAGAACTCAGAACTCTCAGAGAGCTCAGGCTGCACCGGAGGGCAGAGTCAATGCTCCCGGAAGCGACCAGCAGTTCGAGGAAAGACTTAAAAAGTTTATGCAGGAGTCTGACAGCAGGATTGCATCCAATCCCATGTATTCAGACCATAAAAAGCGTAATAGACGCAGATAAATAAAGGAGAAATAGAAAAATGACAGATTTTAAGCAGATGTACCAAGCTAAGCTTACCAGTGCTGATGAGCTCGCCGCAAGAGTTGAAAGCGGATGGCTTATAGGTATGGACGCCGGCGCGGCACAGACACCGAAAATAATGTCCGCCATTGCCAAAAGAGCCTATGCGGATGAGCTGACAGGCGTTAAGGTTCAGACTCTTCTGGATGTTTATCCTCTTGAATTCTACGCAGATGAAGCTCTGAAAGGCAAAATGACCGGCTACTCTTGGTTTTCCAGCGGCGGCGCAAGAAAAGCTATAAACGGCGGCTGGGGTGACTTCATTCCCTCTTATTACAGAGACATTCCCAAGTATGTCCGCAGCCTGTACGATTACGATGTATTCTGCGTTTCAGTTTCCCCCATGGATAAGCACGGATATTTCAGCCTCGGCACTACCAGCTCTTACAGCGAAGCCATTCTTGAAAAATCCAAGCGTATTTTCCTTGAGGTAAACGAAAATCAGCCCCGTGCCGTAAACGGACTTCAGATTCATATCAGCCAGGTTGACGGCCTTATCGAGAATAACTTTATGCTGCCTGTTCTGCCTCCCACCGTTATTGACGATGTGAGCCAGACTATCGGTAACCTGATTGCAGAGCGTATTCCCGACGGTGCCTGCATACAGCTGGGTATCGGCGCTGTTCCCGATGCAACCGGTATGGCACTTAAGAATAAGCACGACCTTGGTATCCACACCGAAATGTTCACCGACTCCATGGTTGAGCTTATCGAGTGCGGCGCTGTCAACAACAGCAAAAAGCAGATTCACAAGGGCATAAGCGTTACCACCTTCGCTTACGGTTCTCAGCGTATTTACGACTTTATCGACGATAACCCCGGCATTGCATTCATGCCTGTTGACTATGTAAACGATCCTAACGTTATTTGCAGAAACGACAACGTTATCTCCATTAACGCAGCCCTTGAGGTTGACCTCTGGGGTCAGGTCTGCTCTGAGAGCATAGGCACCAAGCACATGTCCGGTTCCGGCGGACAGATTGACTACGTCCGCGGCGCATGCCAGTCCAGAGGCGGTAAGAGCTTCATTGCTTTCCCCTCCACCGCAAAGGGCGGCGCTATCAGCAAAATCAAGTCCACTCTTACTACCGGCGCTGTTGTCACCACCAGTAAGAACGATGTTGACTATATCGTTACCGAGTACGGTGTTGCACAGCTTCGCGGCAGAAGCCTCAGCGACAGAGCAAAGCAGCTTATCGCAATCGCACATCCTGACTTCAGAGACGAGCTTACCTTTGAGGCCAGAAAACGCGGTATAATGATTTAAGATTATACATAAGTATTCAAAAAACCGCCCGGAGCAATCCGGGCGGTTTTTTATAATATCAGGTTTTTCTGTAAAGGGTGTAGCCGCATTTACATTTGATGTGGATTTTGCCCTTGCCTCTCGGTACTCTCAGAATAGTACCGCAGCCGGGACACTTAAAGAATTTGAAGTCTTTGCGCTGTGAACGGCGGTCTTTATATGCTGCATATTTGTTTTTCTGCCTTGCAACAAAGTTGAGATAGAGATAGTTTTCACCGTCCCGCTGGCTGCGGCGCCTTGAGAAGGCGCGGATAAAGCAGTAGATAAGCATGAAAAGACCAATCCAGCGAATGAATGCGCCGGGAACTCCGTTAAGAAAGCCACCCATGAACGAGGAGAGCAGAAGCAGAATTAAACCTACCCAGAATAAAGCTTTTGACAGCTCATCCATGCCCTGTCGTCCGGAAAAGAAACTGTTGAATTTATCTCTCATATGCCTGCGTTAAACCTTTCGATGAATATTATACTTAAATATTAAGCTTGTATTCAGTTTTAGTCAATAGGCGCAAAGGAATGTTTACAGTTCCTTTGCAAAACTCAGCCTGCCCGCGAAAAATCGCAGGAGCTTATCATAGCTCCCGATGAATCATACTTCATAAGAGCAAGTCTTTTAAGCACTGAAATTGCCGCATAGTAGGTGTAGGGTGGATGGTCGGATTTACTAAAGCCGACCTCGCCGGCAGGGGCTGTAAATTCAATGTCGTATTCCTCTTCCTCTGCAATATGCAGTCTCAGAGTAACGGTGTCAAGCCCCACAACTACGGAGCTTGTAAAGGATTTGACCTCCTTGGTGGCGGAAGCAGCGGTATAAACCAAAGTGGGATCACCGGTTGAAAACTCCCATGTGTCACAGAATGGCATGTAGAGCTGTAAAAGCTCAAGCCAGCGCTCTCTGTTTTCAAACTCATCCTCGTAGGCATTGAGCCAGTCATATGCACCCTGAACATTGCCGTCATTAACAAGAATGAAGAAATCTTTTGTATAGTCGCATAGGTCGGCAATTTTGGAGATGTACTTGTCGCTGTCCTTATAATCTCCCAGAGATTTAAATAGTGCGGTTAACGCATCCTGATAGGGGAGAAATTCATCGGGAGTGGTTTCGTCCAGAGAAATATCTGCCTTGTCGTGACCGCAGGCAGTTTTTAGGTCGGTAACAAAGCCGTCGGGCCGTCTCAGAGCATCATCCTTGGAAAGCGAAAATTTGCTTGGAGTTTCCGTGTCGGTACTCAGCTTTGCGGAAACGCCCCGTATATCATGCTTTTCCATGAAATTATAAAGGGCGACTGCTTTCTGATATATTGATTCCTTTACCATTGCGGCACTGTCGGAAAAATCACCCAGAGCCGCAAAGCCGTCACGGGCGGCAAGATAGTGCTGCTGCTTTAAAAGCTCTGCATTTTCATCATATATGCTCTGGAGCTTTGCGGTATTTATACTGTCTATTGCGGCGTTGCAGAGCTCGGCATTTTTAACGCTGTCTTTATAATCACCCATGGAGGCAAAGCGCTCTGCCGCAGCTTCGTAGAGAATGAGAGAAATATTATCATCCTCGGTAAGGGATGAAAGGCTTACACCGATAATTTTAAGTCCCGCGGAGTCGCCCTTTTCGGCATACTCCATAATATCAACAGCTTTTTCATATGGAACGCTCTTTTTCGCCTGTGAAGCACTGCCTCTGTAATTTCCCAGAGCTTCAAATGCGCTCTCGGCCTCATCGTATTTCCCTTCTTCGAGCAGGGTTTCCGCTGCCGAATAAGCTCTGGCTTTTTTTACCTCACGGGGGACAAAGGCGATAACAAGGGCAAGTATAATTATAATGGGAACGAGAACAAGATAATTGGAACGGCGGTTTTTCCGCTTTTCAATGGTAACTTCCTCTTTTTCCTTATGCTGTTCGTCCTCGTATTTAAGCCTTTCGGCACATTCACGGCTGAGGGAATCTACATTTACATCCCTGAGAGCAGAATATACCCTGTGGCAGCTGTGACAGCTTCGCTCATCAACATGGTTTACGGCTCCGCAGGTGCAGAACCACAAGCCCTGCTGCTCCTGAGGTTCAAACTCACAGTCAAGACCGTAACGGACGCGGTACTGAGAGGCAAGCTCCTCATCGCCCAGAGCGTCGGTAAGTTTTTCTATGGGATTAAGGGGCTGCCATGGGCTTCCGTCCCACACCCAGTGACTGTAATCATCGTATAATATTTCGGTAACTGCCACTCTGTATGAGCGGACATTGGGACTTTGAAGCACAAAGGCGTGCTTCTGACCGAACTCCCCGTCTCTGCCTATATTCAGATCCAGATACTGATATTCTGCCGGAGCACCAAGCTCCCGTCCTGCGCTGTCCAGCATGCTTATGCTGATTTTAACAGAGCTTATTACTTTATCCTCAATGCTCTTGAATTTCAGCTGAGCCAACAGATTTTTGGAATAATTATCCATCAGCAGCGCGCCGGCGCTGATGATAAGAGGGGAGCCGGGGCAAAACAGGTCTTTCTCAAGGCTGAATAGCTTTGTATAACGTTCAGACATAAAAACCCCTCCTCTCAGATGTCGGGCAGATCATCGCTGTAAAACGAGTCCATATCTCTGCCGCCTCTGTCGGGCAGAGCGGCAACTAAAATGTAACCTACAAAAAGCAGGAAAAATGATAACCAGAAATATTTTTTTTCAGACCAGCCTTTCATTGCAGATGCAATGTAAAACTCTTTTGCAACAAAATAGTCAACAACAAAAAATATAATGACTGCAATAAAATATAATATTATGGTTAAAATATCCATGGAAAAATCTCCTTTTTAAATAGAAAAGGCTCCTGAAACACACAGCAATTATAACATGTCGAAAAATGGAAAGCAATCGGGACAGATAAGTTTTTACAAATCGCAGACTTGAACCTTTTTCGATATGGTGGTAAAATAGTAAAAAAATGTCGGAGGTAATAAAAAATGATTGCAATAGGCAGTGACCACGGTGGATACGAATTAAAGCAGGCTGTTATGGCCCATCTTAAAGAGAGAGGCCTTGAATATAAGGATTTCGGATGCTATTCAGAGGAAAGCTGTGACTACCCTGAATACGGCAGAGCCGTAGGCGAAGCCGTGGCTTCCGGAGAGTACGAAAGAGGTATCGTTATCTGCGGTACCGGTATAGGCATTTCCATTGCCGCAAACAAAGTCCCCGGCGTCCGTGCTGCTCTCTGCACTGACTGCTTCACCGCCGAGGCTACAAGACTTCACAATAATGCCAACATCCTCGCCATGGGCGGCAGAGTGCTGGGACAGGGTCTTGCACTTAAAATAGTGGATACCTTCCTTGACACTCCCTTCTCCAATGAGGAGCGGCACATTCGCCGCATAGCCAAAATAGAGGGCTGAGCTTAATTAAACTTCGCTTAGGCGGAGCGGAAGGAGAAAAATTTGGCAAGAAAATCAGAATTTTACAAAGGCAGACGAAAAAAGCGTAACTACGCTCTGGTTCCCTTTGCCGTGGCTCTGGCAGTTCTGGCGCTTGTTATAGTCAGCTTCTACGGAATGCAGAAATACGCTGTCGTTACCAAGGACGGCGTAAGTGTTGAGCTGCCTATTTTGAGCGACGGTTCTTCTGCTTCATCCGGTATGGATGGGGGAAAGAAGGAGTTTGCCGCCGTTGATACAGAAATAGTAATGGACCCGCCGGATTATTCAAGAGTAAAACCGGCAAAAATTAAAGAAGTTCAGCCCCTGAGAGCAATTTTTGTTCCCGCTGAAAATATTACGGAGGAAAAGCTTGCAGAGTATGCAGAGCGTCTTAAAACCGGTAACGCACTGGTGCTGGAGATGAAGCCCCGTTCAGGACTTCTTATGTTTAACTCTCAGTCTCAGGCGGCTTTGGGTTATGGTATGTCTGCTTCCCCTGAGGTTTCTGACCGTATTCAGGCACAGATTAAAAAACTTAAGGAAAACGGCACATATCTTGTGGCTCAGATAAGCTGCTGTGTGGATAATGCCTATGCTTCCCGCAGCATGAGCGTTGCGCTTAAAACTCCCTACGGCACAAACTATACTGATGATGCCGGCCTCTGGCTTGACCCGTACAGTCTGGACGTGAGAAATTATGCCGTGGAGCTGGTGCGGGAGCTTTATGCAATGGGCTTTGATGAAGTGGTTCTGGCAGATGTGGTGCATCCTGTAATAGTCAGAGAAGAGGGCGACAAGAGCGAACCTCCCAAAGACCCCAGCGGTCAGCCCATGCCGGACTTCATGTATTCAGTTGAAATGTCCACAACGCCCGGACCTGTTAACGCAGTCTGCGGTTTTGCAGTCTATGTTGCAAACCAGCTTCGGGACAAGGACGGAGTCCTTTCCATTTATACAAACTCTACACGCTCTCTTGTAAAGGCGGATGAGAAAACCGGTCAGGATGCAACCTTGCTCTTTAAGCTTTATGACAGGGTTTATTTCCCCACTGATAAGGCTGCATACGCATATAATGTAAGCGATGTTCAGAGCAGCGTGCTTACCGGAAACGTCAGCGACAGATTTATCCCGGTGGTTATAAATAACCTGCCGCCGGATAAAGAGAATGTGTCATGGGTGCTGATAGATAAGGAAATAGAGAAAAAAAGCTAAAATTTCAGCGGTGCAGCCTTTTAAAGGCCGCACCGCTTTTCTTATATGCAAAAATACCGGAGAGTATACTCTCCGGTATTTTCAATATTTAGTTCAGATAAGATTACTTGGTACCGAAAATACGGTCGCCTGCGTCGCCCAGACCGGGGACAATGTAACCATTTTCGTTCAGGTGGTCATCCAGAGCGGCAATATAAATGTCAACGTCGGGGTGATCCTCCTGCATACGCTTTACGCCTTCGGGAGCACCGATAAGGCACATAAGCTTAATGTGCTTTACGCCGTCCTCTTTAAGGAAGGTGATTGCAGCAGAAGCGGAACCGCCGGTGGCCAGCATGGGGTCAACAACGATAACGTCGCGCTCCTGAATATCGGGGGGCATCTTGAAGTAGTATTTTACCGGCTCCAGAGTCTTGGGGTCACGGAAAAGACCGATGTGGCCGACCTTTACGTTAGGCATCATATTGACCATACCGTCAACCATGCCGAGACCTGCACGGAGTATGGGGACAACTGCCAGTTTCTTTCCGGAAATGCGGCGGCACTTTGCAACGGCAACGGGGGTCTCAACATCAACCTCTTCCAGAGGCAGGTCGCGGGTTGCCTCATAGCACATCAGCATTGCAATTTCAGATACAATCTCACGGAACTCTTTAACACTGGTTCTCTTGTCGCGCATGATAGACAGCTTATGCTGAATAAGGGGATGGTCGAATACGCATAATTTACTCATGTTTTCGTTCTCCTTCTTTAATAGCGGCAGAAGCTTTAGAGGGCTTAGACCGCAAATTATATAATTTTTAAACCCTCAGGCTCACAGAAGCGGGCGAAAGGGAGAAAATACTTTATTTTTCCTTCTCCATGCGCTCCTGTCTTTCACGCTCTGCCTGAGACAGACGGAGGTAAACAGGCAGAAGGCTGTCAGCATTGCCGGGAGTTTTGTCCATGGCTGCCATGGCAACACCCCATGCGCTCTGCCAGCGGAGATTTTCGGGAGCTATACGGCAGGGAATATTATTTTCCTTAAAATACTTTTCGCACAGTTCTGCACCGTCACCTACAAGGAAAACAGGTGCATTTAAGGCGCGGACCTCTTCTGCAAGCTCAGAGAGTGCTATGGGTCTGTCCTCGGTGAGACGCTGAGGCTTTCCGTCCTTTATCTCGAAAAGGGCGTTATAAACCTGACTGCGTCTTGCATCCATAACAGGGCAGATGTATCCGCCCACGGCGAGACCGTGCCATGCCATAGCCTCAAGAGTGGAGACACCTATGCAGGGCTTATCGGCGGCCCATGCAAGACCCTTGACGGTGGAAACACCGATTCTTATGCCGGTGAATGAACCGGGGCCATGGGCAACGGCTATAAGCTCCACATCCTTTAAGGACACCTCTGCATTTTTCAGCATGTCCTCTGCCATAGGCAGAAGGGTGCGGCTGTGAGTGAGGGCGCTGCACTGGGTATACTGAGAGATAAGTTTCTCCCCGTCGCAAAGAGCCACAGAGGCCGCCTTTGCGGATGATTCAAAAGCTAATGTCAGCATATTCCTGCCCCCTCAATAGTAATTTTTCTTGTGTTATCATCAAGCTTTTCAATGTTAAGAGTGATTTCGTCCCCTGTGAAGGCATCGCGGACATTCTCGCTCCACTCTACTGCACATATGGCACCTCTGGAAAGGTAATCCTCCCAGCCTATATCGAAAAGCTCGTCTGCGCTCTGGAGACGGTACATATCAAAATGTATAAGCTCTCTCTCGCCCAGATACTCATTAACTATGGTAAAAGTAGGGCTTGTGACACGGCAGGTAAGACCCATGCCTTTAGCCATGCCCCTGACGAAAGCAGTTTTTCCCGCGCCCAGATCGCCGTACATGGCAATGACAGTGCCGCCGGGAAGATTCTTTGCAAACTCCGCTCCTACGGCTTCTGTCTCTTTTTCATTTTTAGTAATATATGTCAGCATAATTTGCTCCATTATTTCAGAATTTACACTTTTGTTATTATAACACCGTTTATGCCGTTGCGTAAAGAGCAATTATATGATAAAATATCTTGAATTTGAAATTTATATTTTGTGTATATCAGGTCCACTTATGGGAAGGACGGTGTTTTTGTATAAATAAATTTAAAACATTTGCAAAACAGTTCGTTAAAAGGGCGGATATGTTTTTGCTGATTATGTGCTGTATCTGTGCAATTTACGGTATCACAATGATATATGTCGTTACATCAGGCATGCACAGTGCAGGGGCTAATGTATCAAACCCCAGTAAGTATCTTATAGTTCAGATTTTTTCCATGTTCCTCGGTATTGGCGCTTTCGTACTTCTTACGGTTATTGACGCCGACCTTCTGGGAAATCAATGGAAATTCCTCAGCTTTATAAACATTGCTTTGCTGGTTGCGCTGGTTATATTCGGCCGTGATGACGGTACCGGTAACAAGAGCTGGATTCGTTTCGGTAATATAATCGGTTTCCAGCCGTCAGAAATTATAAAGGTTATATACATTATAGTTGCGGCAAAGCAAATGACGTATCTAAAAGAATATAAGGATCTAAACTCTTTTATGTCCCTTGTCCAGATGGCGGCCCACTTTATGATCATCTTCGGTCTTATAGTTGTGGTTTCCTCCGACCTTGGTAGTGCGTCAATTATTCTCTGCATTTTCATCACTATGATGTTTGCAGCCGGTGTTAAAATGTACTGGTTTGCAATAGGCGGCGCAGTAGTTGCAGCGTCGGTGCCGCTGTTGTGGAACTATTTTCTGAAAGATTATCAGAAAAAGAGACTTGTTGCTCCTTATGACCCCACTGTTGACCCCAGCGGCGACGGAATACTCTGGCAGACAAACCAGAGTAGGCTTGCCCTTGCCTCAGGCCGTTTTTCCGGAATTGATTCCGATCACAGACCGGTTATTTTCACCGGTAAACATACCGACTTTATTTTCTCCGGTATAGGCGAAACTCTGGGTATGATAGGCTGTCTGATAGTGCTGCTTCTGCTTGTTATTATTATCGTTCACTGTATCAGAGTGGGTATTCATTCCGGCAGAACTTTCGATATGCTCCTTTGCATGGGCGTTGCATCATCCGTTATATTCCAGACCCTTATTAACGTGGGTATGTGCATTGGAATTACTCCTGTTATCGGTATTACGCTGCCGTTCTTCAGTTACGGAGGCTCGTCGATGATGACGATGTTTGCAGCTATGGGACTTGTATCGGGAGTTAAATACAAGCCTAAACCGCAGTTGTTCTCAATGATGTATTGATATAAAAAATCCGGTACTTTTAAAGTACCGGATTTTTTTATCATAATTCAGACGATGAAGAGTTGTTGCCGGAATCGGGAATTTCGGTGAACACTGCGTCAGTGGGGCAGTTCTTCAAGGTCTCATAATATACAGCATAGCTGAGGTTCATATAAGGAATTGTCCATACCTGTACAAGGTAGCCCAGATAAGGAATAATTGCCAGCAGATACCAGCCGAAGAAGCTCAGGTCAAACATTAACAGTTCGGCCTTGTGGCCTTTCATCATGCGGCTGCTCTCTCTGATACATTCCATGGCGGACATGTCGGGGTTATCTATCATAATGTAGATTGCCATGCGGTAACGGTAGATGGCAATAAAGCCGGGGATAATGAACAGCATAGTCCAGAATAATATAAAGACGTATATTAAAATGTTGAGCCATACGATTTTAAAGAACTTTCCGAAACCGTCAAGCAGGTTGCCCAGGCAGGGAGCTGTGTTTCTGACAATGTTCATCAGGAAGATGACAAAGCCGAAATTCACAACAGAGCTGATTATCTGCAATGCTGTGTCAATAGCAGTAGCAGCGGGAGTGGGTTTGAAGGTATCCAGAAGCCGGAGGGCAAATTCAAAATTGCCATCCTGAACGTATTTTAAATACTGTTCCATATCGGATGGACTTATGTTTAATCCCATGATGCGGGCGGAGAGAGTGCTGATAACAATTCCCAGGACGAGCATAATAAGACCGGCATAAATAGGCAGGGGCTTTGAAATATAAATAAGCTCCTGAGCTTTTCGCTTTATGGCGACACGGTTTAGTTGCATTATATCGCTCCTTTTCATATAAGGTATCGTCTGTTTTAAATATATCATTTGAACACACATAAGTAAAGAGAAATTTACACATGATTTTCCAAAAAAAGCTTGACAATCGCAGCGGCTAATGATATTATAATCAAGCGTTAAAAAACAATATATGCGCGAGTGGTGGAATTGGTAGACTCGCTAGATTCAGGTTCTAGTGTCCACTCCGGACGTGCGGGTTCAAGTCCCGCCTCGCGCACCAGCTCTATGTAGCCTCGAAAGCCTTGTGCTTTTGAGGCTTTTTTTCGTTTCCGTTTTTCAAAAAATTCTTGTCATTAAACTTTTTATACCCGAAGATCTTGTATAAAACGCTCCAGTGCAGAGGGGAAAGAGTTTTATGTGCGGACACAGCGTATGGCTTTCAAACTACATTAAGTGATGTCACCCCTACATAGTTTTTAAGAGAAGTAAGTTGTGATAAGTATTGCTTACCAATCTTTTTTACGATAATTATTTGGTTTATTTGCGGTGTAAGCTTTGATGACAACTTGTTATCAGCGTGTTATAATAAAAAAACTATGGTGGTGATAACATGCGAATATTGATTTGTGACGATGATACTGCTGTTATAGAGCAATTAAAAAATTATATTACAGAGTTTTTTGAAAAAATTGAGGTTAAATTACCGGAAATCGCATCTTATACAAATGGCGATGAACTTATACAAACGGAAACTAAAGCGGACATAGCCTTTCTGGATGTGGAAATGCCCGGAATAAGCGGAATTCATGTCGGCGCAAAGCTTATGCAGCGAAATCCACACATTAAAATTTTTATTGTTACATCTTATCCGGACTATCTTGATGAAGCAATGAAGTTCCATGTATTTAGATATTTATCTAAACCGATTGATAAAAATCGCCTTTTTAGAAACTTAAAAGAAGCACTATATCAATATAATATGGAAACCACAGAGTATACGATAATAACAAATGACGGAGTTTTTACGCGACAGACGGAAGAAATTGTATGCGTGGAAGCATTACAGAGAAAAGTACTTATATATACATTAGATGGAATATTTAAGAGCACTGAGAATATGGAATATTGGAGAAATACTCTTTCTCTTCCTTGTTTTTATTCTCCGCACCGCAGCTATATAGTAAATATGAGATATATCTTTACCCTTGGAAAAGATTCAGTTATCCTGAAATATAATTCTCAGGTAAAAGAGGCATATGTTACTAAGCGCAAATACTCAGAATTTAAAGATGAATATCTTATGTACATGGAAAGCACAAAATGATGGAAGAAATTATTTGTTATGCAGTGTTGCATCTGGTTGAAGCGTTAATAGCTTGGCTTTATTTCGATTATCTGTTTGAAAGAAAGCATAATGTCGGTTTTACAATTTCAATGTTTGCTGTGGGATATATTTTCTGCTTTTTCATTTATGAGCTTAACAGACCTTGGGCCAATTTAATTTCCTGCTTTATTGTTGACTTGGCTTTGGCGTGCCGGTTATATGACTGCAATGTAAAAATGGGCGTTATCCATGCTACGTTTTTGAGTTTTATTATGACAATTTCAGAAATTTTCGCTTCCCTGTTTTTGGGGGTACTTGGTTATGAATTCGGCACATACATATCTAACTTAAGAATAATGCTTATAATTGTAATAATAAGCAAAACAATGTATTTGGCCATGGCAATGCTCAGCGCCAGACTCTTCAAACCTCACAAGAGCGCAGGCGAGGAACCTAAATATATGATGTTATTTTACATTTTGCCGTTTCTGTCAATGATTATTTCGGGAATCATTGCGTACCTTAGCATAAATATGGAAATAACCAGAGCGTCTGAAATTATGATTATTATTACTTTTATGACTTTGCTGGCCGAGAATTTACTTTTATTTATATTTTATAATTACATTCAGCATACCAATCAGCAGAATACGATGCTTCAAATCAGTTTACAGAAAGATGAAGCTGATGCAGCGTATTATAAAGCACTTTATGAGCAGTCGGAAAGTCAGCGGGTATTGATACATGATATTAAGAAACACCTGAATATGATTGAAACTCTGGCAGAAAAATCAAATAATGCTGAGATACAGAATTATGTGGCGGGTGTGGTAGGTTTATCTGAGCTTAATAATAAAAAGAAATTTTCGGAAAATCCGATTTTGAATGTAATACTTCAGCAATATTCGCAGAAATGCGAACAAGCCGAAATTACATTTATGTGTGATGTCAGAGCTGATGTGCTCAAATTCATGAATTCGGCAAGTATTACGGCCGTTTTTGAAAATCTTCTTTCAAATGCATATGAGTCAGCACTAAAATCACCAACGAAAAACATAGATGTATCTGTGATTAAATACGAAGAAAGCCAGAGTGTTGTTATTACGGTTGTTAATTCCTGCGATGAAGAGCCTGCGAAGAATTTTAAAGGAGACTATAAAACAAGCAAAAAATCATCTGTAACACATGGCTACGGAATTAAAAGTATTATCAGAGTGGTTAATAAATATAACGGGACTCATAGATTTTATTATGACGCATTGGAAAAGCAATTTCATGCGGTGATACAATTCCCGTATGAAACAGAAAAATAAAACTTCAGGTCAAAAAGCTGCTGCAATTTTTGCGGCAGCTTTTTTATGATATTAAGTAAATTTTGAACCAATAAAACCAAATTTGTATGAAATATGTCTTTTCATGTAAATGATATTGAAAAAATATAAAACAAGTAATATATTGTCATATTATACACATGCAAATAAACAGCTGTGTTTTCAGGAAAATGCAGTAAAAAATAAATTTGATAAAGGAGAAAGCAAAATGTCAAAGGCCAAGCGTATTATCTGCCTGCTTCTGAGTGCGGTTATGATTGTTTCCCTCTGCGCCTGCGGAGGTACAAAGGCAGAGAAAAAAGAAGCAGCAGAGATCACTACTCAGCCGACCGAAGTTGAGCAAAAGGAAAACGTTAACGCTGAGGACAAGATAAAAACAGAGACATTAAAAGAAAATCTCAATACCGAGGCAAGCGTAGATATAATGCAGAGCAGGGCAATTTCTCTGCCTATGGGCGGGGTAAAGCTCCGACAGGCGGTTAAAGCGGGGGAGCAGCTTTTGATGTTCGGCAGGGACAGCGAAGGCGAGAATAAATTTTTCCTTTATGACTTGGCATCCGATAGCGCAGAGGAGCTTGAGCTTGAAATTCACGGCGAATTTTATTCCCTGTGCCAAAGCTCCGACGGAAAAATTATGCTGCTGACCGTTGATGAAAACGGAGATTACATTTTGAGCAGCTATGATAACGCGGCTTTCCAAAGCTCCGTAAAGCTTAATATACCGGAGAAATGCGCCGGAAATAATATTGATGAAATTGCGGCAGTAAACGGAAAAATGATTGTTTGCACCGGCGGCACTGTATTTTTAATGGACGAAAGCGGCGAAATGGTAAAAGAGCTTGGCGACTATACATATAATCCCGCCTGCATACTGAATGATGACGGCAGTATTTTAATATGCCGTGGATTTTATAACAGTATTGATAATGATGACCATTCCACATTTTTCTCCCTTTATGACGGCAATTTTAATCTTATAAGTGAGACAAAAATTCAGAGAATTTACGACTGCATATCTGCAAGCGACACCGGTGAAAATGTTCTGGTATTTTTGAAAAATACGCTTTATAAGCTCAATTATAAAAACGGTGATATGCTGCCGCTGATTGACTGCGCTTCGAGCTGTATGCACAGCAACAACATCCTGCTTTTGAATGATGGAAAGCTGTTTTCTATTGAAAACGGTATGGGTGCTGTTTGGGAGGAGTGTACAGAGCAAAGCGAGACAATCACTTTAGCAACTTACGAATTGAACCGCGGCCTTCAGCAAATTATCGAAGATTATAACTCCCGCAATTTAGGATATAAAATTGTAGTTAGGGACTATGCAGAATATGATTTAGCGGAGGACTCCGATGTAGGCATGACGCAGCTGAATGCGGATTATATATCGGACAATTCCATAGATATTTTGGATTTAACTAATTTGCCGGCCCTAAAATTTGCTAAATCGGGTGCATTGAAAGATATTTCCGGCTGGGTCACGGAGGAAAACAAGCAAATTCTTCCTTCGGTTTTGGAAAGCCTGAAATATGATGGCAATCTCTATTATATGACGCCCTCATTCAGCATCCTGTCCATGGTAAGCAGTCAGGAACTAAGCGGCGGTCTCAGTAAATGGACACTTCAAGAGTTTATGGAAAAAGTGTCCGGTTTGCCTGCTGTTAACGCAATCGGTGCCAATACTGCCGGAGAACTCTTTTTAACTTATGTTATTTTGTTTAATTCTTCGCAGTTCGTTGATATAAATAATTTGAGCAGCAATTTCTATAATGGCGGATTTTCCGAAATGCTGGAATATGCGGCCCAGCTGCCGGATGAAGGTATTCCCGGAGGGCCGGATGACTTCGGTGCTGTGGCTTGCGGAGAGCAGAAAGCATTTATGGGCCTGATTGGCTCAAATTCCGTAAAAACAGTGTCATTCATTGACGGGGCTTTTAATAACGAGCCGAATTACATAGGCTTTCCATCTGAAAACAGCTCCGGCTTTGCGCTTGCCCCCTCAAGCCTGCTGGGAGTTTCAGCTAAAACAGCAAATATTCAGGGCTGCAAAAGCTTTTTCGATTTTGTACTGGGAGAGGAATGTCAGGGCAATTCATACATTAACGATTTGCCGGTGAGACAGGATGTGCTGACAGCAAAGCTTGATAAACAGGGAGAAAATTATATCGAACTGCCCCCAAGCTTAGGAGCTTTCGCCAACGGAGAGAAAATTTCGATAAAAGGTACAGAAGACGTAAATGTAATAAAAGAGCAGTTATATGGAATTATTGAGTCTCTCAATATAAGCACCGTTACCGATGAGGATATGCTGAATTTAATTCTTGAAGAAAGTGAGAAATACTTAAACGGTAGTATATCCTCAGAGCTTGCCGCTCAGGAAATTGATTCAAAGCTGAAAATATATCTGGCGGAACAGTACGGTTAAGGAGAATATTATGCCGCTTTTGCTACTGCTGCTATTGAAGTGATTTCCGGATACCTGTATAATGATAATAAACCCGAGCTTAAAAGTATTCCCAACCCTATAAAATTTACGGAATATAGCAACAGATGGGCGAGGGAAAGAACGATGATGTGGTAATTTGAACTTAATGGAACATTGGTTTAGCAAGCAGGCGCTTTAGACATTAAGGGAGGTAGTTCGATGAAAAAAACAGTTATTCCCTCAAAATCTTTATTCGCTCTCAGTATAGCTTTTTTTCTTGTGATTATTGTTTTGATATTTGGATGTATTACGTACAATGTATTCACTGTGCAAGCAGAGACTATAATTGAACTGCTCAAGGAGCCAAGCGTTTTCAATATTTATTTGAGCTTGATGGGAGTAATAGTTTTGCTGCTTGAGCCTCTGCTTTTTGTGCTTCTTGTTTACTTTACGGTTGCTATCTTCCTTTTTGCAGGCAGACCAGTAAAATTTTCGGAAGACACTATCAGATTAGGATATATAAAGAAAAAGTATTATTACAAGAAGGATATTACTGGCGTAGGGGTTGCACCCAAACTCTATGGTAGCTTGCATAAGAAGCGTAATAGTACCTCAATGGGAATATACATAGCGTTCGGAGATTATAGGAAAAGCGATTTTTCCGACTACGGAATTTCGAATGTGTGGGAAATGGTAGAACTAAAGAAGCAGTTCCCGAAAGCAGTAAATCTGGATAATAAAATAGATGTAGTAGCATCATATCCCGACTGCTCAAAAATACAGCCATTTGACGGCCTATTGTGGATGACATACACTGAGGAAAACATGCGATTCCTGCAAAACTGGCTCGGAAGTAAATTTGATGAAGTTACACAGCAGTGAGTTTGAAGCCGATTAACAGTTACAGCAGTCGAATATTCAGGCTTTGTCCATAAGTATCATGCGCCCGCTTGGGCGTATTGGCTGATTATGGATTGCAATATTCAAAGTATTCCTAAACCTATGAAAGCTACGGAATGTAGCAACAGATGGGAGCGGGAGAAAATTATGATGTGGTAATTTGAACTTAATGGAACATTGGTTTAGCAAGCCGGTGCGTTA
>JAHHRQ010000033.1 GCA_020025715.1 Oscillospiraceae bacterium | reverse complement strand
GAAGCAACATGCCCGCCCTCACCGAAGGCGTAGGCAAGCTGAAAGAGGGTTCCGGCGCACTCTCTGACGGTATCACCCGCTTTGACAGTGAGGGCATCAGCCCCGTTCTCAACAGCCTCAGCGGCGAGGTCGGTTCTCTCCGTGACAGACTGAACGCTACAAAGGATGCAGCAAAGGATTATGCTCCTCTCTCCATTGAGGGCATGAACGTAGGCTTTGTATACCGCAGCGCCGAGATCAGCAAGTAACGAAACTCAAAACCGCCGGGCATTTCCCCGGCGGTTTTTTTAATATCCGCAAAAGTGTAAAGCAGCTTTTGACACTTGAAAATTGCGGCTTATTTTAGTATTATCAGTGTATCTTAATTATGTTCGGAGTGAATATTATGATAGAAAATGTTGAAAAGTTTTTCAGTCTTTTAGATTCCGACCCTGAGCTTAAAAAGAGAGTAGACGAGGCCGAAGCAAACTACCCCGGCTGTCTTGAAATCCGGGATGCTGTTGCAAAGGATGTGCTTATTCCCATAGCCGAGGAAATGGGACTGGGCTTTGATGTGGCAGATCTGAGGAAATACGAGACAAGGGTTAAAATGCAGCGCTTCAACGCCCCCGAATGTGACGAGGACGCCATGCCCCTCTGGCTTCTGGACAGAGGCTGGGAGGATGACCCGGATATATTTGAGCGAGACAAGCAGAAATGAATATAATTATCCCGGGCTTTAAGTCCGGGATATTTTTCTGAAAAAATTTTTATTTTCCATGTAACGAAATTCGGTTTTCTCCGTCTAAGCTATGTAAAGGAGGTGAGAGCTTTGGACTTTGAAAAGCTGTACAGAGCATATTATATGAAGGTTTATTCTTATCTTATGGGCATTGTTAAGGACAGCGCCGCCGCGGAGGAGCTGACACAGAACACTTTCTATAAGGCCATGACAAGCAAAGCAGAATTTAAAAACAAGTCGGGAGAATTCACATGGCTCTGTGCAATCGCCAAAAATCTCGCCGCCGATGAATTTCGCAAACATTCTGAATGTGCCGAGCTCTCCGATACTGTCCCCTCAGACCGTGATTTTGTGCAGGAGCTTAACGACAAAGCTCAGGCTCTTAAAATCCACCTCATTCTCCACGACCTGCCGGAACCCTACAAAGAGGTTTTTCAGCTTCGGGTGTTCGGTGAACTGAGTTTCAGAGAAATAGGGCAGATATTCGGGAAAACGGAAAACTGGGCCAGAGTGACTTATTACCGGGCAAGGCTCAAAATTCAGGAAAGGATGGATGAAAATGAATAATATAAAAGACTGCGAGCTGGTGCAGGATCTGCTCCCCCTGTATCAGGACGGAGTTTGCAGCGATAGCAGCGCCGCTTTTGTAGAGGAACACCTTAAAGGCTGTGAAAAGTGCAGGGAACTTTTCGAAAAGCTTAAGCAGCACGAGGTTGAAGATATAATCTCTGCCGAAAGCTCAGGCGTGCTTGCCCGCCACAGACTGAAAGAAAAAAGCGCCGCATGGAAAGCGGGGCTTATTATAGGCGGGCTTTTACTGCTGCCCATACTTATAACTTTGATAGTTGTTATAGCAACAGGCGAAAACTTGGGAGTTTTAGGCGTTCTTACCGCCTCTATGCTTCTTGTTGCCGCACTCACGGTTCTTCCCCTCATGTCATCGGGAAACAGGCTTTCAAAAAGCCTCTTTTTCGGCAGCATGGCAATTCTACTTATAATGTTTTTCACCGACCTTATGCAGGGCGGCGGGAATTTCATCTACTGGGCCGTGCCTACGGTTTTCGGGCTGTCCATTGTGTTTTTCCCCATAATCATTCACGGCGTAAAGCTGCCCTCCCCCCTCCAGAACCACAAGGCCCTCATCAGCCTTTTATGGGACAACATCTGGCTTTATCTCACCATTTTTGAAGTCTGCCTCCATGACGGCAATATGGAGGGTATGAGAGAGGGGCTTATAGTTGCAAGTCTTTTCCTCCTGCCCATGTGGCTCATTTTCCTTGAGGCAAGATACCTGCCTTTAAACGGCTGGTTCAAAGCCTCAATCGGCGTTTTGATTTTCGGCTGTACCTTTGCCTTTATAACCGACGCATACGGCTTTATAGTCGAAGGCAAGCAGGAGCTTTGCATTTTAAACGCCAATTTTCTAAACTGGAACTGTGATACCTGCATTAACGCAAACATTTTCCTTATAGTTCTTATTACTGCCGCAGCTGCCGCAATAACCTTCCTTTTAACCGGAATTTATGTGCGAAAATTAAATAAAAAGCAGGAAAAAAAGCCGGAGTAAAACTCCGGCTTTTTTCAGTAGCTTCTCAGTATATCGCTTACCATGGCTGAAAATCCGTCTCTGTCAACTTCCAGCACCACGAAGGCGTTTTTCTCGGGGAATTTCTTGTCACTCATAAGGTCGGTAATGGTTTTACCCCTTGTGATTGTTCCTCTGGTTTCCACATATACCCCCGCTTCCTTTCCGGAAAACAGTTCCGGGTGGGTAAGGTACAAAACAGGGCACACGTCATGGAGGCAGAGGCCGGGGAGACTTCCCCGCTCATAGAAGTTTAAAACATCAATGGTGCTGTCTCCGAAAAAGCGGCACACGGGGCTGTCAACTGCCCCAAGCTCATAGACCTCCTCCGGAGTCATATATGCCTCCATTGTAACGTCAAGACCGCACATAACCAAAGGTATGCCGGATTTAAAAACAATCTGGGCTGCCTGAGGGTCGGCGTAGATGTTATATTCTGCCGCCGGTGTCACATTTCCCCCAACGGCTGCACCGCCCATAATAAGAATCTGCTTCAAAAGCCCTCTTATCTGGGGATATTTGGAAATTGTAATTGCAACATTTGTAAGGGGGCCTACGGCAATAAGTCTCAGCTCACCCTTTGCCTCCACCGCCGCATTATATATGGCATCCCATGCAGGAATGTCAGTTTCCGGCGCATCGGAGACAGGGAGCTTTGCTCTGCCCAGTCCCTCCTCACCGTGGATGGTGTGGGCGGTTTGGGGTTCAACAAACATGGGCTTGTCCGCACCCTTATATACGGGGTAATCCGCACCCACAAAGCAGCATATGTTTCTGGCGTTGGGGTAGGTAAAATCCAGCTCCACATTGCCCGCCACGGCGGAAATGCCCTTAAGGTCCAGATTTTTCTGTTTATTCAGCACAAGGAAAGCGATTGAATCGTCAACTCCTATATCTGTGTCAAGCCATACGGGAATTTTATTCATATCTCCACTCTCCTTCCCTCATAGGCCTTCACGGCCTCTGTAAGCAGCTTTGCGAAAGCTTCCCTGTCAACACCCATAAGACAGTGGGCATTTGGAACAGGGCCCTCAAAGCCTCTCATATCGGCTACTGTGGCGCCCCTGCTGTATTCTCCTGCCGTTTCAATCTCCACATAGTAATCTTCTATTGTGAAAATCTCAGGGTGGAGCAGCACCGCCACGGCACACGGGTCATGGAGGGGTGCTCCCGGATAGCCCAGACTGCGGTGGAACTGATAGAAGAAGTCAAGCCAGTCGGCAACAACTCCCGCCACCTGATTTCCGGCTTTCCGTATATTCTCAAAATCCTCAGGGAACAACAGCGCCTTTTCCGTAACGTCAAGGCCTGCCATATAAAGCTCCACGCCGGATTTAAAGACTATATCCGCCGCCTCAGGGTCAACAAGGATGTTAAATTCAGCCGCCGGAGTCCAGTTTCCGTGGGTAAGGCCGCCGCCCATAATGGATATGCGTTCTATCTTTTCTTTAAGCTCAGGATGGGCTAAAAGCAGCGCCGCCACATTGGTCTGGGCGCCGGTGGAAACTATGGTCACCTTATCCTCGCTCTCCCGCAGCACCTTTGCCATAAGCTCCGGGGCACGGAGGGGTGAAAGCTCCATTGCAGGCTCGGGGAGCTTGGGGCCGTCAAGCCCGCTCTGACCGTGAACGGAAGGGGCATCAAAGGGTTCGGACAGCAGGCCGTGGGGCAAGCCCATTGCAACAGGGGCATCTATGCCTAAAAGAGTGCATATGCGAAGGGCATTGTATGTGGTCTTTTCTATGGTCTGGTTGCCGGAAACCGAGGTAACCGCCTTTATTTCAAATTCGGGGCTGGCCTTTGCCAGCATCCAAGCTATTGCATCGTCATGGCCCGGATCCCCGTCCAGAATAAGGGGAATTTTTTTCTCTCTCAAATTTAACTTCCTTTCTAAAAAATTGCCGTACAACGTTCAGCCGCTGTACGGCAATTTCGCATTGCTTTATTTTGTTTCTGCTTTAAGAGCCTCCGCAGAATGCTGTTTCTTAATCCGTCTGCGGACAACAAGTGCAAAGACCACAAGACCCAGAATAGTAACCACATAGGGTATGGGGGTAACAAGGTTGGAGTCAATGCCCTTGGAGGAAACCTTGATACTCAGTGCCTGTGCAAAGCCGAAGATCAGGGCAGAAATCATGCCGCCAACAGGCTCGCCTGCACCCATGGCCTGAGCCGCAAGAGCGATAAAGCCGCGGCCTGCAACCATATCGAGGGACCAGCCCATAGCGTAGTACATGGACATGAACGCACCGCCGAGGCCTGCCATTGCGCCGGAAAAACCGATTGCAATGTACTTCACCTTCAAAACGCTGACACCTACGGAAGAGGCAGCGTCCGGATTTTCACCCACTGAGCGGATATTAAGTCCCAGAGGTGTTTTATAAAGCAGCGCCCATGTGATAAACACCATCAGGAAAGCAACATATGTAAGAACACAATGTCCCGACAGTATATCGCCCAGTACGGGAATATCCTTTATAAGGGGTATATTCCATGCGGGTATCTGGTTTGCGGTGGTGACGAGAGAGGTGGTGGAGGCAAGAGCCTTGCCCTCGGTTATATTGGTAATAACCTTAACCAGAAACAGAGTACCGCCGGAGCCTATCATATTTACCGCAATACCGGTAAGGATAATGTCTGTTTTGAGGATGAAGGCGAAAAATCCCATAAGCAGGGATGTTATAATTCCAAGCAGCACCGCCACCAGAACGCCCAGCATCCATGAGCCTGTCCAGTAGGAAACGAGAGAGCCGAAAAGGGCTGAAATCATCATCGTACCTTCAAGACCTATGTTGGAAACTCCCGCTTTTTCGCCTACAACCGCGCCCAGTGTTGCAAACAGGATAGGGGCGGTTATACGCAAAACCGCAAAGAAGAAATCAGTTGAGAATATAAGGTCTAACATCTCATTTCACCTCCGCTTCTGCATTGTGCTGAGCTTCACGCTCAGCCTGAAGCTTCAGCTCTTCCTGCGTGCTCTTTATGACCAGCTTCTGGCGATAGCCGGAAAGGAACTGCTCAGCCGCGAAGAACACGAATATAACAGCCTGAAGGATGTCTATAAGCTGGGCGGGAACGCCGCAGTATGTGGACATAAGGCTGCAGCCCTTATTGAGGTAGGACATGAAGAAGGCCGCCAGAGGAACAAAGGCGGGGTTATTGCCTGCAAGAATTGCAACGGTAATTCCCGTCCAGCCGTAGCCCGGAAGCTCCGTCCATGTAAAGTTTGTATAGCGGCCCAGCATCTCAATGCCGCCGCCCATACCGGCCAGAAATCCGCCAATAACCTGAGACATGATTATGACTCCTGCCACCTTCATGCCGGAATACATGGCAAAGTCTTTGTTTACGCCTATCATTCTGATAGCGTAGCCCCATCGGGTACGGTACATAAAGAGCGTAATTATAACGACAAAAATAATTGCCGCCACGAAGCCCCATGAAAGCTTGGAGCCGTTATTTATAAGCTGGGGCAGAGCTGCATGAGCCTGAAAATCGTAGGTCATTATCGCGCCCTTGCTGGTGTCGGCAAGATGACTGCTCAGCATATACTTTATGAAATACATGATGACGTAGTTTAACATCAGGGAGTTTACCATTTCGCTGACGCCAAGCCTTGCTTTAAGAGCAGCGGGGATAAGCATTACAATGGCAACTGCCGCAGCGCCTATGATTATTGCAACTATGGGCAGCGCCACAGGAGGCAGAGGCACATATATTGCAACTACCGCCGTCACGAAAGCGCCCAGCATTATGCCGCCCTCGGCGCCCAGGTTAAACTGGTTTGCGGAAAACATTACGCATGTTGCAAGGCCGGTAAAGATAATGGGTATCATTGCCGCCAGAACGTCAGTAAAGTTTTTGACGCTGAAACTGCCGTTTGATTTAATTATAGGTCCAATCAGCAGTCTTTTCATAGCGTCGCCGGTCTGGCTGAGCTTTTCTGCAAAGCCCGGTCCTTCGGCTGAAATGAATATAAGCAGAGCCGCAACCAGAAGGGCAATGAGAATGGCGGTAAGGCCGCGGACCATGCTGAAAATGAATTTTCTCTTTTTACTCATGGCATACCCTCCTGACTTCTTCCTCAGACTGCTGTTTAAGCCCCAGCATATATTCGCCCATTATCTCGTCATTAAGCTCCGATGTGTCCTCAAAATAGGCGGTGATTTTTCCGCCGTACATCACTATAAGGCTGTCGGAAAGCTCCATGACCTCGTTAAGGTCGGCAGAGACAAGAAGCACAGCCACTCCGGAGCGTGACAGCTCCACAAGCTTTTTCCTGATAAATTCCTCTGCGCCCACGTCTATGCCTCTTGTAGGCTGGTCGGCTATTATGAGGCTGGGAGAATTTGAAAACTCTCTTGCAACGACAACCTTCTGAATGTTGCCGCCGGAAAGGTTATCCACTCGCTGCTCCTGAGATTTACACAAAACCGTATACTCATCTATGAGCCTGTCGGATTCCTCCCGAATAGCCTTCATGTTAAACAGAAGGCCTTTATTAAGTCTCTTTTCACCGCAGCGGTCGGAAATCAGGTTTTCCTGAATGGTGCCCTTGCCTGCGATACCGTAGAGCATACGATCCTCCGGTACAAGGGACACGCCCTTTTCCCTTATCTGCCGCTGAGACAGCCCCAGAATGTTTTCGCCGTTGATTGTAGCCGTTCCGGCGTTTGGCGTATTGAGGTTAAAGAGCATATCCACCAGCTCTTTCTGGCCGTTGCTCTCAACACCTGCAATTCCCAGTATCTCGCCCCGCCGCACGGAGAAAGACACCTTATCAAGCATCTTTTTGCCCCATTCGTTCACATACTCCAGATCTCTCACCCGCAGAACCTCTTCTCCGGGCTGAGCCTTATCCTTCTGAACGCTGAGCACAACATCTCTTCCCACCATAAGCCTTGAAATTTTCTCCGGGCTTACATCGCAGGTGTTATAAACACCCATGCTGCGGCCGCCTCTTAAAATAGTCATGCGGTCGGTTATCTGCATGATTTCGTTGAGCTTATGGGAAATGAAAATTATGGTATAGCCCTGCTTTTTAAGGTTCATCAGTTCCTTAAACAGTTCGCTTGTCTCCTGAGTGGTCAGAACCGCCGTAGGCTCGTCCAGAATAAGAATTCTGGCGCCGCGAACCAGAGCCTTTAAAATCTCCACCTTCTGCTTCATGCCCACCGGTATATCCATAACCTTGGCATTGGGGTCAACAGGGAGATTATATTTTTCAGAATATTCCTTCGTGATTTCCACGGCTTTTTTGTGGTCTATAAAAAGACCTGACTTTTTGGGCACCATGCCCAGAACTATGTTTTCAGCCACTGTAAGGCTGGGAACAAGCATGAAGTGCTGATGCACCATGCCTATGCCGTTTGCTATTGCCACTGTGGGAGAGCTGAGGTTCAGCTTTTTGCCGTTTACCCAGATTTCTCCCTCGGTGGGCTGTTCCATACCGAACAGCATTTTTACCAAGGTGGATTTACCAGCTCCGTTTTCGCCCATCAAGGCATGGATTTCACCCTTTTTTACGAAAAAATCCACATTCTGATTGGCCGCTATGCCGTTGGGATATACCTTGGTTATACCCTTCATTTGTATAGCGTACTCCTCTGCCATGAGAAACTCCTCCAATTCGATACAGCTCCGCTGTCATCTTTTTTTAAAGATGTCTCCCTATTCAAAAAGGGGGCTGGGTGTCCAGCCCCCTAATTTCAGGGAATTTAGTTGATTTTTACGTGGTCAGGGCTTAACTGCGTCGCGAAGCTCCATAACCTTGTCATGGTCGGTAAAGTCAGAAGAAACGGTAATGTCGCCGCTTACTATACCTGCCTCGGCAGCTTCAATAGCAGCCTTGCACTCTTCGCTTGCGTACTTATCAAAGTTTTTGTCGGTAACAAGACCTACGCCGCCCTCGGCAATACCCAGAGTAACTTCAGTACCCCAGTACTCATTGCCCTTATCCAGCTCGTCAAATACCCAGACAAGAGAGTTACCGATGTTCTTAAGACCGGAGGTCATGGTTATAGCTGCCAGATCTTCATTGAAGGTCAGCTCCTGGTCGGAGTCAACGCCCAGGAAGTAGCCCTTGCCTGCCTCGAAAGCAGCCTCAGCACCGCCGTTACCGGCGTTACCTGCAACGCCCCAGATAACGTCGCACTTGTTGTCGTTAATCATGGACAGACCGTACTCCTTGGAGATAGCGGTGTCAACATAGGTGTTTGCATAACGGGTATCAACCTTGATGTCGGGATTTGCGGACAGAGCGCCCTCAATGTAACCGGCAAGGAAGTCGTTTATAACAGGAGAATCCATACCGCCGATGAAGCCGATAACTGCATCCTCATTGATACGCTCAACGCTGGTGTCAGTAGTAAGATATGCTGCGAAAATACCCATCAGGTAGCCCAGATGGTTCTGTTTGTAAGTAATGTTCAGAACGTTCTTGTTCTCGCCCACGAAGGTGTTATCATCATAGATGATGAACTTCTGGTCGGGATACTGGGTAGCAACTTCCTTTACCTCTTCGGGCATCTGGAAGGTACCGCAGACGATAATATCATATTCGCCGCTCTCAGCAACTTCATAAGCGGTGGAGAGCCATTTGGGTTCATCTTCAACAGTACCGCCCATTTCAATGGTGGTAAGGTTGATTCTGCCGTCAGCCTTCAGCTGCTCAAGTCCGGAGTTTGCAGAGTCAAAGAAGGACTTGTCGCCAAGGTTACCGTTTACAAGGTGAACAACATTGTATACCTTTCCCTCTTCAGGAGCCTTTTCGCCCTCTGCGGGTGCATCTGCCGGAGCTTCGGCGGGAGTCTCAGGTGCCTTTTCGCCGCATGCAGCCAGAGACAGCATCATCAGCATTGCAAGAATCAGTGCAAGAATTTTTTTCATTTTGTTTTCCTCCTAACAAAATTTCCGATCCCATATATCGATTAAATTTGCAAATGGGAAATTATAGATTTATTTTAGTTGATTCAACTTCATTTGTCAAATTATTTTGTGCAAATTACTCAATCATTCTTTTTTCCGCCTGTGCATTATGAAGAAATTACAATATTTTGCACAAGTATATTCCTTTTTTATCCAATAACAACAAGTTTCGTGCTCTTTTCTATGCAAAAACATAAGTGCATGATATAATCGATTTAATAATGCCATTAACGCACTGTGATTTTCAGAAAACTTCAAAAGGAGTCCTATAATGAAATATCAGAATTTTCCTAAAATCGATCTCCACTTACATCTGGACGGTTCTGTTCTCCCGCAGACGCTGCTTGAGCTTGCCAAAAAGCAGGGAGTGGAGGCCCCGGCGGATGATCTCCCCTCATACCTCAGGTATATAGAGCGCTGCTCCGGCTGCGGAAGTGTAAACGAATATCTTAAAATGTTCGATCTTCCGGTAGATGTCATGCAGGACAGCGACAGCATTGCACGGATTACAAGAGAGCTTATTGAACTGCTGCACTCTCAGCACCTTGCCTACGCCGAAATCCGCTTTGCCCCTCAGCTTCACACCAAAAAAGGTCTTACGCAGGCACAGGCTGTTGAAGCCGTCTTAAAGGGTAGAGAAGAGGGTCTTAAAAACTGCCCCGGCTTTGAGGTGGGTATTCTCTGCTGCATGATGTGTATCGGCACGGAGAAAGTAAACTGGCAGGAAAACGCCGAAACCGTGGAGGTCTGCGGCAAATATCTGGGAAAAGGTGTTGTAGGTCTTGACCTTGCAGGAGCAGAGGGCATAGTGCCCCTCAGAAACTTCGCACCCTTATTTAAACGTGCAAAGGAGCTTAACATTCCCTGCACCTGTCACGCGGGTGACAGTCAGGGGCCGGATACAGTTCGGGATGCGCTGGATTTCGGAGTTTCCCGTATAGGCCACGGACATCACATTTTTGAAGATAAAGCCCTTGTAGAGCGCGCAATCCGCGACGGCGTTGCCATTGAGGTCTGCCCTACCAGTAATATTCAGTGCATGACTCAGCCCTCATACAGAGAGCATCCGGCGAAAAAGCTTCTTGATATGGGTCTTGCCGTCACCATAAACACCGACAACATGACTTTTGCAGGCGTAGATTTAGACAGAGAATACCGCCATTGCTTAGAAGATATGGGCTTTACGGAGGATGACCTTTTAAAGCTCAGTGAAAACTCAATCCGCGCAGCTTTCATGCCGGAAGAGCTCAGAGAAAAGCTCCTCAAAGAGCTTGAAGAGCTGCGTAAAAATTAAGGAGGTAATATCATGCTTCAGCCTCACATTCAGTTAGATGAAAACATAAACGCAAAATATGCCCTTCTGCCCGGCGACCCCGGCAGACTGGACAGAATAGCAAAACAGCTTGAAAATCCAGAGGAGCTTGCATATAACCGTGAGTTTCGCAGCATAAGGGGCATGTATAAAGGCGTGCCCATACTGGCAATATCCACCGGCATAGGCGGCAGCTCTGCCGCTATCGCCATTGAGGAACTGCGTTCCATAGGGGTTACGGCTATGATAAGAATAGGCTCATGCGGTGCACTGCAAAGCGGCATTCCACTCGGCTCTCTGATTTTCGCCTGCGGTGCCATACGGGACGAAGGCACTTCAAAGGCCTATGCTGATATACGCTTCCCCGCCGTGCCGGACACAGAGCTTCTGTTTAACTGCGTTGCTGCGGCAAAAGATATGGGCTTTGAGCATAAAGTCGGCATAGTCCACAGCCACGAAAGCTTTTACATTGACACCAACGACGAGGAATCGGAATACTGGTCAAAGCTGGGGGCTCTGGGGGCTGACATGGAGACTGCCGCCCTCTTTACCGCCGGACGGCTCCGCGGCGTCCGCACAGCGTCCATATTAAATAACGTGGTACTCTGGGGCGAGGATACAAAAGAATCCGTAGGCGGCTACGCAAGCGGCGAGGAAATGTGCGCTCAGGGCGAAAGAAATGAAATTACCACCGCTCTCGAAGCCCTTTACCGGCTCAGTCTCAGCGAAAAGTGAATATAAAAAAGAGTGTATCTGCTGATACACTCTTTTTTATGCTTTATTTCTCTCTTAAGCTTTGGTATCTTCCGTAACTTCAACCACTTTCATCTGAAGCTGATAGTTTTGAACATTTCCCTCTTTATCGGTGGTTTCAAGCTCAAAAAACAGATTGTTTTCCACATCTTCCGGGGCAACCTGTCTGAAAAGTCCGTCTTCTGCCCACATTTTTCCCATTTCGCCGCTGATATTAACTTTTCCGCCGGAGGTATCGGTGACGCTGTTTTCGGAAAGAGTCTGTTCTTCTCCGTCTTTATACACATAAAGTGTTTTTGTAAATGATGTTATATCGGAAAAATGCTCCTCATCCGCCTTTAAGTCTCCTAAGTACAAAGCTTCATAGCCGTCGGAAAAAATGATTACGCCGTTTGAAACGGTAATATAATCGTCCCCGCCGCTGAAAGAGTACACTTTCAGGTCTTTTGCATCTGTTTTTTCACTTCCGCAGCCCGCAAAGGCCATGGAGCAGATTAAAATTACTGCCAGTACGGCACATATTTTTTTACTCATAATTTTCTCCTTACGCAAATTTTTTCTTTATACGGTAAGAAAATTATAGCATGTCACATTCCCTGTGTACAGATTTTTAACAAATCTTAATAAATGAAGGACGCAAAAAAGCAGCCGCCGAAAATCGGCGGCTGTCTTTTTATATTCTTCTGAAAGTCTTGGTGTATTCCAGAAGCTTTTCCGAAAGCTTCTCGTCCGCAGCGCCGGAGAGCATACGCCACTGCCAGTTGCCGGAACTTGTTCCGGGGGTATTAAGTCGGGCTGAACTTGGAAGTTCAAGCAAATCCTGCATCTGCACCACGAAAAGATTTGAGGGGGTTGCCATGCCAGTACGGATAAGGCCCCAGCACCAGCCCTCGTCCTCGGTGATGTGCATGTAGCGGGAGGCAAATTTCGTATCGTCCTCATTCATATCCGAAAGCCAGCCCATAACAGTGTCGTTATCGTGAGTACCCATATAGCACACGCTGTTCTGCTCGCAGCGGTGGGGCAGGTAATCGGACTCGCCGTGGGCATCAAAGGCAAATTCCAGAATTTTCATTCCGGGAAGTCCGGAATCGGAAAGCAACGCTTTAACCTCCGGTGTTACATATCCCAAATCCTCGGCTATAAAGCTTAAATCTCTGAACCATGAGGTTAAAACCCCTACAAGGTTCATGCCGGGGCCTTTTTTCCACTGTCCGTTTTTGGCGGTTTCCTCACCGGCGGGAACGGCCCAGTAGCTTTCAAAGCCTCTGAAATGGTCTATTCTTATAACGTCGTACAGCTTCTTTGCGCCGTCTATGCGCCGTATCCACCAGCCGAAGCCGTCTCTCTGCATGGCATCCCAGTCATAAAGAGGATTGCCCCAGAGCTGGCCTTCATCGGTGAAGGCATCGGGGGGAACTCCCGCCACCTCACGGGGCAGGCGCTTTTCGTCAAGCTGGAAAAACTCCGGCTCGCCCCACACATCCGCAGAGTCCAGAGCCACATATATAGGCACATCGCCTATGAAATGCACGTCGTTTTCATGGGCGTACTCTCTCAGAGCGTGCCACTGCTTAAAGAACATGTACTGGATAAATACCTGAAAATCAATGTCCTCATGCAAAAGCTCGGTGTACTTGCTGACAGCCTCCGGCTTTCTCAGTCTTATATCCTCAGGCCACTCAGTCCAGCTCTTCATCTGAAAATTGGCTTTCAGCGCCATAAAGAGAGCGTAATTATCAAGCCACCTCTTGTTTTCTTCCCTGAACTTCCGGATTTCGTCCTTTAATTCTTCTCTGCCCCGCTCAAAAGCAATGCGGAGTACCTTGAAGCGGTTCATGTAGATTTTGCCGTAATCCACTCTCTCAGGGTCTTTTCCCCAGTCTATGCCCTCAATCTCCTCAGGTTTTAATAAACCCTCATCGCACAGGCTGTCAAGGTCTACAAAGTAGGGGTTTCCCGCGAAAGTGGAAAAAGATGAATAGGGGCTGTCGCCGTAGCTTGTAGGGCCCAAAGGCAGGATCTGCCAGTAGCTCTGGCCTGCATCCTTCAAAAAGTCTACGAATTTGTAAGCTTCCTTTCCCATGCTGCCTATGCCGTATTTTGAGGGCAGAGAGCTCATGGGCATCAGTACACCGCTGCTTCGTTTCATATATAAATCACTCATTTCTATTTTTTTATCCCTTTACTGCACCTGCTGCAACGCCCTTTATGATATGCTTCTGGCAGCTCAGGTAGAATATTATAACCGGAATTATGCTCACCATTATAAGAGCCATTGTAGCGCCCATGTCAACATGGCCGTAACTGCCCTTCAGATACTGGATATGTATGGGAATAGTCATGTACTTCTGTCTGTCCAGAACAAGGTAAGGGAGCAGATAGTCGTTCCACACCCACATAATTTCCAGCACACCGGTAGAAATCATAGTCGGTTTCAGCATAGGCAGCACCACGGAGAAGAAGGTGCGGATAGGCCCGCAGCCGTCAATGGCGGCAGCCTCTTCAATTTCCAGCGGTATGCTCCGTACAAAGCCCGCAAACATGAACACCGCAAGTCCCGCACCGAAGCCCAGATATATTACGGGAATAGTCCACGGGGTATTTAGATGCAGGGTGTCGGAAGTCTTTGCCAGAGTGAACATGACCATCTGGAAAGGTACAACCATGGAAAATACGCAGAGATAGTAAACTATCTTGCTGAACACACTGCCCACACGGGCAATGTACCACGCCGCCATGGAAGTACAGAGAAGGATAAGTCCGGTTGAAACAACTGTTATGAAAAAGCTGTAAAAGACAGACTTTAAGAAGGGATAGTTGCCGAAGGTCATACCCTTTTCATAGTTTGCCCAGCCCACAAAGGATTCCTTGTTAGGCAGCTTAAAGGTTTCAAGGTTTACGAAGCTGTTTTCCTTAAAAGAGTTTATAAGTACAAGGAAGATAGGCATAAGATACAGCACGGCAATCACCGAAAAGATAACCGTCAGTATGGTTTTTGTCCGTCTTTCCCTTTTAAGACCGTGTTTAGCCATTACTGCTGCACCTCCTTTTTACGTGTAGAGCGGAGCTGCAAGATGCTTATAAATGCAACCAGAATGAAGAACAAAACCGCCTTTGCCTGTCCCACACCTCTGTTTCCGCCGCCGGAAGCATAGAAGGAGTTTACAATATTGAGCGCCAGCATTTCTGTTGTCTTTACTACCGAACCGTCCGCCATTTGCAGGAACGGCCGTCCGGCGGTAAGGGCAAGGTTCTGGTCGTAGAGCTTAAAGCCGTTTGTGAGGGTAAGGAAGGTGCAGATTGTTATGGAGGGCATAAGGTTGGGGATAGTAACTTTCCACAAGGTCTGCCAAGCGCTTGCACCGTCTATCTTTGCCGCCTCAAGCATGTCCTCTGGTATGGACTGGAGTCCCGCTATATAAATTATCATCATATAGCCTATCTGCTGCCAGCTGAGCAGAATTACAAGCCCCCAGAAGCCGTATTTTGCCTCAAGGAGTATGGAAGTGCTGTAACGGCAGAGAATACCGTCAAATATCATTGACCAGATATATCCTAAAACTATACCGCCTATAAGGTTAGGCATGAAGAAAACAGTTCTGAATATATTGGAGCCTTTAATGCCTTTTGTGAGAACGTATGCCACCGCAAAAGCCAGCACATTCACCACAATAAGAGTCGTGACTGCAAACAGAGCCGTATACAGAAATGAATGAATAAAACTCTGGTCAGACAGCGCCTTAACGTAGTTATCAAGGCCTACCCAATGCCATTTACTGGTGGTTTTAAACTTGCAGAAGGACAAAAACAGGCCCTTGCAGAAGGGGTAAAGAAATCCTATGCAGAAGGCCGCGAAGGTTGGCAGCAGAAAGAGCCAGAAACAGCGCTGAATAGGTCGTCGGATAAGCTTTGAATTGAGCGCTGAGTAGTCTCGTTGCTTTTTAGCTTTTTTCAATTAGCCCACTCTCCCTTTTTAGTTATTTTTGATTCAATGTCCACAGCGCCGCTTCGGAGTGTCCGGAGTGCCGCTGTAAACACGGAAGTTTAAAACAGGGCGAGCGGCATGCGCTCGCCCTGAAACAGTCTCTTAAGTTGCGGCAGATTTAATTATTTAGCTGCCTGCTCATTGGTGTACTGAGTTGCCCAGCCTTCAACGAAAGCGGTCTCAACTGCGCTCCAGTCACCGGTTCCGGCGGTGTACTGGCCCAGAGCGTCAACAACTGCTGCGCGCCAGTCGTTAACAGCGGGAGTGTAGTTGAATGCCCAGGTAACAATGTAGTTGCCGTTTGCAGTGTAGTCATTTGCCTGTGCGAAGAATACGTTCTCAGGAGTCTTTGCATTCTTGAAGGGGCAGGGGCCGAACTGCTCTGCCATCATGGTGGTGCCTTCCTCGGAGGTGACAACCCACTTCATGAAGTCCAGAGTAGCCTTGATGTCCTCCTCGGAGGACTCGTTGTTAACTGCCCAGCAGTTTTCAGTACCGCAGCAGAGGCCGGCCTTATCTTCGCCTTCTACTCCGCAGTAGATGGGGATCATAGCCAGCTTAGCGGGGTCCATGCCAGCCTCAATAAGGCCTGCATACTCCCAAGTGCCGTTCTGGTAGAAAACAGCTTTGCCTTCCTTGAATTCAGCAGAGGACATGTCGCCGGTAGCGGTGAGCAGGTCAGCGCCGGTAACAGCGGAATCGGTGGTGTACAGATCCCATACCTTCTTGTAGTTTTCAAGGTAGGTGCCCTTAATGGTAGCGGGCTGCTCGGTTACGTTGTCATCACGGAACTCATAGAAGAGAGGCATGTTGGCAAGGTGGCCGGAGAAACGCCAGGAAGAGGAGCTGTCCAGACCTGCGGAAGAGAAGGCGTCAAAGCCAAGCTCAGCTGCGCGGGCGTGGATGTCATCAGCAACAGTCTTTAAAGACTCGAAGTCCTTTATCTCGTCAAGGCTGTGGCCTGCTTTTTCCAGAAGCTCGGTGTTAACAATGATACCGAATGCTTCGTAGCAGTAACCGATGGAGAGAACTTCGCCGTTTTCGCCCTTGAAGTTAAAGGAATCGGTGGTCATCTCTTTGTAAACATCAGTGTCCTTAAGGTCAAGGCAGTAATCACCCCATGAGTTTATAGCGCCCTGATTGCCGCACTGGAACAGAGTAGGTGCAGAGGACTTATCCATCTCAGCGGTGAGAGTAGTATCATACTCTTCGGAAGCAGCGGTAACAACCTTAACGGGAACGCCGGTCTGCTCGGTGTAAGTCTTTGCCAGTTCCTGCCATGCGGCATCTGCTTCGGGTTTGAAGTTCAGATAGTAAACAGAGCCCTCGGCTGCGGGAGCATCTGCAGGAGCTTCGGCAGGTTTTTCAGCGGGCTGCTCGGGAGCCTTGCTCTCGCCGCAGGCGCAGAGTGCGAATACCATGCACAAAGCAAGAATAAGTGCTAATGCTTTTTTCATTTTCTTCTTCTCCTTAATAAAATTATTCCTCGTTTTTGAGGTTGTATTTTCAGACTCTTCGTCAGAAAATCAGATTGATTTAACGGAGCCGCCCTCTCTCAGCGCTGTTTCCAGTCTTACATGGCGGTTTTCGCCCCATCCCTCCAGAATATCCAGGAGAATTTTTACACATTCCCTGCCCATTTCATCCGCCGGCTGAACCATGGTTGTAAGGGTGGGGCTGACGTAATGGGAAATGTTCAGTCCGTCAATGGCTATAACCGAGCAGTCATCGGGAACTCTCCGTCCCTTCTCCTCCAGTGCCTTCATGGCGGCTATTGCGGTGGAGTCGGAGGCAGTAAAGAGAGCTGTAAAGGCAGCATCTCTTTCAATAAGAGCCTTTGTGCCCTCATAGGCCTCGTTAAGACCGTAAATTCCTCCTGTCTCCATTACAAGAGACTCATCAAATTCTATTCCGCTGTCCTTAAGAGCTGCTTTATAGCCGTTAAAGCGGAGCTGGGAAACAGAGCGGTCACAGCAGGCCGGCACAAGGGCGGCAATTCTTCTGTGGCCTAAATTTATAAGGTGTTTAACGGCGTTGTAGGCCGTAAGATAGTCGTCGATAGTAACGGAAGAATAGGACTTTTCATCCAGAGTTCCGAAAGAGTTAGAATATGAGCAGCACACATAGGGTACGCCTATGATTGAAAGCTCCTCCGGGCTGTAATCATATCTTCCGCCAAGAAAAATAAGCCCTCTGAGCTTCTTTTCACGCTCCAGCACCGCCCCCGCCTTCACTTCATCCTCGCCGGAATCTATGAAATGGAGAACCATGGTGTAGTCGCTTTTATCAATTTCCGTTGAAACGGTCTTTAAGATTGAGGAGAAGAACAGGTTCCCCATGCCTCGGACTATAACTCCGATAGCATCGGAACTGCTTTTTACTAAATCTCTGGCGCTGTTATTTGGGATATAACCGGATTTTTCCACAAATTCAAGCACTTTTTCGCGTACAGCCTCGCTGACGTCCGGCTTGTTATTCAGTACCCGGGACACGGTGCTCACACCCACCCCGCAAGCCTTGGCAATATCTTTAATAGTCACGATATATACTCCAAACATAGTCGTGGAAACGTTGCCGGAAACGTTTCCAGTGTTTTCGTTTAATATATTAGCAAGCCCAAACTTTAAAGTCAACAGCCGCAGCCCCGCCTCCGCGCATCTTTGTAGCTGTGAACAAAATATTGTCTGCAATTTGTATATAATCACAAGAGAAAATAGGGCTAAAATGTCAAAAAGTCCTGCCCTTTTTCACGTTAAAATGTAAAAAGTGCAGAACTTAAGCTTGAAAGCAATGTATAGATGTCAGGGGCAGCTGATTAAAACGGCGCTTAATTAAGCCCTTTCAGACAGGCTTTCCGTTTAATTTTCAGCCGATTGAAAGCTCATGTTATAGTGGCAAAGCAATAAGTGTGATTTACTCACAGAAAAGTGCGGCTTCATTTTGTATAATGATTAAAAAACTGAAAGGAGCTGTTTTATGAAGCCTTCAACCCGAAAATTTCTCCGGCGCTTTCTTCCCCCTGCTTTTACTGTTCTGGGCGGCATAGGCGGCTGGGCGTACTACTATTTTGCGGGCTGTGCCACCGGCACCTGCCCAATCAGCTCAAGCCCTGTTTTAATGCCCATTTACGGTGCCTTTATAGGTTTTCTTGTTGGAATGAT
>JAHHRQ010000032.1 GCA_020025715.1 Oscillospiraceae bacterium | reverse complement strand
TGCTGTGGTTCTTGACAAATAATACCAATGAATTTAAAATATTGAAGTAAGTTATATTAAGTAATACCGCTATTTCAAAAGAGATGTATTTTATATGAGCAATTCAAAAAAATCCACCGCCTTTCGCATACTAAGGCGGCTTGTATTGACCTTTTATAAAAGGTATGAATTAGTCGGCATAGAAAATCTTCCGAAAGAGCCGGCTATTATTGTAGGCAATCATTCCCAGATGCACGGCCCACTTGCCTGTGAGCTGTTTTTCCCCGGTGAGCGGAGAATCTGGTGCGCCGGTCAGATGATGAATGCTGACGAGGTGCAGGATTATGCCTACCATGACTTCTGGCCTTATAAGCCGAAGTACATTCAGTGGTTTTATAAGCTTTTGTCATATGCTATCGTGCCTCTCTCTGTGTGCATCTTTAACAACGCCCACACTATCGGCGTATACCATGACACGAGAATAATAAGTACGTTCAGAAATACTATAAGAGCAATGGAAAACGGCGAGAATATCATTATATTCCCGGAGCATGATCAGAGCTACAACCACATTTTATGTGATTTCCAGACTAAGTTTGTAGATACAGCAAGGTTCTATTATAAAAAGACGGGGAAGGATGCGCCCTTTGTCCCGCTTTATATTGCCCCAAAGCTTAAAAAGATGTATCTTGGAAAGCCGATTTTCTTTGACCACGAGACACCTATCGAGCAGGAGCGTAACAGAATATGCTCTTATCTTATGGAGCAGATTACGGATATTGCATGTTCATTGCCGGAACATACGGTAGTGCCTTATCTCAATATCTCTCCTAAACTGTATCATACAAATATTGCGGGAGGCCATGAGACATGAAAAGAGAGCCTGTAAGTTATAAGGGCTTCCGGCTGTCAAAGCTCAATACGCCGGAATTTTCCCATTTGAAACTGCTTTTGGGCTGGGTTGTCTATTTTGTACTCTATTTTCTTACTGAAAATCTTATTCCGGTTGAGAGGTGCCATCCGATGCACTGTCATCTGGATGACCTTATACCATTTTGCGAATATTTCTTTATACCATATACGTTCTGGTACATTCTGATAGTAATATCACTGCTGTACTTTTTGCGGTATAACGTTGACAGCTTTAAAAAGCTTCAGACTTACATAATTATAACTCAGCTTGTTGCTATGGCGGTATACATTATATATCCCTCACGGCAGGATCTGAGACCCCTTGTTTTTGAGCGCGATAATTTCTTCACCCATTTAGCGGCACTTATTTATTCCGTAGACACTAATACAGGCGTGTGCCCCTCACTGCACGTGGCCTATTCTCTGGGGATAGCGTCGGTGTGGCTTAAGGAGAAGGATGTTTCATGGCTCTGGAAGGGCTTTGTAACAGTAGCAGTAATTCTCATTTGTTTATCTACCATGTTTGTAAAGCAGCATTCGGCAGTTGATGTTTTTGCTGCCATACCCCTTGGACTGCTTGCAGAATTCATCGTTTACAGAAAGTTCTATATTGAAAAGTTCAGAAAAACACCTGAAATGCAAATAGAAGGATGAGGTAAAAATATGTTTGGGAAAAGAGCGGACGGAATTGCAAATAAGAGCATTGACCCCATAGTCAGAATGACTCCGGTGGTAATGAATCAGCGATGCGATGCACAGGTATTTCTTAAAGCGGAAATTGATTATGACGCAATGACTGCCTATATACGCAAAAAAAGAGGAGAGGGCATAAGGCTGACCCGCATGAATCTGGTAGTTGCGGCGCTTATGATGACGCTGAAAAAATACCCGGAGCTTAACCGCTTCATAATGAGCAAAAAGATTTACGAGAGAAATGAGATTTCCATTTCTTATACCGTGCTTAAAGAGGATTTAAAAACCGAGGCAACTATAAAAAGCAGTTTCGCGCTGGATAATAACGAAAATATTTTTGATGTTGCCGATAAAATGCAGAGCCAGATTGCAGAAAACAAGACCGTGGATCACGCAAACTTCACCGATAAGCTTGCCGGATTTTTCCTTTCGGTTCCGGGCCTTTCAACAATGGCTTTTGCAGTAGTAAAGGGCCTTGACAAACTGGGTGTTCTTCCTAAATCCGCCCTTGCCGCAAGTCCGTTCCATACAAGCGCATATATTACAAATACTGCGTCAATAAGACTCAGCTATGTATATCACCACATATATAACTTCGGAACCACAAGTATTTTTATTTCCATGGGGCAGAAGGAAGAGCGGCTGTATTTAGACTCTGAAAATAAGGTAGCCGTAAAAAATGTAATTCCTTTTGGATTTACCATAGACGAGCGTATATGCTCCGGCGCAGAATATGCAAAGGGACTGCTTTATATGCAGCAGCTTCTCAATCATCCTGAACTTATGGAACTGGATGAATCTGTAACAAAGTGTTCAGATTGAGTTAAACAGCAAAATAGATTTCAAAAAAAGAGACACGATAAAGTGTCTCTTTTTTTGCTATGTATTATACTCTTAATCTGCCTTCCAATAAATCCATGCAACCTTTGTGTTAACTGCATCTGCAAATTTTCCGTTTTCGTTGCAGAGTTTTAATACAGTGTTCAGCGAACGGTCAAAGTCCTCACCGCTGTCACAACCTGCAAATCGTGCGGCAGCTTCCTGCGGTGTTCTGAGGTCTTCCCAATTATAATCAACAATTTGGACATCAGGAGAAAATCCGGCCTCTTTTACAAGAGCCGTAAAATCCTCCACATCTTTCCTAAGCTTTTCCGAATTCATGGAATGAGCGGGTTTCATGCCGCTGAGACGGTAAAATTCGTCTCTTATAGGCTGCGACCAGTCTGTAAAACGGCTTATAAAACAAAATCCATTTGTAATAGCACTCATTTTCTGTATGGTTTCTATATCATGGATTGCAGGTGACATTGTAGATATTGATAAGTCAAAACTGGGCTGAAATATTTCGTTTTCCTGACTTATAACGTTGAAGTCGCACTGCAAAAAAGTGCATGGACTGTTAAACGAACGCATGTTTTCCTGTGCGTGTCTCAGCATTTCTCCGGAAATATCTGTCAAAGTCACATCACAGCCCATTTCTGCAAAATAAGTGCCGTATTTTCCTACACCGCAGCCAATATCTATTACCCGGCTTCCGGTATGTAAACCAAGCTCATCGCAGAAAAATTTCATAAGTCTTATATTATATTCACTTTTTCCCGCCGTTTTAAATACCTGCTGGTATTTTGGTGCTTCCTTATCCCAATTAACGTCCACTGTATTTCACCCTCAATGCATTTTTTTATATTCTATCAGTAGGTGCACGTTAACACAAGCCCCCTGCGGGGATAAAAAGAGAAGTAAGTAGATGTTCAGTTGTTAAGGCTATAATAATCCTAACTTTCTGAGTAAATAGAAGACAAACAGGTAGTTATACTCAATGTTTCTTGAACATTTTACTATGTAATGTATAAAATATGCTTTTTATATCCCCCATGGGGGCTTGCGAACTACCGGATTTTGTGTAGACTGCTAATTAATGCAATCATCTGAAACGCTATATCAGATGATGACAAGAAATAAATTGACAGGAGGAAAGAACATGAAAAAAGCAAGAATATTGACAGCGCTGTGCCTTATGCTGCTGGTGCTGGCAGTCCCTGCCTTTTCATGTCGGGCTTATGCGGAAGAGCCCACAGAGATTAGGGTTGAGAGGATATTGCCTGAAAAGCTAAAAGCAGGTAAGGAGAACGAGATATGCCTTAAAATCAATGCTGAAGGCAATTATGTAGTGGGTATAGTTGAAACTTTGCCGGAGGGTTGGAGTTTTCCGGAGGACACGGCAAGTGTATGTGACTGCCCCGATTTTAAGGTAGACAAAGATAACAGAAAAATCTCATTTGCGGCTGACAACGTGGCTGAAATAAAATACACTGTTATTCCCGCTGACAAAGCTGAGGGAGAAATTTCCGGTCAGTATGTGGACATGCTGTACCGCAATCAGGAATTGGATCAGGGAAAAAACATGTGGAAGACTATCGGCGCATCTGAAAACGAAAACATTGTCCACTCCAACGCTTCATCAGATAATATGAAGCGCTCAAACAATACAGTAACAGTAATAGTACTTGTTGTAGTTGTTGCTCTGATTTTGCTTATGGGTAAAAAATTCATAGGAAAGGAGCCTAAAAATGAAAAATAAAGCGTTAACTACATTGATGTTTTGCCTTATCTTTTGCCTGATGCTTGCAACTGCAACAGCGTTTGCCGATTATAAGGCTCTGCCCTGTGACAGCGACAGTGACGGAAAACTTACAAAAGCTGAGGCTATGGAAGCTGTATGCGAATATATGCTCAACGAAAGTATGCCTTTAAAGGATGTAAAAGATGCCGCTTATGTATACAAAATTTGGGGCGGTGAACCAAAGACACTGACAGATTCTACCGGCAGAGAATTTACTATGTATCGGCCTGTCAGTAGAATAGTTACTACAAACCCCGATAACTCAAGGATTGTCATAGCATTGGGTGAGTTAGATAAGCTGGTCTCAACAGATGAATGTACCGTTGGCTCAAGTGTACTTCCACGGGAGAAAGATGTTAAGCTTGCACCAAAAGCATGGGAGCAGCTTCAAATTTACGGCGGCGGTCAACTGGACGAGCTTCCGGTCACCAATACCCGCAAAGAAATAGACTATGAAACTATTGCCATGCTAAAGCCGGATTTAGTTCTTGATACTCGCTGGTACGACCGTTCCGAACTTATAGAAGAGAGAATTGACTGCCCATGCTGTGCTGCGGGAGCTGATTTTGTATTTGAAGATAATATGGAGCATATAAGGCTGATTGCGAAAATCTTTGATAAAGAAGAACGCGGTGAAGAGCTTATAAGCTATCTCCGGAGCCAGATAGACATGGTAAAGGAAATAAGTGATAAAATCCCGGAAGAGGAAAGACCGGTGGTTTACTTTGCCCCCAGAGGTGCAAAGAAGGGATTTTATGATGAGGTTGAAGGCCGTGATTTTACCCGTACCGAAGCTTTCTATGAGCCTTTGAACGTGGCAGGCGGTATAAATGTAGCAAAAGACGTACAGGGTGATGAGATAAACGTATCTCCCGAACAGATAGTGGCATGGAACCCTGATGTTATCTTTGTTGCGTGGTCATGGAATGCCTCTCCCACAGAAGAGACAGGGGTTGACTTTGTTATGCAGACCCCCGAAATGGCCGATGTAAACGCTGTCAAAAACAGTCAGGTATTTTCGTGTGTATACCCATATTCAAGAGGTACTCCATTTGACCGCAGCATGTTAAACATGCTGTACATGGCAAAGTGTATGTATCCTGAGCAGTTCAAGGATATAAGCATGGAAGAGTACGGCAACGAACTGTATAAGCAGATTTTAGGCGTTGACGGTATGTTCTCTGAAATGATGGAGAGCTGGATATTCCTCAAGAACGTAGTATAATTTGGGTTTTGCTGTGAAAACCCAAAGTGGATTTTTGCAGTGTATTAATAAAATATGGGATTGGTGTTGAGTCGATTTGGATTCTGCTTTAAGCGAAAGAGAAAAATCTTTAAATAAAGCAAGGGCTGAGTATAAAAGCTACAATAGACGTAAAGTCTGCTTCATGCTGCTTTTTCTTGCACTTATTTTGTTTTTAGGGGCTTATATAGTAACTGTCGGCCCGCTGAATTTATCGGTAAGAGATGTGTACAAAATAATCTTTTCCCGCATTTTTCCCGGTATAGATGTCAGCGGGCTTCCGGTACAAGTTGTATGGAATATCCGCATCCCGCGAATAGTGGCAGGCCTGCTTTCAGGATTCGGAATCGGAATATGCGGCTGCGTAATGCAGGCGGTTCTTAAAAACCCAATGGCATCGCCCTTTACGCTTGGAATATCTTCCGGCGCTAATTTCGGTGTTGCGCTTGCAGCGGTGCTGGGCGTAGGGCTTGTACAATCCGGCCCCTACCTTATTATAGGAAACGCTTTCATAGGCGCAATGGTATGCTCGCTGTTTATAATAATGCTGGCAAGTTTTAAAGGCGCAAGCTCTGAAACTATGGTACTTGCAGGTATAGGAATAAACTACCTTTTCGGCGCAATGAGCGACCTCCTGCGTTATTTTGCCACAGATGAACAGCTTAGAATGATGGTTTCATGGGGTATGGGTGACCTTGCGGCCTTTTCATGGAAAAACTTTCCTATTATGCTTGTTGTTTTTGTAGTCTGCATTCCTCTTTTATATCTTAACGCCAGAGATTTAGATATTATGATAGCAGGTGATGAGACGGCAAAAAGTCTCGGAATAAACGCAAACCGGGTAAGAGTTTTCAGCATGATAGTGGCAAGCTTACTTGTAGCTACTATTGTTTGCTTTACCGGCACAATTGGGTTTATAGGTCTTGTTGCACCCCATGTAGTAAGAATGATAATAGGTACAGACCACAAGTATCTTTTTCCGGCTTCCGGTCTTGTAGGCGCCGCGCTGCTTATGATAGCAGACTTTGTAGGACTTAATATCCTGCCTGCAACAGTTATACCCACGGGAATAATGACTTCTGTTCTGGGAGTTCCGTTCTTCCTGTATCTGGTGGTAAATAAAAAGAAAAGGGAGTATTGGTGATGAATAACGTTATTGAAGTCAAAAATCTCCGCTTTTCATATGGAACAGCAGATGTGCTCAAGGGACTGAGCCTTAATATAGAGGCAGGGCAGTTTGTGAGTATAGTTGGACCCAATGGCTCCGGAAAATCAACTTTTTTAAAATGTCTGAATAATATAAACCGCTATAAGTCCGGCCAAATTCTTATAGAGGGACAGGAACTCAAAAAAATGAAGCGCGTGGAAATTGCCAAAAAAATCGCCTATGTACCCCAAGGTACGAAGCGTTCTTTCCCAACTACCGTTTTTGAAACTGTGCTTATGGGCAGACGTCCGTATGTAGGCTGGACAAGCAAAAAAAGTGATGAAGAAATTGCATGGGAAATGCTAAGCGAGTTAAGACTTGAGGATTTAGCTATGCGCGATTTCGATGAACTTTCCGGCGGACAGCAGCAGAAAGTTTTGATAGCGCGGGCGCTTGCACAGGATACTGACATAATTCTTCTTGATGAGCCTACATCTGATCTGGATATATGGCATCAACTTGATGTTATGGAAAATGTACGCAGGCTTGTAAACAAAAAACATGTAACTGCAATAATGGTGGTGCATGACTTAAACCTTGCTTCTAAATATTCAGACAGAATGGTAATATTAAAGGACGGTACTGTTCAGGTTGTAGGTAAGCCATCGGAGGTTTTAAACGCAAAAAACATTGCCGATACATACGACGTGGAAAGTCATGTTTACGAGCATGGGGGCATGGTATGTGTTATGCCGATGAAGCAGATATGTACATGTAAAAAAGAAAAAATACAGTAAAGGCGGAATAAAAATGAGAGATATACATGAAATTTATAACGAAGCAGGTAAACTTCACGGACACTACTGCCCCGGTCTTGCAATAGGAGTGAGAGCGGCGGTAGAAGCAGAGCAGATTTTAGGCTGCGACTGCAAGACAAATAAAGATTTGTTCTGCATATATGAAAAGGCTGCCTGCTGGCTGGACGGAATACAATGGGTATTTAATACTTCTCTCGGCAAGGGAAATATAATCGCCAATATTCAGGGCGAGGCAGCTTTCAATTTCTATGACGCTCAGACCGGAAAAAGTGTGAGACTGCGCTATAAGAGCCCTGATAAAGGGCTGAGCCGCCCTGAAATGGCAGAATACATTCTTACGGGACCGTTTGATGAACTTTATGAGCAGGGGGATGTGAAGTTCCCATGCCCGTCAAGAGGATGAGGCAAAAAACAGGATTAAGCGAATGATTTGTTAAATTGTTTTCCTCCTACATTGACAGCACAGAATAAAGCATATATAATTTGATATATTGTTAATGTAAATTTATGGCATTAAAACAGAAAATTTCAATATTAAGGAGGAACACAATGTCAGTTCGTGAAATTTCTTTCCCCTCAGCAAACGGCAGAGATACCATTAAGGCATGGTCATACAGCCCTCTGGGTGAGCCAAAGGGTATAATTCAGCTGGTTCACGGTTACGGCGAGCACTCACGCCGCTATATGCACATGATAGTAAAATTCCAGCAGGCGGGATATGTGGTGTATGCTGACGATCATCTGGGCCACGGTAAAACAGGCGTTGACGGCGGTACTCTGGGAGATCCCCATTCCGGCGGCTACGAAACCTATCTTAAGGACGAAAAGAGCCTGCACGATATAGCGGTAAAGGACTATCCCGGCGTTCCCTTTATGATGTTCGGCCACAGCTGGGGCTCCTGTCTTGCGAGAGCCTACGGCGCACTGTACGGCGAGGATGTGAAAGCCCTTTTGCTCTGCGGTCTCTGCTCCCAGTTTAAGGGCTGCGACATAGAATATAACGACCCTGAATTCCGCAAAGCCTATGAGACTGACCCCTATCAGCCCGCAGGGGAGTGGTTTAACAAGGTGTTCGTAGGTATGACGGACAGAGTAGAGAATCCCAACGGCCCCGCCGACTGGATAGCCAACGACCCCCGCATAGTTGCCGACCATGCAGGGGACATGTTCAATTCCTTTGATACCACTCTTGAGCTTACATGGGATTTCGTACAGCTATATCATTTTATAGAAAGCCCCGAATGGGCGCCTATGGTGCCGAAAGATATTCCCATGTATCTGATTTCCGGCGATAAAGACCCCTGCGGAAACTACGGCGAGGGCCTTTACCATGTAGCAAATATGCTTGAAAACAGCGGTCATAAAACAACCGTTCACGCCTATTCCGGTTACAGACACGAGATACATAATGAGCTTGCAATCAGAGATGAGGTTGTAGACGGCCTGATTGAGTTTGCAGATTCGGTAATAGCAGAATAAAAAGAAAGTACGCTATTTGCAAACACCGGATAAAGAAGTAATTCAGGATACACGAAAACTCTTTCATCCGGTGATGCCGAGCTGATTTGAGTATAACGATTTATCAGGGGTGATCCTTTTGGATTACCCCTGATTTTTATACCCAACGGGATGTGAGAAATAAACGCTTTGCTTTTTGCCGTCAGAAGTCTTTTTTGTGATAATTTCAAAGCTTTTACTAAATAGCAAGCATACAGCCATTAAGAAAAATCGTTGAAAATTTCATTAAGGTATAATACAATAATGAGGAACAAAGTGTTGGATTTATCAAAATAAATTGAACACTCTGTGGTATCATCACTATTATAGGTGACTGAATACAAATCATTAAAGAAAGGTGTGGTTTTTATGAAGATGAATCGTGTATGGAGGGTTCACGCTTCCTAACCCTCCGAATATTATTTTGGAGGAAACAAATGAAAAACCAAATCAACATGGCAAACGGTTTATTAAAATCGCTTACCAAAGAAACTGCGGAACTGATTGCCCAAGGGGAGTATGAAGCACCCTATAATGCTTTCGGTTTTAAAGACCATTCCGGACGAATACTTCATCGGGTATCAGCTCAAAACAAAAAAGCGATAAGCGCTTATCAAAAGGCGGAATTCCGGTTTGTAGAAACCATACGGGATAAAAATGCTTTTTCGGATAGCAAGGAAGATTTTCGGGTAATGGCACAGCCATCACCGATAACCGTCCGTGAAGCAGTTTCGGAAACTGATGTTGCTGTCTTTTGGGAGCAGCTTCACGCCTACCACAAGCGTGACATTTTCTCTGCTTCTGATATTGAGGAACTGGAATATTTTCTCGGTTCAGAGTATCACGACCACATGATGAAGATGTATAGAAGGCAGCAGGATCGTTGCTTTTTCCTGTTCTTCCGGCGGAACGGGCAGGATATTGGTTTTACAATGCCTTTGATCTTCACTTCCGAGGATGGCAAGTGCTTCATCATGGAATACTGTGTTTATCCGGAGTTCCGGGGAAACGGAACCGGCAGGGAATGTGCCAAGGCGCTTCTGAATTGGGCGAAAGAACACGGCGCATTATACGCAGAGCTGAACTATGGCAGCAACATACGACGGCGGCATTTCTGGGAAAGTGTCGGTTTTATGGAAAATGGCGCTGACGAATGGGGCGAACCACTGATGATCCTGCCACCTAAAGAGAATGTTCCGATTACCATAGAAATCCTCTCTGATCCAGAGGACTGGCAACTCAAGAAGTTGGAAAACGGCTTTCTCAAGGAAATCGGGGAAACTCCGTCAACGGAGGAAAAGCAGGAAAAGCTTGCTCAGGCAATCCGGGACAGCAAAATCACATTCTTTATGGCGAAGCGTGGTTATCGTGCAGTCGGAATGTGCAGTATTGCAAAATGCTTCTCTACATTTGCTTGTGCCGATACCGGGATTTTCGATGACTTTTACATCGAACCTGCGTTCCGCAGAAAAGGTGTTGCCAGAATGTTAGCACAGGCAGCACAGCAGTGGGGCAGGGATAACGGCATTGCAAGCCTGACCGTCACCTGCGCTCCCTGTGACGAGAACATGTATCAATCACTTGGGTTTGATACTCATTTAGGCAGAACATTTGCATATCTGTGTTAATTCACAGCGGGGCTGCGGCCGCATTTGTACTTAATCTCTTTTTTAATACTTACTGTTTTTACTTAGAAAAAGAATAAAAAATAAGCAGCAGGAGCCGGTATATACCGACTCCTGCTGTTCTTTTTAAAAATTTTCTTATGAAGCACACCCGACAGGTGTCCATTTTTAAATTATCTTATTGCCCAGCCGCAGGCTAAAAGTACCTGAGCGCCTATATATGTGAGCATGACTATAAAATTAAGCCCGGTTGTTTCTACCTTTTTTACGAACAGCATCTGGCTTAAAATCCCGTCAGACATTAAAAACAGCGATGCGCCTGTAAAGGCAAGAATTTTTCCTGTGCCCGGATTACTTATAAGCACAAGCAGACTGCACGCACTTAATGCAGACAGAGCCAGAGCATACAAAACAGAGGGGATGCGGAGAAGCTTGGGAATTTCTTTTCTGGTTTTAATATAAAGACCGATAGAGCCTGAAAGATAAACAGCGGCAATAATTATCGTCCATAACAGCCCTGCATTAAAGGTGTAGGTTCTTATAATATAAATAAGATAGCACACATGACCAAGGAGAAAAGCCGTTATTCCGATAAAGAAAGGGGTGCGCTTTAAGGGCCATAATAGGGCAAGGTCACCTATTCCGCCTAAAAGAATACCCGCCAGAACAAGGAAAGAGGGCTCACGAGCGTAAAGCATCCAGCAAACACCCAGAAGGGGCATTAAAAAGGGCTTGCTTATCATTCTGGGTTTATTTTTATTAAGCAGACAGCAAAAGAGATGAAAAACTCCTGTAACTAAAAGCAGAGTGGGGAAAAGAACCTTCATAGCGGCAATCCTCGCTTTAAACTTATTATTAAACCTTTGCTCTATAACCAATATACGGAAAAAATAGGAAACTGTCAATAAATAATATTGGTCAAAGTGTCTGGTTTTTGTGCCACACCGGCCGAAAAATGAGAAAATTTATGTGAATGTGACTAATTTATAAAATTTTCTTTGGATGCAACTATCAGTTGACTTACAGCCCTTTTCACTGTAATATATCTCTACGGCGAAATACAACAGATTTTAATGTTACGGCCTTTCGTTGTATAATAAAAAATGAAAAGGAGACGAAGAAAGATGAAAAGAAAAGCTCTCCGGATCGGCGTTGACGTCGATGATGTTTTATATAATTGCAATCAGCACGCTTTGGACAGGCTTAGTGAAGAAAACTCCTGCTCACCTATGAGCATTTATGATATTTCCGGCTGGGGTCCCTCCGGCAGCACTTTGGATGCCCGTATTAAATATTTTTCTCAGGTGGATTTTGTTCGCAACCAGCCCATATTTCCCGGCGCACAGAAATTTATAAAGGAGCTTTCAAAGCGGGGAGAGGTTATCTTTACTACCGCTGTGGGCGGTTCCTGCATGTCTGTTCGAGCGGAGCGGCTTATGGAGGACTTTCCGGAAGTTCCGGAGAGAAATATAATGATAGGCGCAAGAAAAGACCTGCTTTCCCTTGACTTCCTGCTAGATGACGGCGCACATAATATTTTGGCTTCAAGCGCAAAATATCCTGTGCTTTTCCGCCGCCCGTGGAATGACAGACTGACAGGCCTGCTGTCCGTCAATTCTTTTGATGACTTTATCCGTCTTGTAGACCAGATAGGCGGCTATTCATCCCCTGACAGCATAGACATGACTAAAGGCGGAATTATCTGCCTTGTGGGGCCGACAGGCGGCGGCAAGACGGAAATTGTAGATGCGCTTATTAAGGACAGCCACTACGCAAGACCTCTCACGACTACTACCCGCGCCCGCCGTGACGGCGAGGCGGAGCATTATCATTTCGTAAGCCGTGATGAATTTATAAAGGGCATGGAGAACGGAGCTTTTCTTGAAACTACTGTATACGGCGGTGAATACTACGGCGCCACACATGAAGAGGTGGAAAGCCTTGTAAGCAAGGGTAAAATTGCCTTGATGCCGGTTGATATATGCGGAGCTATTTCAATAAAGAACCGCTATCCCTCCTGCACAGCTCTTGTTTTCACCCACCGTTCAAGACCGCTGGTACTGCAATCAATTTTGCAAAGAGACTGCTCCGACGAGGAAAAGACTTTGCGTATAATGAGTCTTGATGCAGAATACCAGAATGAGGATATATGCGACCTTACGGTAAATATGAACCAGCCCCTTGATACTGCAATCGCATCCCTGAAAGAGCAGCTTTCCATATAATTTAATATGATACTAAGCTCCGGAAATTTAATTCCGGAGCTTTTTTCGATTGCGGAAAAGACCAAAATATGATAAAATATATAGTCAAATTACTAAAATAAGAGGAAATATTATGTATCAGCAGATATTTGATGAGATAGCCAAATTCGATACAATTATAATTCACCGCCATAAAAACCCCGACGGAGACGCTCTGGGAAGTCAGATAGGACTTAAAAACCTTATCCGCACCGCCTTTCCCGATAAAAAGGTGTATGCCGTAGGTGATGACGGCGGACGTTACAGCTTTATAGAGGACAGCACCATGGACGAAGTGGAGGACAGCGTTTTTGAAAATGCCCTTTGCATAATTCTTGACTGCGGCGCTGCGGTTCTTGTTTCCGATGACCGCTATACCAAAGCCGCCCGTACTGCCAGAATTGACCACCATATGTACAGCGGCGCATTTACCGACATTGAAGCAATAGACAGCAATTCCGAAAGCTGCTGCGGACAGATCACTCAGCTTGCAATGGAAATGAATCTTCAGCTTACTCCCACTGCCGCAATGGCACTATATACCGGCATGGTGACTGATTCAGGCCGCTTTCGCTACGATTCCACTACCCCCGATACAATGAGAAAAGCGGCATTTCTTATGGAGCACGGCGTTAATGTAAACGATGTTTTCCTTAATCTCTATGCTGAGGATCTGGAAGATAAAAAGCTGAAAGCATCTTTCATCCTGAAAATTAAGTTTACACCTAATAACGTTGCTTATATCTACACAACCGAGGAAGAAATGAAAGCCCTGAATAAGGACACCTTCACCATTTCAAGAGGAATGGTGAACACAATGGCAGATATAAAGGGCGTGGATATTTGGGTGAACTTCACCGAGAGCGAGGGAAAGGTTCTGTGTGAGCTGCGCTCCGGCAGACGTGCCGTAAACCATATAGCAGTAAAATACGGCGGCGGCGGACATGCAAAGGCGTGCGGCGCTACTGTCGAGTCAAGAGAGGTGGCAATGGCCATGCTTTCAGATTTAGATAAATTGATGCAGGAGTAAATATGAACAGAGAAGTAAAAGAACAGATTTTAAGCAAAATAAAAGAGTACGGAAGAATTTATATTTTCCGCCATATGCGCCCCGACGGTGACTGTCTCGGCGGCAGCAAGGGTTTAAAGGCAATAATAAAGGAGAGCTTTCCCGAAAAGGAAGTTTATATAATAGACAATCAAAGCTCCGAATATCTGGCGTTTCTGGGTGAAGATGACGGGGAAGTGCCGGACGAAGCCTACGCCGACAGCCTTGCAATAGTGGTTGATACCAGCGACATGGACAGAATTTCAAACCAGAAGTTCAAGCTCTGCAAGGAAGTCATTAAAATAGACCACCATATCGACCACACTCCCTACGGAGATATTTCATGGGTTGAGGACTGGCGCAGCTCTCTGTGCGAGATGATAGTTGATTTTTACGATACATTCTCAGACGAGCTTAAACTGAACCGTGAAGCAGCTCTCTACCTCTACACCGGCATGGTGACAGATTCCGGCCGTTTCCGTTACAGCGGCGTCAGCGGAATGACCATGCGCCTTGCAGGCCTGCTGCTTGATAAGGGAATAGACACTGAAACTCTGTACGCCAATCTCTATCTGGACGACTGGGACAACTACAAGTTCAAGGCATACCTCTATGAGACTATGGAGAGAACAGAAAACGGTGTAGCCTATCTTTATATAGACAGAGCAACACAGGAGAAATATAATCTCAGCTTTGAAAATGCAAGCGCCTCCGTTTCCTCTATGGATGGAATAAAGGGCTGTATATGCTGGCTGGCATTTATAGAAAATCCCTCCGGTGACGGCTCAATCCGTGTAAGACTCCGTTCCCGCTTTATGGCGGTTAATACCCTTGCAGAGCAGTATAACGGCGGCGGCCACGCCAACGCTAGTGGAGCAACGGTTTACAGCAGGGAAGAGATGAATGAGCTTATAGGCAAGGCAGACGCTATGGTTAAAGAATATAAGGAAAATAACGAAGGATGGCTATGAAAATTTTAATTACCAATGACGACGGAATATACGCAAAGGGCATGATACCTTTTGTCCGCTGGGCAAAGACCATAGGAGAAGTGACCGTATTTGCTCCGAAGGTTGAGCAGAGCGGAAAGAGCCATGGTATAGACATACACGAACCTTTTGAGGTGGCAGAGGTTGAGCTGGTGCCCGGCGTAAGAGCTTTTTCAGTGGATTCCACTCCGGCTGACTGTGTTCGCTATGCGGTTCTGGGTGAAAAGATACACTACGACCTTGTGTTTTCCGGCATTAACCGCGGCTATAATATGGGAACTGATATACTTTATTCCGGCACGGTAGGTGCTGCAAGCGAGGCTGCATGTCTGGGATTAAACGCCATTGCGGTTTCCACCGAACCTGAATACTATGAACAGGCGGCACAGCACATGGATAAGGTATGGGACTACTTCTGCCGTAACGAGCTTTTAAAGCGCCACGGACTGTACAATGTAAACATTCCCCCTGAGGCGGGAGATGTTATCATCACCAGACAGGGCAGTGCCTATTTCTCTGATGATTTTGACAGTATTGGCGGCTCAATGGTAAAGGCCAGAGGCAAATGCGTATATGAAAAAGGGGATGACCTGAGCTACGACACCCACTGTGTCATGAACGGTCACATATCTATTTCTCCCATGACTTACGACAGAACCAATATGAGCCTATTTGAAGAACTGCAGATATGCAAATAAAACTAATTCCAATAGCTATTTAAAAATTTCTAAACTAATTAAGTGCAGCCATGAAAATGGCTGCACTTTTCTATGCAATATTATCCTGAATTCTGTTGCTTCTTATTGACAAATCATCTAACGTGATGTATAGTAATTTGCAAATAATTCGCAAATTAAGAGGCTGATAACTATGGCATATAAAACAGAGCAAAGAAACAAAATGTATGAACTGCTTCGTTCAAACCCTCATAAATTTTTCACAGCAAAAGAAATTGCTGAAATTTTAGCTCCGTATGATGTGAGCCTTAGTGCGATATATAGAAATCTTGCTGAGTTAACAGAAACAGGACTTGTAAAAAAATCTGTGAAGAAAAATGGCCGGGAAGCTTTATATAGATATGTAAACAACGATGTCTGTAAAGATGAGATACATATGACATGTATTAAATGCGGTAAGATTTTCCATATGGATCATTTAGTTTCGGAATACATTCAAAAAAATCTCGGAATAATTCAAGGATTTGAACTGGATAAACTTAAAACAGTGATTTACGGCACATGTAGAGAGTGCATTGATGCTGAAAAGCAGAGTATTAAATAATTATAAGGAGGGAAAAGCATGAGTAAAGCAAAACGTATATTTATGCTTATAATATCATTAGCATTAATTTTTGCCGTGCTTTTTTCTGCAGCCTTTATAGTACATGAATCAGATCATCATTGCACAGGCGAAAGTTGCCATATATGTAAGCTTATAAATGTCTGTATTGCAGCACTTAACGTTTCCGGGCTTATTATATTGCTTTTTGCTATTGCTGTTTTTACAGTAAACTCATTTATTGTAACTGTTTTAAATATCGGATTTATTTCTCCCCAGAATACTCTTATAAGCCTTAAAGTTAAACTCTCCTGCTAAAGGAAGGTTAAAATGTTATATAGGGATAAGTCTGCTCATTTCCGGCAGACTCATTTGTTGTACCATTTTAAGCTCATTTTAGCAGGAGGTTTTTTTATGCCCAAAAACATTAACTCATATAGTGCAGAAAATAGCCAGGTAAATTGGTTTATATGGTTTCTTTTAATCGTTGTTTCCATAGTTGCTATTATATTTACCAGTAAATATGCTTCGGTGGGAGTAAATTTATTTAATTCCAATGGAATGGAAAATTATAAAGCAAAGGTAATAGAAATAATAAGCGCAGAAGAATCAGTGAATGATGTTTTCTTTGACAACGCCGGAATTGAAGATTTGGTCATTAAATTTAAGTGCGTTATATTAGACGGCGAAAATTTCGGAAAAAGAGTTACAGCAAGCCAAAGCTTCAGCTCAATGTATACAGGTTCAGAGCTTATAAAAAAGGTAGAAGTAGGAGACAAAGTGGTTGTTAGCAAACAAAGCATCGGTGAAACCGATTTTGAATGGTTTTTTATGGGATATTATAGATTCGACAAAATAATTGTATTGGCTTTGGTGTTTGCACTTTTACTCATTCTTATAGGGCGGCTGAAGGGCCTAAACGCACTGATTTCGCTGTCATTTACAGCGGCTTTTGTTTTCAAAGTTTTTTTGCCGTGGGTATTGAGCGGAAAAAATATTTATATTGGAATTGCGCTGACGGCTGTTTTTACAATAGTAATGTCCCTTCTGCTGATACAGGGTCCGGGAGTCAAAGGACTGGTAACTATAATAAGCTGCTGTATAGGGACTGCATTCTCGGCCTTGGTACCATATGTTATGAACAAATCACTGAAGCTGTCGGGATTATTGGATGAAGATTCCATTTATCTGCTTTTGATGAACACGGAGTTCAAAATGGACTTAGTTGCAATTATATATGCCGGCATAATTATAGGTGCACTTGGAGCTGTAATGGATGTGGCAACGGATATAGCTTCATCTTTGTATGAAATAACATTTCATGTACCGGATGTGTCTTTCAGGTCATTATTTAAAAGCGGCATGGAAATCAGCAGGGATATAATGGGTACAATGACAAATACTCTTGTGTTAGCTTACATAGGAAGTTCACTTTCAAGCATTTTGCTGCTGGTTACATACACACCATCCCTTATGGAATTATTAAACAGAGAAATGATTATTGTAGAACTTCTCCAGACATTTTCCGGAAGTATAGCACTGCTTTTAACAGCACCAACTACTGTACTTATTTCTTCTTTCCATTACACAAGTATTCTGCGTTACAAAAAGAATGAGCTGCGGAAAACTCACTTTATTGAGATAGATACAATATGAAAAATAAAAAATCAGTAATTGCTCTGATAATCAGTGCAGCTTTAATTATAACCATAATATTTTCTGCAGGCTATATAGTAACGCAGTCAGATCATGACTGTATAGGACGGGATTGCCAAATATGCGCAAAGATTTATTCATTTGTTCATTGGCTGCAGGAATTTGGCTTGTTTTATGCAACTTTGACGATTAGCTTTCTTGGTACATATCTGCATAAATTGATAAGTAACTTTATATTCATATTAGAACCTAAAACCACACTTGTCAGTCTTAAAATAAAACTTTCGTGTTAAGTGAATATTGGTTTTCTTAAAAATAAAACCACATTAAATCAGTGATAATTTAATATTTCAAATTCATTAACTCGGAGGTTAATATGAAAAAATTTATTTCTCTTATCCTTGCGGTATTTATTGCGGCAGGATTGTTTGCAGGCTGCGGAACAGCGGCTGATGAAGAAAAAAGTCCGGTCGGCACCAAAACCGAAGAAATGGCAGATAAGCATGAAGAAAATCTGAAGATAGTAGCTACAATTTTTCCTGTTTATGATTGGCTGCGCGAAATTATAGGAAAGGATAACAGCAATGCAGAGCTTGAGCTGCTCATTGATAACGGTGTTGACCTGCACAGCTATCAGCCAACCTCAGAGGATATACTTGCAATTTCCATTGCGGATATTTTTGTCTATGTAGGCGGGCATTCTGACGACTGGGTTGAAGAAGTTTTGGAGAATGCTGAAAATGATGATATGGTTGTAATAAACCTGTTTGAGGTTTTGGGTGACACTCTCAAGCCCCTTGCTCCGGTTGAAGGGATGGAGAGCAATCATCACCACGACCATGACCACGACGAGCACGGACATGACCACGACGAGCACGACCATGACCACGACGAGCACGACCATGACCACGATGCGCAGAGCTGTGACA
>JAHHRQ010000031.1 GCA_020025715.1 Oscillospiraceae bacterium | reverse complement strand
TCATACCCTCGGCTCTGTCCAGAGTCTCATAATTTAATACAGCCTCTCTGGTTTCCCTGCTTTGAGTGTCGGTAATAAATGACATTTTTCTCGCCTTGTCCCTGTACATATAATCCCGCATCTGCCCGGAATTTTCCGTTTCACCGTGGACGGCGGCAAGATAGATTTTCTTAAAACTGTCCTCTCTTATCTGCCGTGAAAGCTCGGAGGCTGAATGGTGATTACACGCTAAAACCATAAGTCCGCTCACCACTCGATCAAGCCTGTGGACGGTTCTGATGTCGGCGTTTTTATCTCCAAGCTCCTCACGGAGCATGTCGGGAAGTCCGCCGGGCTCGTCGGTGGAAAGCACCCTGGGCGGCTTTATGCACACTATTATGTCACTGTCTCTGTAAATTATTTTCATAATTTCCCCTTATAGAACGAAAGGACGGTTTATTTAACCGTCCTTTATTTCACACTATTTTGATAATGCCGAAGGTCAGCGCCGTCATAATTGCGGCGGCAATGCACACGCCCAGAAGAATACTGGGAGCGGCCTGTCTCACACGCATGTTTAAAAGCGCTGCAACAAGGGCGCCTGTCCATGCACCGGTGCCGGGCAGAGGGATTGCAACGAAGATTAAAAGGCCGAGAGGGCCGTACTTCTTCACCGTCTCCCCTTTCAGGTGAGCCTTGTTTTCAAGCTTTGAAATAACGCTGTCCAGCTTTGCAAAGTGCCGTCTCAGCCATGCAAAAATACGCTCGATATAAATTACAATAAACGGAACCGGAATCATGTTTCCTATAAGCGCCGCCGCCAGAGCCAGCGGGTAGTCAAGTCCGAGAGCAATGCCGTAGGGCAGTCCCAGCCTAAGCTCCACCACAGGAGCCATGGAAATAAACAGGGTGCTGAGGAATTTTCCGACCACGGTTTCGGTAAGCCATTCTATCATATAATAACTCCGAATAAAGATTTTCCAGAAAAGTATAACATAAATTTATCGTCGTTTCAAGCACAGCAAATCTAAAGAATTCTTAAACTTTTCCTGTATTTCAGAGTTTTTCCAGTATATATTCACCAAATTCGGCGGCAGTTGCACCGTCTGCATGGCCGGTCATAACCACTCTGCCCTCTTTCTTGCAGAGAGCGATTGCTTTTTCCAGTCTCTCCGCCTTATCTGCCTTCCCCACATGGCGAAGCAGCATTTCTGCGGCTTTAAGGATGCTTTCCGGATTTGCGTAAGCGCCCTCGCCCCGCTCAACCTTTCTGGGCGCAGAGCCGTGAATGGCCTCGAACATGGCGTATCTGTCGCCTATGTTGGCGCTGCCCGCAGTACCTACGCCTCCCTGAATCTGGGCGGCCTCGTCGGTTATAATGTCGCCGTAGAGGTTGGGGAGCAGGAAAACCTGAAACTTTGAGCGTATATCCTCATTCACAAGGTTTGCGCACATAATGTCTATGTAGTAGTCGTCGGCGGTAATTTCAGGGTAGCTCTCCCCAACCTCGTGGGCTATGCGGGAGAACATGCCGTCGGTCTTTTTCATAATGTTTGCCTTGGTGACTATGGAAACGTTTGTCTTGCCGTTTGCCCGCGCGTAATCAAAAGCAGCTCTTGCAATGCGGCGGGTTCCTGCATCGGTAGTTACCTTAAAGTCCATGGAGAGCTTATCGGAAAGCTCTATGCCGCGGCTGCCGAGAGTGTATTCGCCCTCGGTGTTTTCTCTGAAAAAGCACCAGTCTATGCCCTTTTCGGGAATGGAAACAGGGCGCACGTTTGCGTATAAGTCAAGCTCTCGTCTCAGACACACGTTGGCGCTCTCCATGCTTCCGCCCTTGGGAGTGGTGGTAGGGCCTTTCAGCAGAACATCACACTTTTTGATTTCCGCCAGCACATCGTCGGGGACGGCTTTATTTAAAGCAAGGCGGTTTTCTATGGTAAGACCCTCAATCTTTTTAAGCTCCGCCTTACCGGATGCAATATCATCCTTTAAAAGCTCATTTAAAAGCTTTTCGGCAACTGCCATTATAACAGGGCCTATGCCGTCGCCGTCAATAAGACCTATGGTGAGCTTGGGAATGGAATTAAAGTCGGTTTTCACCGCCGCCTTTTCCATTCTCTCCTGCCGCTCTATCTGTTCTTTCAGCAGAGCTTTAAAATGCTCCGCCGCTTCTTCTATAAATTTCTCGTTCATTTTCCGCTCTCCCTTGTGTAGTTAAGCAGTCCGCCTGCTTTCAAAATTCCTATCTGGCGCTCAGTAAAGGCGCATACAAGGGGAATATCCCCGCTCTCGCTGTGAAGGCTCATTTTGCCGCTGTGCAAGCCCTCTAAAACTCCGCTGATGCTCAGCTTTTCGCCCTGCTTTAATTTGTCGTAATCATCGGGATTTTTAAAGCAGAGAGGCAGGATTCCGGCGTTTATAAGGTTTGCGGCGTGAATTCGTGCAAAACTCTTTGCAACCACAGCCCGAACGCCCAGATACAGAGGCACCAGTGCCGCATGTTCTCTGGATGAGCCCTGACCGTAGTTTGCACCGCCTACCAAGATAGTCTGTCCCGCTTCCTTTGCCCGCTGAGAAAAGCTCTTGTCGCAGACTGCAAAGCAGAATTCGGAGAGCTTGGGGATGTTGGAGCGGTAAGGCAGGATTTTAGCGCCGGCGGGCATAATGTGGTCGGTGGTGATGTTGTCGCCGAGTTTCAGAGTGAGTTCACCCTCTAAAGTGTCGGTAAGGGGCTTACCCTCGGGAATAGGCTTAATGTTGGGGCCTCGCAGAACTTCAACGCTCTTTGCCTCCTCAGGGTCGGCGGGAGCTAAAACGCCGCTGTCGTCCACCTTGAAGCACTCCGGCATTTTAATTTCCGGCATTTCCATTCCCAAAGTTCTGGGGTCGGTTATTTCCCCGGTAATGGCTGAGGCAACTGCGGTTTCAGGAGAAACAAGGTAGATTTTTGCGTCTGCCGTGCCGCTTCTGCCCTCAAAGTTACGGTTAAAGGTACGCAGGCTCACGCCGCCGGAGTTAGGGGAAAATCCCATGCCGATACAGGGGCCGCAGGCACATTCCAGAAGTCTTGCACCGGCAAGAATGAAGTTGTTTAAAGCCCCGCATTCGGAGAGCATACTCAGTACCTGTCTTGAACCTGGGGAAACGGACATGCTGACACTTGGCGCAACGCACTTTCCTTTAATAATAGCAGAGGCTTTCAGCATGTCGTAAAGGGAGGAGTTGGTGCAGGAGCCTATACATACCTGATCCACCTTCATGCCCTTTAAGCTCTCAACCGTTACCACCTTATCCGGCATATGGGGGCAGGCAATAAGGGGTTTAAGCTGTGAAAGGTCGATTTTTATAATTCTCTCGTATTTTGCATCCTCGTCGGCAAAAACAGGGCTGTAATCCTTTTCTCTGCCCTGTGCCTTCAAAAACGCTCTTGTGATCTCGTCAGATGGGAAAATTGAGGTGGTAGCGCCAAGCTCTGCGCCCATGTTTGTAATGGTTGCACGCTCTGGCACGGAAAGGCTCTTTACGCCCTCGCCGCCCCACTCGATAATTCTTCCCACGCCGCCTTTAACAGACAGTATCCGGAGGATTTCAAGGCTTACATCCTTAGCGGAGACAAAAGGCCGGAGCTTTCCGGAAAGCTCAACCTTAATGACTTTCGGCATATTTATATAGTATGCTCCGCCGCCCATGGCTACTGCCACGTCAAGGCCGCCCGCACCCATAGCCAGCATACCGAGGCCTCCTGCTGTGGGGGTGTGGCTGTCGGAGCCTAAAAGGGTTTTGCCGGGAACGCCGAAGCGCTCCAGATGCACCTGATGGCAGATACCGTTGCCGGGGCGGGAGAAATAAATGCCGTGCTTGCGGCACACGGACTGGATATATCTGTGGTCGTCTGCGTTTTCAAAGCCGGACTGCAAGGTGTTGTGGTCAATGTAGGCAAGGGATTTTTCGGTTTTTACCCTGTCAATGCCCATTGCCTCAAATTCCAGATATGCCATAGTTCCGGTTGCATCCTGAGTTAAGGTCTGGTCAATTCTGAGAGCGGCTTCTGCCCCCTCTTCCATACTGCCGCCTACAAGGTGGGCTTTGATGATTTTTTCTGCTATATTAAGTCCCATTTTTATTTCTCCATTTCCGTCATGCTGTCTTTTGCATTCTGTATGTGCAGTCTTGTAAGCCGCTCCGCCTCTTTGCTGTCGTGTTTTTTCAGCGCTTCAAGTATGGCCTCGTGCTCATGGAGAGAGTTTACCGCCCTGCTGTGCCTTGAAACGGAAACCTTTCTGAATTTTGCAATCTTTCTGTGGAGGCTGCTGAGAGTGTTGTAAAACACCCGGCTTCCTGATGCCTTATATAAAAGCTCGTGAAATTCCGAGTCCAGATTTCTGATTTTGTCGGCGTTGTCCGCGCCCTCTTTGCCGATATAAAAGCTTTGCAGCTCAAGCATTTCCTGCATTTTTCCCAGTTCTTCATCGGTAATTCTCTCTGCCGCTCTCCCTGCCGCCATGCTCTCGGTGCTGAGACGTATATCGTACATGTCCAGAGTATCTTCAAGGGAAATTCCCAGCACCACGGAGCCTCTCGCTCCCTCTTCCAGAAGCTGCTCCTGCTGCAATCTCCGCACCGCCTCACGGATAGGAGTGCGGCTCACCCCCAGCTCGTTTGACAGTCTTATTTCGCTGAGCACTTCGCCCCGCTTATATTTGCCGGTTAAAATTTCCTGTTCCAGCTGGTCGAACACCACGTCGGCTATTGATATGCTTTTATGCTCTCTCATGCTTTAATCCCCTTTTCTGTCGCCGGGCTTCAAAGCCCCGCCCGACAGCTCATAAACCTTGTTTTCAAGCTCGGTGTTGGAAATGGAGGCGGTTCTTCCGTCCTCGTACTGCTCATCAACCCAGAGCTTTAACTTTTCTACAATCATGTCGTGCTTGCCCAGTTTTCTGTCCTCGCTGAAGCCGTAATTCTGGTTAATCCAGCAGGCAATTCCCGCAAGGCCGGAGTTTTTGTTTACGCTGACCTTTGCAGGCCGGTCAAGCAGCTTTTCGGTGTTGAATATATTATAAATTTCCTCGTCCTTTAAAAGTCCGTCGGCGTGGATGCCCGCTCTGGTCTCGTTGAATTTACTGCCCACAAAGGGAGTCATAGGCGGGATCTCATACCCTATCTCCTCTTTAAAGTAGCGGGCAATCTTGGTTATAGCTCTTGTGTCCATGCCGTCAAGAGAGCCGCGAAGGGAGGCATATTCAAACACCATAGCCTCAAGGGGCACGTTTCCGGTGCGCTCGCCTATGCCCAAAAGGGAGCAGTTAACGCCGGATGCACCGTAAAGCCATGCGGTAGCGGCATTTGCAACGGATTTATAGAAATCGTTGTGGCCGTGCCATTCAAGATATTCGCTGCTTACGCCGGAATAGTGCTGCAAGCCGTAGATTATACCGGCAACGCTTCTGGGAAGTGCAACCTCAGTATAGGGAACGCCGTAACCCATGGTGTCGCAGGCTCTTATTCTCACCGGAATTTTTGCCTCTTCCGAAAGCTTCATAAGCTCGTTTACGAAAGGCACCACGAAGCCGTAAAAGTCCGCTCTTGTAATATCTTCAAGATGACAGCGGGGAACAACGCCCGCATCAAAGGCATCCTTAACAGCGGCAAGATAATGCTCCATTGCCTCGCGGCGGGTCATTTTAAGCTTTTTAAATATATGGTAGTCGGAGCAGGAAACCAGCATACCTGTTTCCTTAATTCCAAGCTCCTTTACAAGCTTGAAATCCTCACGGCTTGCCCTTATCCATGTGGTGATCTCCGGGAATTTAAGTCCCAGCTCCCGGCAGCGCTCAATGGCCTCTCTGTCCTTTTTGCTGTATATGAAAAATTCCGTCTGTCTTATTCTGCCATAGGGGCCGCCAAGCTCGGAGAGAAGTTTAAACAGCTCCACAATCTGATCCACCGTGTAGGGGTTTACAGACTGCTGTCCGTCTCTGAAAGAGGTATCGGTAATCCATATCTCCTCCGGCATGTTCATGGGAACACGGCGGTGGTTAAAGGAAAGCTTGGGCACCTCGTCGTAGTTGTATATCTCCCTGAAAAGCTTCGGCTCTTTCACGTCCTGCAGGGAGAAACGGTAGTCATTTTCCTCCAGAAGATTGGTTTTGGGTGACAGCTCAAGCATTTATATCGCTCCTTTCGGCTGCTTAAAAGGCTGTTAGCCTGAAATTTTATGTGTTCTTGTATAATTGTATACAGTTATACCATTGAAACACCATTCTGTCCATATCTATTTGAGAAAAAATTTTTTTATTTCTTAAATCGTGAAAAATTCGGGTAAAAAAAGAACCCCGCAGGGAAAATCCCCGTGAGGTTCATTCTGTTATATTTATTCTTTATGCTCCGGCAGCCGTTCTTCCGTCACGCCCATATCCTTAAAGTATTTTGCGTAAACTATAAGATACACTATGGCGGACTGTGTGCCGCCGAAGACATCACTCACAGTCTCGGCGTAGAAGGAATTGCGGGCGCCGAAAATGCCGGCGAAAATGAAAGCGCACACAACATAGCTTATCTTTCTCGATGCGGAAAGATAGAGGGAAATTTTCACCTTGCCCAAAGCGGTAAGCGCATCAACAAACACATATTGGAAGGCAAGGGGGACAGCGGCAAGGGTGAAAACCTTTATGCCCCACACCGCAACCTGAGAGCTCTGCACATCATCAGTAAAGAACTTTACAAAGCTGCCTGCGAAAAAATGAGAGACAATCATCATAATTCCGTTAAACACCACCGCCATAATGGTGGCGTACAGTACGGCTTTCTTTACTCTATCCCCCTGACCTGCGCCGTAGTTAAAGCTGATGATAGGCTGAACGCCGCCGGAAATACCAAGCAGAGGGCCGGTAATAAGCAGGAAATAGCTCATGGTAATGGTGTAGCCGGAAATGAGCATATCGCCTTCCACACCGCCGTAGTGCTGCAAAATCATGTTGATTATAATAATAATCACGCTGTCGGTGGAAATGATAATAAAGGGAGAAATTCCCATGCCGATAATTTTCAGTATCATGCGAAAATCGTAGCCGCCGAAGGTAATTCCAACCTGCACCCTTTTACCCAGCAGGAACACCACCGCATAAACGGCGGATAAGATCTGAGAAATAACGGTTGCAAAAGCAGCGCCGCCCACGCCCCAGCCCAGAACAGGCACGAAAACCGCATCCAGAATAATGTTGCTCACCGCGCCTATAAGCACCGTGAACATGGCGTTGACGGAAAAGCCCTGACAGGAAATAAAGTAGTTAAGACCCATTGCAAGGAGGGCAAAGAAAGTGCCCATGGTGTAAATTGTAAGATAGGTGTTTGCAAACCGGTAAGTGTCATCACTGCCGCCGAAAAGATATATCATCTCTTTCTTTGTAAGCAGCAGAACTACCGTCAGCGCGACGGAGAATATAAGCAGCAGGAGGAAACTGTTTGCAAGAATTTTCTTTGCTCTTTTGGTGTCGCCGTGGCCCATGCTGGTTGCCATCATAACCGAGCCGCCGATACCTACAAGAGTACCGAAGGAGGCGAGCATGGTGGTGATAGGGCCGCAGACGCCGACGCCTGCAAGGGCAATATTTCCCACAACCGGAATGTGGCCTATAAACATACGGTCAATAATACCGTAAAGCACGTTTACAAGCTGCGCCAGCATTGCAGGTATAGTCAATTTAAAAACAAGAGACAAAACAGAGTCGTTTCGAAGATCGTTACCTTTTCCCACTTTTTACCAGTCCTATAAATCCAAAATCAGCGCCGGAAGGCAGAATTTCCGCCCTCTCAGCGACCTATTATTATAGTAGGGTGCATGGTAAAAATCTATGGAAAACTTTAATAGAATTTAGCTGTTTTTTGTTTCGCTTTCTGTTCTAATCGCTCATATAATACAGCTTAAGTGGAAAAAACTTACCTATTTTGAAATCTGCCCCAAAGCAAAAAAATAAGGCGGAAAATCTCCGCCTTGTTTTTTATAATAACACGCCCGCCGCATCAAAGTCAACATTTTACCTGATATTTCCAGTAGTATCCGCATTTTATACCAAAATGCAGTAACTTTTTTATAGATTTTGATAATTGTCATTTGCCCCTTTAAGTGCTATATTATAGGCAAGGATAAGAATATGTGAGTAAATAAATGTGACAACTGAATATAGTTCCCTGAATAAGGGAAAGGCAGGACGAATCTTCATAACTATTCCGCGATGCACGGCTGCGGATGAGCCGTCACCGGAACAATCTGAAATGATGTAAAATAGAAGGTTGCGTTCAATTTAAGAAAGTGAGGTAACCAATGATGTTGGATATTAAAAGCTCACAGAAGTAACCCTTGGCTGGTGTAAAACACAGTGTGTGCCGGTCAAGGGTTATTTCTTTTTTTGCCTTTTTCAGCTCGGTACAGGCTGTGGCGCAAAACACAGTGCAGAAAACTGCGGGGCTTTTCGTCCGGATGACCCCTAAAAGTTTTTTGCGCTTTTCGTCCGGCTACTCCAGAAAAGCTTCCTCGCTTTTCGTCCGGATGCCCCTAAAAGTTTTCGTGCTTTTCGTCCGGCTTTTCCCCTCTGCGGGCTAAAAGCTAAAATCTCCCTTTCGGGCATAAAAATAAGGCCGCCCGAGACATGAGCACATACGGATCAAATCCCGCCGGTTACTCATGGCTAAAAGCCGCCCAACATATTCATAGTACCACAACATCCCCGCGGTGGTCAACAAAAATATCATATTTCAAGGTCATTTCTCCGTATCATACTATTTTAATGTCCGTTTTTTATAGATTTTTGCCGATTGAAATTGGTGAAACAGGGTGTTATTATATAGTCACAAAGAAGAAGTACCGAGATACTTCAAAAGAAACAGCTTCAATAAATGGCATCCAGCTTTAGTCATTAAGATGATAAGAACTTGCTACCAGTAAGATTTAAACAGAGGGTTCAAGCCGTAAGATCGGATAATAGTCCAGTTGTGAAATCGGTAGAGAGCATATATCAGTAATTTGATAAAGCCGCTACCGTAGAATTTTTGCAAAAGGCTCAGGCCGAAAGATCGGATAACAGTTGATGTGGAAAGTCGGTAGTCAGCTTTCAGATTTTGACAAAAAGCGGGCCGGATAATTTGAAAAGGATTTAAGCCGAAAGATCGGATAACAGTCCGGAGAGGATAAGCGGTTGGGGAGCTTGCATTATGGTGTTGATGCAAGACGGTACCGGGTCCTCAGAGCTGAAATTTCAGAAGTAGAAAAGAGGTACAACTTCCGGTTCCCTTGAAAAAGGAACCCAAGGCGGGCTTTCAAAATCTTCCGCTTATATAAATTTCTGAGAAACGTAAGAAACAATAGGAATAGAATTGGTACGGAGGCAATTCTGAGACGAATAAAAAAGTGAAAGCCGCGTCTAATTAGCAGAAAGTGAGGTAACCATTGATGTTAGATACTAAGATTTCACAGAAGTAACCCTTGATCGGAGAAAGGTTCAAAATGCCGGTCAAGGGTTATTTCTTTTTATGTATCTTTTATCATGTGTTACCGCCGCAGCCTTCGGGGCTGCTTTTTAATTAGCCGCAAATACAGATTGTACATTTTCCCCGGAAATGTTATAGTATATATAACATATAAATATTTAGGAGAAAAGAAATGAAAAATTCAGCCCGTTCCGGCGGAAAAATTGCACTTGCAGTTGTCATAGTCTTTCTGGTAATAATTCTTGCCGTTACAGTGGGAATTAAGCTCCACGTAGGAAACTCCCCCTCCCCTGCCGATACTCCGGTGCAGGAGCCTCAGCTCACCCCCGAGGAGGAAGCCTTAAAGGCAGAGCAGGAAAAAGAGGCGCAGGAAAAGCTTTTGCAGCAGCAGAAAACGGAGCGTGAGGCTGAATATAAAGACACCCTTCTCTCATGGGCAGTCAGCCCCGCATGTGACGGGGGACATTCCCATGTTATGGGTCTTTTAACCGACGGCACTGTTATAACCGCAGGGCTTGATAATTTCGGTCAGCTCCACACTGAGGATTGGAGCGGTATTACCGCCATTTCCTCCGGCGCATGGCACTGCGTAGGCCTAAAGTCCGACGGGACAGTGGTGGCCGTTGGAAATAACCAGTACGGACAGTGCGAGGTTTCCGTCTGGACGGATATAGTCAGCATTTCCGCCTTTGCAGATACCACCGTAGGCGTTAAATCTGACGGAACCGTGGTTTCCATAGGCAAAGACACAAACCACTCGGGAGCTGCAACAGGTCAGCACGAGGTTTCCGGCTGGACCGACATTAAGCAGGCTGCCGCAGGCCAGTTCCACACTTTAGGTCTTAAAAACGACGGCACAGTGGTTGCCGCCGGTCAGAACCATTACGGACAGTGCGACGTGGAGGGCTGGACGGACGTTATTCAGGTTGCCGCAGGCTATGATTATTCTCTTGCGCTTAAATCCGACGGCACGGTTTTAGCCGCCGGCTATAACGAGTGCGGACAGTGCAATGTAGAAGACTGGACAGACATCGTTGCAATATATGCCGGTTTCCAGCACAGTCTGGGTCTTAAAGCAGACGGCACGGTAGTTGCCGCCGGCTGGAACGACAGAGGCGAATTAAATGTAGGCGATTGGAATAACATAGTGGCTCTGGGCGTAGGCCCCTATTTTACAGCGGGCTTTAAAGCCGACGGAACCATTCTCTATACAGGCAGTCAAGAGGACGGCATGAACGCCATGGAAGCATGGCAGGGCATTTCATTACCGAAGGTTTCTCCTGAAATTATTGCAGAATTTCAGGAGCTTAAATAAGGAATAAAACACACTAACAACAGAAAGGTGGATACAGTATTGAAGTACTTAATGTCCGGCAATGAGGCCATTGCCCGAGGTGCCTATGAGGCCGGTGTAAAGGTCTGCTCTGCCTATCCCGGCACCCCAAGCACTGAAATTTTTGAAAATCTGCCCCTTTACAAAGATTCACTCTACTGCGAGTGGGCACCTAACGAAAAGGTGGCAACCGAGGTGGCATACGGTGCCAGCATAGGCGGCGTCCGCAGTCTGTGCGCCATGAAGCACGTTGGTCTGAACGTTGCGGCAGACCCGGTTTTCACCGCCGCATACAACGGCGTGACCGGAGGCTTTGTAATCGTAACGGCAGACGACCCCAGTATGCACTCCTCTCAGAATGAGCAGGATAACCGCTACTATGCCAAGGCGGCAAAGCTGTGCCTTATCGAGCCTTCCGACTCTCAGGAATGTGTAGACTTCATGAAGTACGCCTACGACATTTCCGAAAACTTCGATATTCCCGTGCTTTTCCGCACCACCACCAGAGTTTCTCACTCCAAGAGTCTGGTTGAGCTGGGCGAAAGAGTGGAAAAGGAAGTGCCGGAGTATAAACGCAACGTCCGCAAGAACGTTTCCACTCCCGCAAACGCATATGCAAACCACAAAAAGGTTGAAGATCACATGGAGGCTCTTGAAGTATATTCAAACAGCTGTCCTTTAAACAAAATGGAGCTTAATGGCACTAAGGTAGGCGTAATCACCGCCTCCATTGCCTACGAATATGCAAAGGATGCCTTCCCTGAGGATACATCATTTTTAAAGCTGGGTCTTACCTGGCCCCTCCCCATAGATTTAATAAAGGAGTTTGCCTCCAAGGTTGAAAAGCTCTACGTAATCGAGGAGCTTGAGCCTTTCATGGAGACTGAAATCAAGGCCGCCGGAATAGACTGCATCGGCAAGGAGCTTACCGGCAAAATGTATGAGCTTAACCCCCAGCTTTTAAAGGAGCGGATTTTCGGAGAAAAGCCCGTAACCGTAAAGCCTGCGGTTGAGCCTGTTTCCCGTCCCCCTGCGCTTTGCCCCGGCTGCCCTCACAGAGGCTTTTTCTACACCGTTGCAAAGCACAAAAACTATGTTGTCACCGGCGATATAGGCTGCTACACTCTGGGCGCTGCCCCTCCCCTCTCCGCTGTTGACAGCTGCGTGTGCATGGGCGGCGGATTTTCCGTTGGTATGGGTCTTTCAAAGGCTCTGGAAATTTCCGGTCAGAAGGGTAAGAAGTTCCTCGGCGTTGTGGGTGACTCCACCTTCTTCCACTCCGGCATGACCGGCGCGGCTGAGATTATTTACAATAAAGGCAGCATGGTGCCTGTGGTTCTGGATAACTCCATCACCGGTATGACAGGCCATCAGGATAACCCCGGCAGCGGCTTCACCCTGCAAGGCGAGATTGCAGAAGCAATCAAGATTGAGGATGTTTTAAAGTCCATGGGCTACAAGAACATTTTCATTGCCGATCCTTGGGATTTAAAGGCCATGGAAAAGGCAATCACCGACGCTCTGGACTCCACCGAGCCTTCCGCAGTTATCTCCCGCCGTCCCTGCCTGCTGATTAAGCGTATAAAGCACGATACAGGCCTTTGCGAGGTTGACCGGGATAAGTGTATAGGCTGCAAGAAGTGCATTTCTGTGGGCTGTCCCGCCCTTATGATGAAGGACGGCAAATCTTCCATAGACCCCACCCAGTGTGTAGGCTGCACAGTCTGTGCTCAGGTCTGCCCGGTTAAGGCTATTAGCAGAAAGGAGTGCTGAAAATGAAAACCAAAAGCGCACTTTTAGTAGGCGTAGGCGGTCAGGGCGCAATCCTGACAGCAAAAATTCTGGTAAACGGCCTTATGAAAATGGGCTATGACGTAAAAATGTCCGAGGTTCACGGCATGAGCCAGCGCGGCGGCAGTGTTTCCACTCAGGTTCACTGGGGCGAAAAGGTCTATTCTCCCGTTATAGGCAAAGGTGCCGCCGATATTATGATAGCTTTCGAGAAAATGGAAGCTGTAAGATACGCAGAGTTTTTAAAGCCCGACGGCATTGCCGTTATAAATGACTACTCCATTCCCTCTTCTACCGTTGCAGCAGGTCTGTGCGAGTACCCTGAGGGCTGTCTGGAGGCAATGGAGAGTAACTTCAAGTGCCACACCTTAAATGCAGCCGACATCGCCATGGAGCTCGGAAACCCCAAGTGCATGAACGTTGTGCTTTTCGGTGCCATGACCGCCGCTCTTGACTTCGGCACTATCGACTGGGAAGAAATTATCCGGGACACCGTCCCCGAAAAATTCCTTGAACTGAACCTGAAAGCCTATGAAGCAGGCCGTGCCGCAGTCTTGAATAAGTAAAATAAAAAGCCGCTCAAATGAGCGGCTTTTAGACTGTCGAAAAACCCCTTCGGGGCTTTCCGACAAGCTTTTGCAGCCTGACCCGCGCATAATTTGTCCGTCTATGACGGTCAAATTCTACACTCTCAGGCTGATATGTATTTTCCCTGAGGTACACGCCCTCGTGGAAAATGATTTGAATTTTATTTTCCGCTGTTGCGGAAAACTCTGCGAGATTTTTTGACACGCTGAAAGCCGCTCAAATGAGCGGCTTTCTTTTTTTGATATTTACTTTTTAATATCCATTCCCGATTTTCTGATTACCCGTCTGAACAGAGGCGCGGCAATGCAGGTGGCGATAGCCTCGGATATGGGATAGCACAGCCATACAAGGTCAAGCTTTCCTGTAAGGCTCATAAGCCACGCAATAGGAAGCAGAGCGGCTATCTGACGAATAACAGAGATTATAAGGCTGTATATACCTTTGCCGAATGCCTGACAGCCTGACGAGCAGACTATATTTACACCCACGAACACAAAGGCAATGCTTATTATTCTGAAGGCAGGAACGCCGATTTCCATCATATATTCGCTGGCATCAAACATTCCCAGCATTACCCGAGGTATGGTCTGCATAAGCAAAAGACCCGCAAGCATAATTCCGGTAGCATAGAGAATACCGTATTTAACGGTATCATGTATACGCTCCGGCTTATTTGCGCCGTAGTTATACGCAATTATCGGCACTATTGCGTTATTAAGGCCGAATACCGGCATAAATACGAAGCTCTGGAGCTTGCCGTAAACTCCGAAAACTGCCACAGCCGTTGTGGAAAAGCCCTTTAAAATCAGGTCCATAAGGAATATGGTAAGAGAGATAACGGAGGACATTACAATAGACGGCACACTCACTTTGCACATATCGCCTATCATTTTTCCGTCAGGCTTAAAGCCTTTAACATTCAGGCTTACTTCCGGGTTTTTCTTTATATTCAGTAAAAGACCCACAGCAGCTCCGAAGAACTGTCCGCCCACAGTTGCAGCAGCAGCACCGGCAACTCCCATTTTGGGGAAACCTAAAAGGCCGAAAATCAAAATAGGGTCAAAAATTATATTGAACAGTGCTCCGCAAAGCTGAGTATACATGGAATATTTAGTTCTGCCGGTAGACTGCAAAAATCGCTCAAAGCTGATTTCAGCAAAAACGCACATTGAAAGGCACATCACTATGCGAAGATAAGTAACGCCGTAACTGAAAATTTCCGGGTCGTCAGTCTGAGCGCGCATATAAGGCTCAACTGCAAAAATTCCCAAAATCAGGAACAGCAGATAGCTGAGTCCCTGTAAGAAAAGGCCGTTTTCCGCCGCTGAGTTGGCTTTTTTTGGGTCGCCGCTGCCCAAAGCTTTGGACAGATTTGCATTTATACCGACTCCGTTACCCACGGCAAAAGCAATAATAAGGTTTTGCATTGGGAAAGCCATGGAAACAGCAGTGAGAGCATTCTCACTAATCTGTGCCACGAATATACCGTCAACAATATTATAAAGCGCCTGCACCAGCATAGAAATCATCATGGGAATACCCATATTAAGCAGCAGTTTTTTTACAGGCATCTCGCCCATTTTATTTGATACGTCCAGCCTTTGCGCCATACCATCCCTCTTTTTCACAATAAATCTGCATTATATATTTTAACATAAATAATCGAAATAAGCAATAAAAGGGCGTGTTAAAAAACACGCCCTTTTAGTTCACATGTTAATATTTATAAATCAGCTCAGGAAGCCTTCGATTATCATGTTTTCTGCCTCCTGCTCGGTAAGACCGAGGCTGCGGAGTTTCAGAATCTGCTCGCCGGCAATCTTGCCGATAGCTGCCTCATGAATGAGGGCTGCATCGCTGTGGTGAGCGTTAAGTCTGGGGGCTGCATCCACTATGGCGTCGCCGTCAATAATGGAGTCGCACTCAGAGTGACCGCTGCATCTGGCAGAGCCGGTAAGAGTGGAGGTATAGGTCTGGTGGGAGTGGCCTCTTGCAACGGAACGGGAGATAATATCGGCAGAGGAATCCTCGCCCTGAAGCTCCACGTCGAAAACGGTGTCGGCAGTCTGGTCGCCCTCAGTGAGAAGTCTTTCTCTTACAAGAAGCTTGCCGCGGGCTGCAATAGTACCGGTGGTCTTTCTGTCGGTTCTGTCAACGCCGCCTATCTGAGAGGTATCCATTTCAAGGAATGCACCCTCGCCTATATAAACCTCGGTAACAGGGTCAATGCTGCGGATACCCTCGCCGTCGCCTGTACCAACGTGCTTTTCAATGTACTTTACGCTGGAGTTCTTCTCAAGGAAGAAGCGGTGGATACCGTTGTGGCGCACTGCCTCGTGGCTGTCGGTATGTACGCCGCAGCCTGCAACGATAGTGCACTCTGCGCCCTCGCCAATATAGAAATCGTTATAAACCAGGTCGTCCATGCTCTTGGTAACGCAGGTAGGGATATAAACAGTCTCGCCCTTGCTGCCGGCTTTAACATGAACTTCAATACCGGGCTTGCCGTCCTTGTTTTCTATCTTAACGTTAGCGTTTGCCTGACGCTCAACGCAGCTGCCGTCCTCACGGATGCTGTAAGCGCCGGACATGTATTTTTCCTTAAATACGTCTATTTTTCTCAGTATTTCCTTGGTTATTTCATTCACTGAAAAACAGCCTCCCCTCTGCCGCAGGCAGCGGCATCCTGCTCCATGGCCTTAAAGCGCATGGATTTGAGCATTTCCTCTCTGGGGCCTCTGTCCTGAATTTTGCCGTTTGCAACCAGAACTATCTCGTCTGCAATACGCAGGATGCGCTCCTGATGGGAAATGATGATGAGGGTGTTTTTCTTTTCCTCGTGCATCTGGCGGAAAACCTCGATAAGGTTTTTAAAGCTCCACAGGTCGATACCTGCCTCAGGCTCGTCGAATATGGCAATCTTGGAGTCGCGGGCAATAACGGTTGCAATCTCAATTCTCTTTATTTCACCGCCGGACAGGGTGGCGTTCACCTCACGGTCAATGTACTCCTTAGCGCACAGACCCACTTCACCCAGTATCTCGCACAGTTCAACATCTTTAAGCTTTCTGCCGGCTGCAACCTCAATAAGGCGGCGCACTGTTATGCCTTTGAAGCGCACAGGCTGCTGGAAAGCGAAGCTCAGACCCATCTGAGCGCGCTCAGTCACGTCTTTATCGCTTATGTCCTCTCCGTCCAGAATTATTCTGCCGGAAAGGGGCTTCTCAATACCGGCGATTATCTTGGCGAGGGTAGTTTTACCGCCGCCGTTGGGACCTGTAATGACTACCAGCTTGCCGTCCGGTATTTCCAGATCCAGTCCCTTTAAAAGCTGTCTTCCATCGGGGGAATTCCAGCTGATGTGTTCAAGACACAGCATTTTCATGTCTCCTCTATCTCTGTATATTATAAACGCCTTTTTCCCGCTGTGAATTTCACAGCGGGAAAAAGAAGATTATTTGACTTTTAACATTGCCCGCATGGCGTTTAAAACCGCCAGCAGCATAACGCCCACATCACCGAAAATCGCGATCCACATGTTGGCAAGTCCCATTGCGCCCAGCAGAAGAACAAGGGTCTTCACGCCGATTGCAAACACAAGGTTCTGCCTTGCAATCATCATGGTTCTGCGGCAGATTTTAAGTGCAGTGGGGAGCTTGGTGGGGTCATCGTCCATTAACACGATGTCAGAAGATTCAATGGCGGCATCAGAGCCCATAACACCCATTGCAATTCCCACATCAGAGCGCATAAGTGCGGGAGCGTCGTTTATACCGTCTCCAACGAAAGCACACTTTCTGCCCTCATCCATAAGCTCCTGAAGCTTTGCCAGCTTTTCATCAGGCAGAAGCTCATAATGGACATTGTCTATGCCCAGCTTTTCGGCAACGTTAAGGGCAATTTCCTTTTTGTCGCCGCTGAGCATGAATATATTGTTTATTTTAAGGGCCTTAAGACCGTCAATGGCCTTGCGGGAATTGGCCTTTATTTTATCGTTTACAACGATATGGCCAAGGTACTCGCTGCCCTTTGCAACGTGGATAATGCTGCCCTTAAGGTGGCAGTCATGCCATTTGGCACCGGCCTTATCCATAAGACCTGAGTTACCCACATAGTAAAGCTCACCGTCAATGTAAGCTTTAATACCCAGACCTGCCAGCTCCTCGGCATCGGACACCCGGTCGGTGTCTATATGTCCGCCGTGGGCTGCCACAATGCTCTCTGCAATGGGGTGGCGGGAAAAGCTTTCCGCCGCGGCGGCAAGGTCCAGAAGTTCTGCCTCGGAGAGCTTGTCGGAATGAATGGCATCCACGGCAAAGCTGCCCTCGGTAAGGGTACCTGTTTTATCGAAAATAAAGCTGTCAACCTTGGAAAGGCTTTCGATTGCAGCCGCGCCCTTAATCAAAATTCCCTGCTTGGATGCGCCGCCCATACCTGCAAAGAAGCTGAGGGGTATTGAAACCACCAGCGCGCAGGGGCAGGACACCATGAGGAATATAAGTGCACGCTCAATCCATGTTCCCCAAGCCTGAGAGAAAAACAGGGGCGGCAGGAAAGCCAGCAGCAGTGCCCCCAGAACCACAAGGGGTGTATACCAGTGAGCAAAGCGGCTTATAAAGCTTTCAACCTTTGCTTTCTTCTCGGCCGCGTTTTCCACAAGCTCCAGAATTTTTGCAGCGGTGCTTTCATGGTAGCTGCTCTCAGCCTTAATCTCGATAACGCCTGTCTGGTTCACGGAGCCGCTGACTGCTCTGTCTCCCACTTTAAGGTCAACAGGCAGGCTCTCACCTGTGAGTGCAGAAGCGTTAATTGTAGTATGCCCCGAAATTACCGTTCCGTCAAGAGGAATTTTTTCTCCGGGCCTAACAATCAGCGTTTCTCCGGGTAAAACTTCCTCCGGATCCACAATAATTTCCTTACCGTCCCTTATAACAGTGGCGGTATCGGGTCTTATGTCCATAAGGGCGGCGATAGATTTCCGGCTCTTACCCACGGCGAGAGCCTGGAAAAACTCGCCAATCTGGTAAAAGAGCATTACGCCTGCCGCCTCGGGGTATTCTTTCAGAGCGAATGCACCCAGAGTTGCAATGGACATAAGGAATTTTTCGTCAAGGAGCTGACCGTTTATAATCTTACGCACAGCACCTGTCAGTACATCATAGCCCGCCACAATGTATGAGGCGGTAAATATCAAAAACTTCCACAGCTCCCCTGCCGGAATGACCGCGCCCGCAAGGGCGAGGACGGCAGCGGCAATAATGCGGTAAAGTTTTTTTCTCTGTCCTCTGCTCATATCATTTTCCTCAGAAAATGATGCTGCAGTCAGGCTCTATCTTTTTAGCAGTTTTCTTAATCTGCTTCATAATTTCGGGGAAATCAGCCTCTTCGGCCTCAACATTAAGGCGCTGGGCAATGAAGTTCAGGCTTGCATTCTGAACACCGGGGATTTTCTTGACACCCTCTTCGATAAGGGCAGCGCAATGTGCACAATCGAGATCTTCAACTTTGAATACTTTCTTCATTTTTCATTTCCTTTCTTCAATAATGTGCTCATAACCCTGAGCAACTATGGTTCTTACATGGTTGTCGAGGAGGAAGTAGTAAACATTTTTTCCTTCCTGACGGTTTCCCACAAGCTTTGCGTTTCTGAGAATACGGAGCTGGTGAGAGATTGCGGACTGTTCCATGCCCAGAAGCTCCGCGATAGCGCAAACGCACATCTCAGACTCAAACAGGGCAAAGAGGATTTTCATTCTGGTGGTATCACCGAAAATCTTAAAAAGGTCTGCAAGGTCGCATATGAGCTCATCTTTGGGCATCTCGCTTCTTACTTTGCTGAGAAGTGCCGCATGGTCATGAGCTGAACATTTTTCTTTACAGCTTACGGCCTCATTATCTGCCATTTCATATGTGCCTCCATTCATATGTTTATCTGTTCATATGATATTCCATTCATATGT
>JAHHRQ010000030.1 GCA_020025715.1 Oscillospiraceae bacterium | reverse complement strand
AGCTTAACATTTATGTAAGCTGTGCCGTCTTCCATAACCTCAATGCTGCCGCCCTTAACACAGTCAGCTGCCATAGAAGGATTGGCAATATTGCCGGAATTCATCATGCTTATAGGCAGATTGTATGTTCCGGGCTTCAATACAGTCTTTGCGCTGCCGAATTCGAAGCTGCTCTCGCTTTTCAGCTCTTCCAGCTTCTTTTCCGCATCTCTCAGAACCTGAATATTCTTAACCAGCTCTTTCTGTGCGGGGGTGAGCTTTTCAAACTCATTGTGTGCTTCTTCTATTTTAGCTGCGGAATCAATGGTAACAGTGCCGATGTTGGAAATTTTGTCGCTGACATACTTTGCAGCTGCGGCGTCAATTTCCTCCTGACTGGGGGCAGGTGCGGTACCGCCGCCTGCATTTGTATAGTCAAGCTTCAGGAAAGCATTCGGGTTCATGTTAATTATTGAGGCTTTTACTGCAAGATTAGCGTAAACGCCGTCCCAGCTGTTATTGGGGAGTTTAAATCTAATCTGGGTAACATGGCCCTCACCGTCTGTGGTAACTATCTCTGCGGGAGTAGCTTCTCCGCCGGCTTTGTACTCATTGAAAATTTTCCAGTCTGAAGCCCAACCGGTTATACCCATCATGGAAACAGAGCCGAGATTTACATTTATAAACGCTGTGCCGTCCTCCATTACTTCAATGCTGCCGCCCTTTACGCAGCCGGATGCCATTGAATCCTTGGACGGATTATCTGCTTTTTTAAATGCAACACCTATCTGGTGGGTGCCGGGGAGAATGACGGTTCCGGCAGAACCGAAGTGATAAAGGTCATTTTTAACTTCCTCAAATGCCTTTTCTGCATCGGTAAGGACTGTAAGGTTTTTAACATAGCCCTTCTGAGTCTCGCTGAGATTATCGAAGGCCTGACGGGCTGCTTTTATAGCCTCGCCGGACTTTGCATCTACTGTTCCGATTGCAGCAATTAAATCATCTGCACTCTTTGCCGCCTGCATATCCTTAATGGTATTCTCGGCATTGGTAAGCTTCTCGATGTTAGTTACATACTGGCGCTGAGCCTCGGTGAGCTTATCGTAAGCATCCTTTGCAGCGTTAATTGCCTGCTGAGAATCAAGGCTGACGTTTTCGCCTATTGCATTGATCAGATCAATAACGCCCTGTGCAGCCTGCTTGTCAAGCTCTGCCTGAGCTGCGCCGGGAGTAAACTTTCCGGGAGTGGCAGAAGCGTAATTGAGGGCAATATAGGCATCAGGTCTCATGCCCATAATGGGAACAAACATGCTGCAATAAACGCCGTCCCAGCTGTTATCGGGAACCTTGAAGCGGATTGCAGTTTCGTGATTTTCCGCATCGTGGGAAAGAACCTCGGCAGCAGTATAGCCGGAACCCACTTTATATTCATTATAAATCTGCCACTGGCCTGACCAGTCGCTGAGAGAGCCCATGCTTACCGGCTTTAAGTAGACAGTAACCCATGCCTCTCCGTTTTCGGAAATTGTAACATCTCCGCCCTCTATGCAGGTGCCTGCCATTGAAGACTCATTTATATTGTCGCTCTTCATAAGGCTGAGAGGAATAATATAAGTTCCGGCAGCAAGCTCTGTCTGGGAAGAACCGAATTTAAGGCCTGCGGTTTCCTCGCTCTCCTCCTGCTGCACATTGAGCGCAGCAAAGGCTTTTTCGGCCTCGGTGAGCTTGTCTGCGTTTTTAACCAGAAGCTTTGTTGCAGCGTTCAGGCTCTCATATGCCTTGCGGGCCTCGTCGATAAGGCTCTTGGAGTCCGCATTTATCTCGCCGATTGCTTCAATCTTCTTGCTGACTTCCTCGGCTGCTGCGCTGTCAGCTTTATCATCAGCACCGGCATTTTCGGTTTCTTTTGCGGTCTCATCCTTCACCTGCTCCTGAGTATCAGGAGTCTGAGCGGCAGTTTCGCCCTGCTCCTTATTCTCCTGTTTGTCAGGCTCGGTGACGGTTTCTTCCGTCTTTGCGGTCTCGCCGCTTTCCTGTGTCTGAGGCTGTACAGGCTCAGCGGTGTTTTCCGCCGGCTTTTCTGCCTCACCGTTTTCCTGTGTCTGGGGCTGTGCCGTCTCGGCGGCGTTTTCGCCCTTTCCATGCTCCTGCTGCTGAGGGGCCTGAACGGCATTTTCCGTTTCAGGGCTTTCAATTCCCTCTGCCAGCGCAGTTACAGGAAGTGTTCCAAAGATCATAACAAGTGTAAGAAACATTGCCATGAGTCTGTGGAGCTTGGAAATTTTCTTCATTTTGATTCCTCCTGAAATTTTGAAACTGGCTTTGTGGTAAAATCGGTTAAGGTTAGCCAAGGCTAACTCTTTATCAGATTAAAAGCCTATTTCCATAACCGCATAGCTATTGCAAATAGGCCTTTTTTACTTAGTTCATTTTATCCATAGTCCATATGCTTATCAAGCACATTTTTGTCACGCACATGTGACAAATAATCTGCCTTTGTGCGTGTTTTTCAGTTTAATGCCTCTAATCGCCTTGAATTTTCTTATTATGGGAACTATTTTACTGTCACACTTCCGTGACATAATATTCAAAATTTTTACATCATCATATTAAAAACAGCCGTCGATTCCGGCATATGCAATGCTCCGATAGAGCATTTTATTTTAAGGTACACACTTCCGTGGAGAATCTGGCTTATATTTTCACCGATATTTGTAAAATCCAGAGCCGCTGCCGGAAAGCTCACAATGTCATTACTCAGCTCAGCGCTTATAAAATCGCTGTTTTCCATATATTTCACGCTGACCGCCTTACCTGACAGTGTGGTACGGCTTATGGGCGAATCAGCCTCGATAACCGCAAGGCGGAGATATATTTTACCGCATCCGTTTTTAACTACCAGTCTGCCCGGATGCTCAAAGCCATCGTTTGCCATGGAAAGGCTGCTGCCGTTTTTTAAATGCTCTCTGTAAATCACAAAGTTAAACTGGTAAACTCCGTCGCCCAGAATTTTGCACAGCTCGCCGCCGCTGAACTTCTTTTTATTCCTCAGCTTATATTTAGCTTTCTGCCACGCAGCCGCACTTTTTATTACCTCCATAGTTTCGTCGGTGTTATATAGTGCCCAGTGGTAGGCATCCTCCTCAGCCTTTTCTATGCTGACACCTTCAAAAAGCAGATGATTAAGAGCGGCCGTTATCCGCTCGGAATAATATTCGGCCTTTTTTATTCCCTCAGGGGTGAGGCAGGGTTTACGCTGGTGTGTGCGGTCGGCAATCCCCTCTTTTTCAAATTCCATAAGAAGCCTGCTTATACGCTGCTTGTTAACACCCAGAGTTCTGGACATCTTGCTCACTGTATGGCTCTCATCATCGTCTTTTAAAAGCTGCATAAGAACTCTGAGCTTCAAAATTTCATAGTCGTCTCTCATTATTTTCTCCCGCCTGAATTTGCAAACAGTTAGCTTTGGCTAACTGCTTTCTTTAAATAAATCCCGGTTTTCTGCTCCGGGAAAAAACATAATTATAATAGTAGGGTTAGCTTACTTTAACCGCATCATGTACAATATTAGATTTCACGCATTTTGTCAATAGGCATTTCTCTCCGAAGCGTAATGATTTCATGTATTATATGTAAACATTTCAGAAAACGTCTGAATTGCACATAATATTTTCGTCACCTGGCTGTGTATATGTCGGTTCAGGGTGCATGAAAAAAAGACCTGATTTCACACAAAATCAGGTCTTTTTTATAATCTTCCTTATTGTAACGGCATCTCCAATAATACATCCTCACCATCGGCCTGAGCCGAGATTTTATATATAGGGCGGAAATATCCTTTTGTGTCAGGAATATATTCAAGTTCGATTTCTTTGCAAATTAAGTTTTCAACATATCGATCTTGTAAATTACAGCAATTAAAGTTCCCTTCCTGCAGATTTTCATAAAATTCTTTGTCTGTAAGGGTTTGAAGCCTATCAGTACTTTCAAGCGTTTGCAAATTATATTTAAGGGAATAAATCGTATTGCCGGAGGAATTCCATTCTAAAGTGCCGTAAAATATTTTATTTTTATAAGGTACAAAGTCATAGTAAACTATGTAATCATCATAATCTGTTTCCATATTGCTGTACCTGTCCGGCACATCAAATCCTGCATTTCCCAGAATATTTCTTATAGGCTCTAAAAGGAAGTCATCATTGCTGTCTATCTCAATTCCATGCTCCATTGTTTCCAAGAAGAATTTTCCGGTATTCATAACCCATGTATAATAGGACTGTACTTCACCATAAGTAACTAATAAATCATCATATTTATCATAGGAGTCTACATTTTCTTTCTCACCGAATGCTGTGAAAATTTGATGCGTCAGAGTCTCTAATTGGGTCATTTTATACTTCGGCGGTAATTTATATGTGTATGCTTCGCTCTCATAATTTGATAAATCCAGACCGTCAATATTTACATTTTCAATTTCCATTCCGGCAGTTTTAAAATCAGCACCAACAAAGCCAAACGGCATAATAGCATAAATTGCAGAAGCTATAACAGCAACTATAAAAGGGCAGAGTACGCACAGGCTTAATCTTACCGCAGGTTTACTTTTCGCCTTAATTTTTTCGTATATGCCGAACAAAGGCACGCCCCATAAACCGCCGAGTGTATTTATAATCAAATCGTCTATGTCGGGAGAGCCAAGATAAAATATATATTGCGTCATCTCATTGAAGAGAGAAACCGCAGCTATTATTATCGGTATATAGAATTTTTTCGCTCTGTTTCTGAAAAAATAAGCTAAAATAAATCCTAACGGCACATAAAGTGCAAAATTCAGCAGCACTTGCCATAACACCGCAACGCCGGATCTTGTCAAGTCTTCAAGCCATTTGAAAACGTGGATGTTAATCCACCGCACTCTGCTTACAGGAGCTAAATTGTAGTAAAAGCTCACACATTCTAATGTGACAAAATACCAAATAACTAATATATGTTTAAAACTAATTTTCTTTTTCTTTATAGCCCGTAAAATAATATTCACAATAGCGGCTATTATTAAAGCGCAGATTAGTGAGAAGAAAATAATTTTTAATCCATCTGATATATATCTTTGCAGCGAGTTCATAGCACACTCCTTTTTATTGTCTGTAAATAAGCATTGAATCTGGTCAACATGGGGTTACTATTAGGCTTTATTCATCGAATTTGCACATTGCAATATTTTTAATACAATTCCGCTTTTAACGTTATTTTCTTATATACAACGTTCATTTTTAAAGCGGAATTCATCAGCTTAATTGCATAATAACATAAAAAAGATTTTGTTTGTTGAATTGGCCGTGAAATGTATAACATCTGCAGTGAAATAAGTATAAAAAACCGGAAAATCCTCAAAGGTTTTTCCGGGTTTTTTATTTTGATAATTAAAATCTGTATACTGCCTCTTCTGTAACGGCAGCATCCATTTTCCGGTCAAGCTTTTCTGCTGCAATTCCGGGCATTTTCTGTGCTTCAAAGGCCGCTGCAACGATTACGGCGTTTACGCAGTCGGGAAGAAATCTGTCATAATATCCGCCGCCGTAGCCAAGCCTGTTTCCATCTTCGTCAAAGCCCACACATGGTGCAAGCACAAGGGAGATTTTCTCAGGTGCGATAAGCTCCGAGCTTTCCGGGTCTGGCTCCGTAATTCCGTAAAGGCCCTTTCTCCATCCACCCGGTGCATAGGCCTGCATTATACCGTTTCTGCCCGAAACCGGAAAGCAGAGTTTTTTCCCCGCACTCATAAGATATTCATTTAAAGGTTCAAGGTCTGCCTCGTCCTTTATCGCAATGTAGGAAAATATCACATCTGCCTTTTTAATTTCCTCAAGCTCCATAAGTCTGCGGCAGATGAGCATACTTTTTATCTCCCGCTCTTGAGGCTCTATTGCAGCCCTTGCCTTGAGAGCCGCTTTTCTCTGACCGGATTTATCCATCTTAGATGTGTACAGCCTTTCTTGCACTCAATGTCATGTTTATGATAACTGTCTTTCGGCAGCTGTTACCAGATGTTCCGCCAGAACGGCGGTTGTAACCGAGCCCACGCCTCCGGGTACCGGACTTACGGCACTCACAGCAGGCTCAACTGCTTCAAAATCCACATCGCCGTGGATTTTTCCGTCAGAGCCCACATTTATTCCCACATCAATTATATATTGATGCTCATTTGTATAGCTTTTATCAACAAGCTTTTCCCGTCCTGCCGCCGCAATGATTATATCCTGCTGCGCGCAGATTTCCGCTGTGTTTAAAGTTCTGGAATGGCACATTGTAACTGTCGCATCCCGCCCCGTAAGCATAACGGAAAGAGGTTTTCCCACCACAAGGCTTCTGCCTATAACCGCCGCTCTTTTTCCTTTAAGCGGCACATTGTAGTAGTCTAAAATCTCCATGCAGGCCTGCGCCGTGCAGGGTGCAAAGCAGTCCTTATCCCCTGAAAATACGCCTCCGAGAGCCTGTCTGCTTACACAGTCCACATCCTTTTCATAGCTTAGACACTGAAGCACTCTGTTTTCATCCATGTGCCGCGGCAGCGGGCGCATTATCATGCAGCCGTGCACTTTTTTATCGCCGCTTATCTCCCGCAAAACCTCGGTAAGCTCTGCCTCCGTGGAATTATCAGGCATAACACAGCTTTTAACCGCAAGTCCTCTTTTTGAAAAAGCTTTTAAAACAGAGCTTTCATAAGCCTCTGCGCTTTCATCGTTTCCAACCCTTACTATCGCAAGACAGGGGATGATGTTTTTTTCGCTAAGACGCCCTATCCGCTCTTCAAGCTTCCGGTAAATTTCATCGGCAACCGGCTTGCCCTTTAAAATAAATGCCATTATTCCACCAGCTTATCCATTATCGCGTCAGCAAGTGCTGCTGCACCTACCCCTCCGGGTACAGGGGCAGAGGACGATAAAAGCTCCGTAAAATCCATGCAGCTTTTTTCTGTAAGTTTACTGTCCATGCTTGAGCCTCCATATGTGTTTTCACTGTAATTATGACATTATTTCCAAACAATTTTAATTATATATACGCCATATATTGCTTGTCAAGCCAGCAGTTTTATTCTTTTGTAAATCTGCACAAATTCAGCCTCCGTTTTTCGTTTAAAATGTCTGTTACATTTTTTTCAACCTATTGACATTTAGTCGAATTTCGTGGTATTTTAGATGAGTAAAAACATTAAGGGTATTTTGGCTCTGACGGATTTAAGTGGAGCACCACATGGACCAATCTACCGTAACAGCCGACCGTCTGGGCGTACTCAATACCTTTTACAGGTGTGGAGTGCGCCCTTTTTGTTTTTCTTAAAAATTTTAAGTAAATTTCAGGAGGTCTTGACATGAAAAAAGTTGCAATCATTATGGGCAGCGACAGCGATCTGCCCGTAGTCGGAAAGGCCGCAGACATTCTGCAGGATTTCGGGGTTGAATACGAAATGCACGTTTACTCTGCCCATCGTACTCCCGTGGAATGCAGAGAATTCACTGCCAATGCCAGAAAGAACGGCTTTGGAGTAATCATTGCAGCCGCCGGTATGGCAGCTCATCTTGCAGGTGCCATTGCAGCAGGTACCACCCTGCCTGTTATCGGAATCCCCATCAACTCTCAGCTCGGCGGTATTGACGCTCTGCTTTCAACAGTCCAGATGCCTTCTGGTATCCCCGTAGCTACCGTTGCAATAGACGGTGCAAAGAATGCTGCTTTCCTTGCAGTTGAAATACTCGCTCTCTCCGATGAGACTCTTGCTGAAAAGCTGGAAGCTTATCGTGTAAAGAATACAGAAGATACCCTCAAAAAAGACAGAAACATCAACAACAAATAATTTATTAAACGGAGGAATAATTATTATGGAACTCAAGTACACCGGAAAAACCAAGGACGTTTTCGCACTGGACAATGGCCACTACCTGCTGAAGTTTAAAGATGATGTTACCGGTAAAGACGGTAAGTTTGACCCGGGTGAGAATGCTGTCGGTCTGAGCATCGAGGGTGTAGGTATGGCTAACCTCCGTATGAGCGAGTACTTCTTCGAGCTTCTCCGCGACCGCGGTATCAAGACCCACTACGTTAAGGCAAACATGGACTCCTGCACCATGGAAGTTCTGCCTGCCCGTCCCTTCGGCCACGGCCTTGAAGTTATCTGCCGCCGCAGAGCTGTGGGCAGCTTTATCCGCCGCTACGGTGAGTACATTGAGAACGGTGCTCCCCTGCCCAACTATGTTGAGACCACCTTCAAAAACGACGCCAAGGGCGATCCTCTGGTAACCAAGGATGCACTTGTTGATCTGGGCGTTATGAGCTCCGAGCAGTACGATTCCCTCAAGTCTCAGACTCAGGCTATCACCTCCATCATCGAGGAAGAGATGGAGAAGCGCGGCATGGAGCTTTACGACATCAAGTTTGAGTTCGGTTACTCCGGCGATGAGGTCATCCTCATTGACGAAATTGCTTCCGGTAACATGAGAGTCTACAAAGACGGCGAATACGTCGAGCCCATGACCCTCTCCGAGCTGTTCTTTGCATAATGGGCGGCTTTTTCGGCGCCGTTTCAAGACGCGATGTAGTTCTGGATGTTTTCTTCGGTGTTGACTACCATTCCCATCTGGGCACAAGACGTGCCGGAATGGTTGCCTACGACCGGGAGGAAGGTTACCAGAAACAGATTCACAATATAGAAAACACTCCCTTCCGCACAAAGTTTGAAAATGATATTCATTCCTTCAAGGGCTGCAGCGCTATCGGCTGCATAAGCGACATGGACCCCCAGCCTTTGCTGGTTCGTTCCCATCTTGGTTTTTACGCCATCAGCACCATAGGAATGATAAACAATACTCAGGAGCTCATAGACAAGTTCTTCAGCGGCCATAACCAGTTTATGGCCATGAGCTCCGGCAGAATCAATTCCACCGAACTTATTGCCGCCCTTATAAACCAGAAGGACAGCATTGTGGAAGGCATCCGCTACGCTCAGGAGATTATCGACGGTTCCGCAACCATCCTTATTCTTCAGGGTGACAGCATAATCGCCGCAAGAGACCGTCTGGGAAGACTGCCTGTTTTAATCGGTAAGGACGCAGACGGTTACAGTGTCTCCTTTGAAAGCTTTGCTTACAGCAAGCTGGGCTACAAAAACGAGCACGAACTCGGCCCCGGTGAAATCGTAAAGATAACCGAAAAGGGCTGGGAAACTCTCCAGAAGCCCGGCGATAAGATGCGTATATGTGCATTTCTCTGGACCTACTACGGCTACCCCAACTCAAACTACGAAGGTGTAAACGTAGAGCTGTCCCGTTATAAAAACGGTGCCTCCCTTGCAAAGTCCGAGATGGAAAAGGGCACCATGCCAGATGCAGACTTTGTAGCAGGCATGCCCGACTCCGGTATTCCTCACGCAATGGGCTATGCAAACGAGAGCCACTTACCTCTTGCAAGACCTTTCATTAAATACACTCCCACCTGGCCCCGCTCCTTCACTCCTGCAACTCAGGACGTTAGAAAGCAGGTTGCAAAGATGAAGCAGATTCCCGTTCCTGAGCTTATTGAAGGCAAAAAGCTTCTGTTTGTGGACGATTCCATTGTCCGCGGCACTCAGCTTCAGGAAACCGTTGAATTCCTGTACAGCTGCGGCGCAAAGGAAGTTCATATGCGTTCAGCCTGTCCTCCCATTATGTACGGCTGCAAATTCCTGAACTTCTCCCGCTCCAACTCCGATATGGAACTTTTAACCCGCCGTACCATTCAGGAAATGGAGGGTGCAGAAGGTCAGAAGCATCTGGATGAGTATTCCGATGCAAACACCCACAGAGGTCAGTGCCTGCTGCATACCATCTGCAGCAAGCTGGGCTTTAACACTCTCGGCTATCAGAGCCTTGATAACCTCCTTGATTCTATCGGCATCGACAGAGACAAGATTTGTACCTATTGCTGGACTGGCAAAGACTGAGATATAAACTAATGAAATGGAGACAGATAAGATGAATAGCAGTCATTCCGATTCATACGCCGCAGCCGGTGTAGATATTACCGCCGGCTACAAAGCTGTTGAACTCATGAAGAGCCATATCGCCCGTACCATGACATCCGGTGTGTGCTCCGATGTAGGCGGCTTCGGCGGCCTCTTCCTGCCCGATCTTTCCGGTATGGAATGCCCCGTGCTTGTAAGCGGCACTGACGGTGTTGGAACCAAGCTTAAAATGGCATTTTTAATGGATAAGCACGACAGCGTAGGTATTGACTGCGTTGCAATGTGCGTAAACGATGTTATATGCTGCGGTGCAAAGCCTCTCTTCTTCCTTGACTATATTGCCTGCGGTAAAAACGTCCCCGAGCGTATTGAGCAGATCGTCTCCGGCGTTGCAGAGGGCTGTGTACAGTCCGGCTCCGCTCTTATCGGCGGCGAGACCGCTGAGATGCCCGGCTTCTATCCTGTGGATGAATACGACCTGGCAGGCTTCAGCGTTGGTATTGTTGATAAGAAGGATATTATCGATAATAAAACCACCCGCCCCGGCGACATCATAATCGGTCTTCCCTCTACCGGTGTTCATTCCAACGGTTTTTCACTGGTAAGAAAGGTTTTCGACGTAGAGAACAATCCCGAGCTTAAGACCCCCAGAGAAGAACTGGGCGGCAAGAGCATCGGTGAAACTCTGCTCACTCCCACCAAGATTTACGTCAAGCCCATGCTTGAGCTCTTCAAGAGCGTCAAGGTAAAGGGTGTTTCCCACATTACCGGCGGCGGCTTCTATGAAAACATCCCCCGCTGCATTCCCGACGGTCTGGGTGCAGTTATTAAAAAGGACGATGTCCGCGTTCTGCCTATCTTCAAGCTTCTTGCAGAGGTCGGAAACATTCCCGAGCGCGACATGTTCAACACCTTCAACATGGGTGTCGGTATGAGCGTTACCGTTGCTCCCGAGGATGTGGATAAGTCCCTTGAAATCTTAAAGGCAAACGGCATTGATGCCTACGTTCTGGGTCACATTGTTGAAAGTGACGAGAAGGTGCAGATATGCTGAAAGCCAGAATAGCCGTTTTGGTCTCCGGTGGAGGCACTAATCTTCAGGCCCTCATTGATGCAGAAAAGAGCGGCATCATTAAAAGCGGAGAAATCCGTCTGGTAGTAGCTAACAATTCCCGCGCCTATGCCCTTACCCGGGCAGAACTCGCGGGAATTCCCGCTGAATGCATTATTAAAAAGGAATGCGGCAGTCAGGAAGCTTTTGAAAACAGACTCATTGAGCTGCTTGATTCAAACGGCATCGAGCTTATCGTTCTTGCAGGCTTTATGAGCATACTCAGTGAAAAATTCACCGGGCACTATAAAAATCGTATCATTAACATACACCCCTCCCTTATCCCCTCATTCTGCGGCAAGGGCTTTTACGGACTGCATGTCCATGAGGCCGCGCTGGAGTACGGCGTTAAGGTGACAGGTGCAACTGTTCATTTTGTGAACGAGATCCCCGACGGCGGAAAAATAATCATGCAGAAAGCTGTGGATATTCTGCCCGATGACACTCCCGAAACCCTCCAGAAGAGAGTTATGGAGCAGGCTGAATGGATAATTCTGCCTAAGGCAACCGAGCTGCTTTCAGCTGAAATCATTAAATCAAGGGAGAAGTCATAATGGATATTTACAAAATAAACCCCATCTCAGAGCTTATTTCCGGTAACCCATATGTGGGCCGCGGCATTGTCATCGGCAAAAGCGCTGACGGCAAAAAAGCTGTTTCCGCATACTTCATAATGGGCCGCAGCAGCAACAGCCGCAATCGTGTTTTCAAGCTTCACGGTGAGGAGCTTTTCACCGAGCCCTTTGATGAAACCAAAGTTGAGGACCCCAGTCTTATCATCTACGCCGCAATAAGAAAGTTTGAAAACAAGCTTATCGTAACAAACGGCGACCAGACTGACACCATTTATGACGGCCTCAAAGCAGGCCTCAGCTTCTCCGAAGCACTTACCGCAAGAGAATTCGAGCCGGACGCTCCCAATCTCACCCCCCGCATCAGCGGTATCATCAACTTTAACAATAACGACTTTACATACAGTATGAGCATCTTAAAGAGCATCGACGCAGAAGGTTCCGACTGCGCCCGCTACACCTTTGATTACCCCTCCGTTGCAGGTCTGGGTCATTTCATCCACACCTATGTAACCGACGGCAATCCCATCCCCACCTTCCAGGGTGAGCCTGAGCGTGTTGCAATTCCCGAAAACATCGATGAATTCACCGATAATCTCTGGAATGCTCTTGATGCAGACAACAAGATTTCCCTTTACGTCAGATACACCGACGCCGAAACCGGAAAATATGAGGAGCGCCTCATAAATAAAAATAACTGAGGTATTGTGATGAAAGAACTTGAACTTAAGTACGGCTGTAACCCCAACCAGAAGCCTTCCCGCATTTTCATGAAAGAGGGAGAGCTTCCTATTGAAGTATTAAACGGCAAGCCCGGATACATTAACCTTCTGGACGCTTTCAACTCCTGGCAGCTGGTAAAAGAGCTGGACGAGGCAACCGGCCTGCCCGCTGCTGCATCCTTTAAGCATGTTTCTCCTGCCGGCGCTGCAGTCGGTCTGGAGCTGAGCGATATTGACAGACAGATCTACTTTGTAGACGATGACGCAGAGCTTTCCCCCATTGCCTGCGCTTACATCAGAGCCCGCGGCGCAGACAGACTCTGCTCCTACGGTGACTGGGCTGCCCTCAGCCGCGTATGCGACAAGGCAACCGCAATGTACATTAAGCCCGAGGTTTCCGACGGCATCATCGCTCCCGGCTACACCGAGGAAGCTCTGGAGATTTTAAGAGAAAAGAAAAAGGGCAACTACAATGTTGTTAAGATTGACCCCGATTACGTTCCCGCTCTTCTGGAGCAGAAGGATGTATTCGGCATCACCTTCGAGCAGGGCCACAACAACTTTAAAATCGGACCCGAACTTTTCGAAAATATCGTAACCAAGAATAAAGACCTGCCCCATGAGGCAGTTATCGATATGATCGTTTCCCTTATAAGCCTCAAGTACACCCAGTCAAACTCCGTCTGCTACGTTAAGAACGGCCAGACCATCGGTGTAGGCGCAGGTCAGCAGTCCAGAATTCACTGCACCAGACTTGCAGGCAACAAGGCTGATAACTGGTTTTTGCGCCAGCACCCCAAAGTGCTGGGACTCAAGTTTGTGGATGACATCCGCCGTCCCGACCGTGATAACGCTATCGACATCTACATGTCCGACGAGTACATGGACATTCTTGCCGACGGCGAGTGGCAGAAGAGCTTCAAGGAGAAGCCCGAAGTTCTTACCGCTGAGGAGAAAAAGGCATGGATTGCCACTCAGAGCGGCGTAACCTGCGGTTCTGATGCTTTCTTCCCCTTCGGTGACAACGTAAAGCGCGCCTACAAGAGCGGTGTTAAGTATATCGCTGAGCCCGGCGGCAGCATCAGAGACGACAACGTCATTGAAACCGCCGACAGCTACGATATGGTTATGGCCTTTACCGGTATGCGCCTGTTCCATCACTGATTCGGAGGCTGACTATGAAAATTTTAGTAGTAGGCGGCGGCGGTCGTGAGCACGCCATTATAAAGAAACTCCGTGAGAGCCGTGGTGTGGATAAAATCTACGCCCTGCCCGGCAACGGCGGCATGAAGGACGACGCTGAGTGCGTGGCCATTGCCGCAACCGATCTTGAAAATATAAAGAAATTCGCAGTAGAGAATAAAATCGACTACGCAGTGGTAGCTCCCGACGATCCCCTTGTTATGGGCGCCGTGGATATGCTTACAGAGGCCGGTATCCCCTGCTTCGGCCCCTGCGCTGCAGCCGCTCAGATTGAGGGCAGCAAAATCTTCTCAAAGAACCTTATGAAGAAGTACAACATTCCTACCGCCGAATATGAAACCTTTGACGACTGCGGCAAGGCTTTAGAGTATCTTGAGCACTGCAATATGCCTATCGTCATTAAGGCTGACGGCCTTGCTCTTGGTAAGGGCGTAATTATCGCCCAGAACCTTACTGAGGCTAAAGAAGCAGTAAAGGAAATGATGGAGGACGGTAAGTTCGGCCGCAGCGGCAGCCGCGTGGTTATCGAGGAATTCCTTGAAGGTCCCGAAGTTTCCGTTCTCTCCTTTACCGACGGCGAAACTATTCGTCCCATGATTTCCTCCATGGACCACAAGCGCGCCATGGATAACGACGAGGGTCTCAATACCGGCGGCATGGGCACCATTGCTCCCAACCCCTATTACACCAAAGACATTGCAGACGAGTGCATGGAAAAGATTTTCCTGCCCACCATAAATGCAATGAAGGCCGAGGGTCATCCCTTCAAGGGCTGCCTGTACTTCGGTCTTATGATTACCAAAAACGGCCCCAAGGTTATCGAATATAACTGCCGCTTCGGTGATCCCGAGGCTCAGGTGGTTCTGCCCCTTCTTGAAAGCGATCTGCTGGAAATCATGCAGGCCTGCACCAACGGCACCCTTTCTCAGACTAAGGTTAAGTTCAGTTCTTCCTCTGCCTGCTGCCTTATTATGGCCTCCAAGGGCTACCCCGTAAAATACGAAAAGGGCTTTGAGATTGAGATTGAAAACGAGGCTAAGCCCTATGTCTACTGCGCCGGTGCAAAGCTCAGCGAGGACGGAAAGCTTCTTACAAACGGCGGCAGAGTTTTAGGCCTTACCGCTGTGAGGGAAACTCTTCCCGAGGCAATCAAAGCCGCATACGCACTTTCCGAGAAGGTTCATTTTGAAAACGCCTACTTCCGTCACGATATCGGCAGCAGAGCACTTAAAGCATACAGGGAGGCATAAGATGGTTTACCGCGTATATGTAGAAAAAAAAGAAGCTCTTGCCCAGGAGGCAAAGCACTTATACGAAGATATTAAAAGTCTTTTAGGCATCAGCTCTCTTGATGGGCTGCGCCTTGTAAACCGCTACGATGTTGAAAACATCTCTGCGGAGGATTTTGACTACGCTGTCAAAACCATTCTTTCCGAGCCCCAGCTGGATGAAGTAAGCTACGAGCTCAATCTGGACGGCAAAAAGAGCTTTGCAGTTGAGTACCTCCCCGGTCAGTTCGACCAGAGAGCAGACTCTGCTGCACAGTGCATTCAGATTATTTCTCAGGGTGAAAAGCCCGTTGTTAAAACCGCAAAGGTTTACATTCTCTCCGGAAATCTCTCCGATGAAGAAATGAATGAGATTAAGAAATATCTCATTAACCCCGTTGAAGCCCGCGAGGCTAAAATGGAAAAGCCCGAAACCTTAAAGACCGACTATGTTATTCCCGAAACTGTTGAGACCCTCACAGGCTTTAACAATCTGGACAAGGCAGGTCTTGAGGCTTTCATCGCAAAATACGGCCTTGCAATGGATCTTGACGACATTGCATTCTGCCAGAATTATTTCAGAAGTGAAAACCGTGACCCCAGCATCACCGAGATAAAGGTTATTGATACCTACTGGTCCGATCACTGCCGTCACACCACCTTTACCACTACCATAGACAATGCAAGCTTTGAGGACGAGGAAATTCAGAAAACCTACGAGGATTACCTCAATACCAGAAAGGCTCTGGGCCGTACAAAGCCCGTTACCCTTATGGACCTTGCCACTATTGCCGTAAGACACCTTAAAAAGGCCGGCAAGATGGACAAGCTGGACGAATCTGAGGAAATCAATGCCTGCACTGTAAAAATAAACGTAGAAGAGGACGGCGTTTCCGTTCCCTGGCTTCTGCTTTTCAAGAACGAAACCCATAACCACCCCACCGAAATCGAACCCTTCGGCGGTGCTGCAACCTGCATAGGCGGCGCAATCCGCGATCCTCTGTCCGGACGCTCCTATGTTTACGGCGCAATGCGTGTTACCGGCGCTGCAGATCCTTTAAAGCCTCTCAATGAGACTATGCCCGGTAAGCTCCCCCAGAGAAAGATCGTCACCACTGCTGCCGCAGGCTATTCCTCCTACGGCAACCAGATCGGTCTTGCAACCGGCATTGTAGATGAGCTCTATCATCCCGGCTACGCTGCTAAGCGTATGGAGATCGGTGCTGTTATTGCTGCTGCTCCTCAGGAAAACGTCCGTCGTGAGCGTCCTCAGGACGGCGATCTGGTTATTCTCCTCGGCGGCCGTACCGGCCGTGACGGCTGCGGCGGCGCTACCGGTTCTTCCAAGTCTCACACTGTTGAGTCTCTTGAAAGCTGCGGTGCAGAGGTTCAGAAAGGTAACGCACCTGAGGAAAGAAAGCTTCAGCGTCTTTTCAGAAACGGTGAAGCCTGCCGCATGATAAAGCGCTGCAACGACTTCGGCGCTGGCGGTGTTTCCGTTGCTGTTGGTGAGCTTGCCGACGGCCTTAACATTAACCTTAACGCCGTTACCAAGAAGTACGACGGTCTTGACGGCACTGAGCTTGCTATTTCCGAGTCTCAGGAGCGTATGGCTGTTGTAGTTGAGGCTAAGGATGCAGAGCGTTTCATTGCTCTCGCAGGAGAGGAAAACCTTGAGGCTACCGTTATTGCAGAAGTAACCGAGTCTCCCAGACTTGTTATGAACTGGAACGGCCGCAAGATCGTTAACATCAGCAGAGAGTTCCTTGATACAAACGGCGCTGAAAAGCACACCGACGCTCACGTTGAAAAAGTTGAGTGCTTCAAAAAGGAAGTTCCCTCCGACTTTGCAAAGGGCTATGAGGCTCTTGCAGGTGACCTTAATGTATGCTCCAAGCGCGGTCTTTCCGAGCGCTTTGACTCCACCATCGGTGCAGGAACCGTTCTTATGCCCTTCGGCGGCAAAAATCAGCTTACCCCCATTCAGGCAATGGTTCAGAAGATCTCCGTTGAGAAAAAGCACACCGATGACTGCTCCTTAATGGCATGGGGCTATAACCCCTACATTTCCGAGAAGAGCCCCTACCACGGCTCCTACATCGCTGTTATTGAATCTGTCTGCAAGCTGGTTGCTACCGGTGCACAATTCAAGGATGTATATCTCACCTTCCAGGAGTACTTTGAGCGCCTGCGTACCGAACCCGAGCGCTGGGGTAAGCCTCTGGCAGCACTTCTGGGCGCTTACAAGGCTCAGATGGAGCTGGGCATCGGCGCTATCGGCGGTAAGGACTCCATGAGCGGCTCCTTTGAGTCTCTGGATGTTCCTCCCACTCTTGTTTCCTTTGCTGTTACTACCGAAAAGGTAAAAAATATTGTTCCCAACCACTTTAAGAACGCCGGCAACAAGCTGGTACTTATTAAGCCCGAATGCGACGAAAAGGGTCTTCCCAAGTCCGAGTCCCTGCTGAAGGTATTTGAGCTTGTTCACGAGCTTCTCTCCTCCGGCAAGGCTGTAACTGCCTACACCCCCGGCTACGGCGGCATTGCAGAGGCAGTTATGAAGATGAGCTTCGGTAACTTCCTTGGCTGCAAGTTTGAAGACGGCATCAGCCTTGACGAGCTCTTCTCTTACAGCTACGGTTCCTTCCTGCTGGAGCTTCAGCCCCAGTATTCCGAGGGTAAGCTTCTGGGTTACATTACCGAAAAGCCCGAAATTTCCCTTGGCGGCGAGGTTCTTTCTCTCAGCCACCTGCTGGATATTTACGAAGGAAAGCTGGAGCCTGTATTCAGCTGCAACATTTCCGATAACGGCGAAAAGGCCGAAAAGTTCAGCTATAACTGCGAAAGCCGGGTAGCTCCTGCGGTTAAGGTTGCCCGTCCCAAGGTTCTTATCCCTGTATTTCCCGGCACCAACTGCGAATTTGACTCCGCAAAGGCCATGGAGGATGCAGGTGCAGAGGCAGAAATCATGGTTATCAACAACCTTTCTTCCGACGGCATCGCCAGAAGTGTTGAAAGATTTGCTGCTTCTCTTGAAAATTCCCAGATGATTTTCGTTCCCGGCGGCTTCTCCGGCGGTGACGAACCCGAAGGCTCCGGTAAGTTCATTACCGCATTCTTCAGAAACGCTGCAATTAAGGAAGGCGTTGAAAACCTGCTTAATAAGCGTGACGGTCTTATCTGCGGTATCTGCAACGGTTTCCAAGCTCTTATAAAGCTGGGTCTTGTACCCTACGGCAAGATCATCGATACCGATGAAAACTGCCCCACTCTGAGCTTTAACACCATTGCACGCCATCAGTCCAAAATTGTCCGCGTCAGAGTTGCATCCAACAAGTCACCCTGGCTCAGCGAGACTAATGTGGGCGATGTTTACTCCGTTCCTATCTCCCACGGTGAGGGCCGTTTCCTTGCTTCTCCCGAGCTTATTAAGTCTCTTGCAGCAAACGGACAGATTGCCACTCAGTACGTGGATATGGACGGCGAGCCTTCCATGGATATCCACTTCAATCCCAACGGCTCCATTGACGCTGTGGAGGGTATCTGCTCTCCCGACGGCAGAGTCTTCGGTAAGATGGGTCATGCCGAGCGTATCGGTAACGGCCTGTATAAGAATGTACCCGGTGAATATGATATTAAAATGTTTAAGTCGGCGGTAAAGTATTTCCGCTGATATACGGAGGTCACTGCATGGCTTTTTTAACTGACATTGAAATTGCTCAGAGCTGCAAAATGCAGCCCATTGAGGACATTGCCGCCACGGCACATATTGATGAAAAATATCTTGAAAATTACGGCAGATACAAGGCAAAAATAGATCTTGACTATTACAGAAACAATGAGCGTCCCGACGGAAAGCTCATCCTTGTTACTGCCATCACCCCTACCCCCGCAGGCGAAGGCAAGACCACCACTTCAATAGGTCTTGCAGATGCATTGCGCCATATCGGCAAGGATGCCATGGTCGCAATGCGTGAGCCCTCCCTTGGCCCCGTTTTCGGCGTCAAAGGAGGTGCCTGCGGCGGCGGTTATGCTCAGGTCGTTCCTATGGAGGATATTAACCTGCACTTTACAGGTGATATCCACGCCATAGGCGCAGCCAACAATCTTCTGGCTGCAATTCTCGATAACCACATTCAGCAGGGAAACTCTCTCAATATCGACCCCCGTCGTATTACATGGAGACGCTGCATGGATATAAATGACCGTCAGCTCCGCAGCATCATTGACGGCCTCGGCGGCCGCACAAACGGCGTTCCCAGAGAAGACGGATTTGACATTACCGTTGCAAGCGAAATTATGGCTGTTCTCTGCCTCGCAGACTCCCTGTCTGACTTAAAGCAGAGACTTTCCCGAATCGTTGTTGGCTACACCTACGACAATAAGCCCGTAACCTGCGGCGAGCTCAAGGCTGCCGGCGCTATGACCGCTCTTTTAAAGGATGCGCTCAAGCCCAACCTTGTTCAGACTCTGGAGGGTACTCCCGCTTTTGTTCACGGCGGGCCTTTCGCCAATATTGCCCACGGCTGCAACTCAGTTCTCGCAACTAAAATGGCATTAAAATCCGCCGATTATGTTGTGACTGAGGCAGGCTTCGGTGCCGATCTGGGCGCTGAGAAGTTTCTCGACATCAAATGCCGCATGGCCGGCTTAAAGCCCAACGCAGTTGTAGTTGTTGCAACTGTAAGAGCTCTTAAAATGCACGGCGGTCTTGCAAAGACCGAGCTTGGAAATGAAGACTTAGACGCTCTCAAGCGGGGTCTTCCCAACCTGCTGCGCCATGTTTCAAACATCAAAAATGTGTACAAGCTCCCCTGCGTTGTTGCAATAAACCGTTTCCCCACCGACACTGATGCAGAGCTTAAGTGCATTGAGGAAAACTGCGCCTCTCTGGGCGTAAAGCTTATCCCCACCAATGTCTGGGCAGAGGGCGGCAAGGGCGGCACCGCTCTTGCAGAAGAAGTTGTCTCTCTCTGCGAGTGCGATAATTCCTCCTTCAGCTTCTGCTATGAGTCTGACACCACCATTACCGAGAAGATTGAGGCTGTTGTAAAGAGAATTTACGGCGGCAGCAATGTTGTTCTCGCTCCCGCTGCACAGCGCATGGCCGCAACCCTTAATGAAATGGGCTACGGCAAGCTCCCTGTATGCATTGCAAAGACTCAGTACAGCTTCTCCGATGATGCGAAAAAGCTGGGTGCTCCCGAGAACTTCACCGTTACTATCAAAAGTCTCCGTCTCAGCGCCGGTGCAGGCTTTATTGTTGCCCTTGCAGGCGATATAATGACCATGCCCGGTCTTCCCCCGGTTCCCGCTGCCGAGAAGATTGATGTAGATGAAAACGGTGTAATAAGCGGACTTTTCTGATAGTCGGAGGATTAAATTGAAACTTATAATCGCTTCAAACAACGCTCACAAGTTAATTGAAATCAAAGCCATTCTGGGGGATGTATTTGATGAAATTCTCTCCCTGAAAGAAGCCTGTATCGACCACGAGACCGTTGAAGACGGAAACACCTTCATGGAAAACGCCGAGAAGAAGGCAAGAGAGATTGCCGAAATCTCCGGCTGCTGTGCTCTTGCAGACGACAGCGGTCTTTGTGTGGATGCTTTAGGCGGTGCTCCCGGCATCTTCTCCGCCCGTTTCAGCGGTGTTCACGGAGATGACGAGGCCAACAACAGGCTGCTTTTAAAGAAGCTGGAGGGCGTTGAAAACCGCCGGGCACATTATACCTGCGCCATGGCTCTCTACCGTCCTGACGGCTCCAAGGTCACCTCTGAGGGCTATCTCTACGGTGAGATCGGCTACGAAGAAGTGGGCGAAAACGGCTTTGGCTACGATCCTCTTTTTGTTCTGCCTGAGCTTCAAAAAACCAC
>JAHHRQ010000003.1 GCA_020025715.1 Oscillospiraceae bacterium | reverse complement strand
AAAGCCAATGACTCACATGAAAATGAGTCATTGGCTTTAATTTTTGCTGTTATTCAACTTTTTTATCCACATTCATAATGCTGAAAGCATTATATAGTGAAAAACTGAAATCAGGCTTTGCCGAAATTCTTGTTTACAAACTCTCTTGCGGCTCTGTCGGCTTCGATAACTACATCGATGTCATCAGCAGGGCCGTCAAAGTGGTCAACAGCAGCCTGAACACAGTCGTAAATGCGGTTGTAGCCAAGTTCGCCTCTGAGGAACATATGAACGGCAACTTCGTTTGCAGCGGACATTACGCAGGGCTTTATGCCGCCGGTCTTGGCGCACTCAACTGCAAGGCGCAGGCAGGGCATATTTTCAAAGTCGGGTGCCTCAAAAGTGAGATCCTTGAGAGTGGTAAAGTCAAGATGCTCGGAACGGCTGGGCATACGATTAGGATAGGTGAGAGCATACTGAATGGGCAGTCGCATATCGGGGCAGCCAAGCTGGGCGATAACAGTGCCGTCAACAAGCTCAACCATGGAGTGAATAACACTCTGGGGATGAATTACAATCTGAATATCCTCGGGCTTTACTGCAAACAGGTGCATGGCCTCGATAAATTCAAGACCCTTGTTCATCATAGTTGCAGAGTCAATGGAAATCTTTGCACCCATGCTCCATGTGGGATGCTTTAAGGCATCGGCAGGAGTGATGTTCTCCAGAGTTTCACGCTTCTTTCCTCTGAAAGGTCCGCCGGAGCCGGTGAGCAGGATTTTATGAAGCTGCTCTTTGCCTCTGCCCTCGAGGCACTGGAAGATTGCAGAGTGCTCACTGTCAACAGGCAGAAGCTCCGCTCCGCACTCGGCTACCTTTTTCATCATGATTTCACCGGAGCAGACGAGAGTCTCCTTATTTGCAAAAGCAATACGCTTTTTCTTCTCTATTGCGGCAAGAGTGGGCTTTAAGCCAACGGAGCCGGAAACAGCGGTAACAAGGCAGTCGGCACTGTCGATTGCGGCGGCTTCGGTAAGGGCCTCTTCACCCCAGCCGATTTTAACATCCATATCGGAAAGAGCAACGCGCAGATCCTTTGCAGCCTTTTCGTTGCCCATTGCTATAAATTCAGGTTTGAATTTTCTGGCCTGCTGGGAAATAAGCTCAACCTGAGAGTTGGCAGAGAGAGCAGCCACTTTTATTCCTAAATTTTCGGCAACATCCAAAGTCTGACGACCTATGGAGCCGGTACTTCCTATAACAGAAATTTTATAATCCATATATGTTCTCCTTTGTATTTTTATTTAAAAAGGAATTTTACTTTAAGAGTATACCATGTACACGGGACACATACAACAGCACTATGGCAAAAGTTTGGTTAATTTAGTGCTGGTGCAGATTAAAAGAGGATGCGCCCTCGTTAAAGAGCCGTATTATAAGGTCGGCCATATATTCGGCACTCTGAGGACAGCCGGAGTAAAGCCACTTGTGGAGCAGACCGACGCTTCCCATTGCACCGTAAAGATACAGCTCATCTGCCAGCTCCTCACTGATTTTGCAGCGGGATGTCCAAGTACTGACAAAGCGGTTTTCGATAAGCCGCAGACAGCGCATTACAAAACCGGTGTTTGAAAGGTCGGAGGTAAAGATGAGACATATATCGGCTTCCTTCTGGATGAAAGAGAGAATATGCGGCAGAATTTTTTGAAGCTCTGCTTCACCGGAGGCCAGAGAATCATTTATTATATCCACAATATTCTCCAGAAGCTCATTTTCAAGGCTTTCCATAAGGTCCATTGGGTCTTTATAGTGGGAGTAAAATGTTGCCCGGTTAATTCCTGCTCTTGCACAAATGTCCGTTACAGTGACTTTGGCAAGGGCTTTTTCTTTCAAAATGGAAGTGAAGCTGTTTCTTATCATCAGCTTTGTATAGCGTACTCGTGCGTCGGTTTTCTTTTCAGCCATAAAATTACCTCATTTGTAAATTTTCTGCGAATAGCCAACAAAAAAGCTCTAAAGTGTTTAACAGTTTACATTTTTTCAGAAACTGTTTATTGTAAACAACATAGTGAAAGTATATTATAAAAATGAAAATAAATCAACAGCATGTTGCCGAAAGTGAGCAGGTTATGGACAGACTGACAAAGTGGATAACAAAACACGCAAAACTAATTGTGATAGTGTTCGTAATTTTAAGCCTAATTTGTGCAGGCTTATTTTTTACTGTTAAAGTTAATTATGACATGACCCAGTATCTTCCCGAGAATGCACAGTCAACGGTAGCGCTGAAGCTTATGACGGATGAATTTGCATCCGCGGTGCCTAACGCAAGAGTAATGATGCCGAACCTTACCATAACTGAGGCGGCAGAAATTAAGCAGGAAATTGCCGCAGCTCCGGGCGTAACGGAGGTTATGTGGCTTGACGATATAGCAGACATAAAAACTCCGGAGGAAATGCTGGATAAATCCCTGCTTAACCAGTATTACAAGGACTCTACCGCTGTTTATGATGTGGTGATTGCTCCCGATATGGAGGTTAAGGCCACCAACGCCATATATAAGATAATAGGTGAGGACGGCGGCATAAGCGGCATGGCGGCAAACATTGCTTACTCCCAGAATCAGATTATGACTGAGGTTATGGGTGCGGTTTCAATACTGCTGCCGGCTATAATTATTATACTGCTGCTTACCACAAATTCATGGATTTCACCTTTGCTTTTCCTGAGCACCATAGGCGTGGCGGTAATAATAAACATGGGAACCAATGTGATATTCGGAAGTATTTCCTATGTTACCCAGTCTGTAAGCCCAATATTGCAGCTGGCGGTCTCTCTTGACTATGCAATCTTCCTGCTGGGAAGCTTTGAGCGGTTCAGAAAGACGGAAAAGGATGCCGCCACCGCAATGCAGCTTGCCATAAAAGAATCCTTCGTATCTATTGCCGCCTCGGCAGCGACAACGGTTCTGGGATTTCTGGCGCTGGTGTTCATGCGCTTCGGCATAGGCAGCGATCTTGGCATGAACCTTGTAAAGGGTGTTGCGCTGAGCTACATCTCCGCCATTGTGTTCCTGCCTGCCCTTACTCTTTGCTGTGTTAAGCTTCTGGATAAGACTACTCATAAGCGGATAATTCCGGAAATTAAAAAGCTGGGCAATGTGTTTGTAAAGATAAGAATTCCGGCGCTGCTTATGGTGGTACTGCTTGTTGTGCCCTGTTTCCTTGCTCAGAGCCGTTCGGACTTCTTCTACGGCAACGGAGTGCCTGCCCCTGACAGCCGTTACGGTCAGGACACAATAAAAATAAACGAGAAGTTCGGAGAGAATACCCAGATTGTGCTTCTGGTGCCCAAAGGTGATATAGGCCGTGAGGCTCAGATGTGCAGCGAGCTGCAGGAGGTGCCACATGTGACGGCGGTAATGTCATATGCAAGCACTGTGGGAAGCAGTATACCTACTGAATTTCTCAGCAAGGATATAGTTAAAAACTTCTATTCCGATAACTATTCCAGAATTATCGTAAATACCGACACCGGCGAAGAAGGCGGTCACGCCTTTGAGGTTGTGGAAGATGTAAGAAATGTTGCTTCAAAATACTATGAGGAAAATTATTCCTGCGGCATGAGCGCAAACCTTTATGACATGAAGGATGTGGTACAGGGGGATACACCTGTTGTAAACGGACTTGCCATTGTGTTTATTCTCCTTACACTGCTGATTTCCTTCCGCTCTCTCACATTGCCTGTAATACTCATTTTCGTTATCGAGTCTGCAATATGGATTAACCTTTCAACTCCTTACTTCACAGATACGCCCCTTGTATATCTGGGCTACCTTGTAATAAATACGGTTCAGCTGGGCGCCACTATTGACTATGCAATTCTGCTTACCGACGGATATGTGGTGCGCAGACGGAGCATGTACAGCATAGACGCTGTAAAGGGAACCATAAACGACAATATAATTTCAATTATAACCAGCGGTCTTATTCTTTCCACCGCCGGAATAAGCCTGAATTTATCTTCTTCCATGGAGATAGTGCGTGAGCTTGGAATGCTGCTGTTCAGAGGAACGCTGCTTTCCATGGCAATGGTGCTTCTTGCATTGCCTGCGCTGCTTATATTGTTTGACGGAGCTACGGCAAGGCTTACTAAATTCCCGTTTCTTATTAAAGAGCGGGAGAAGAAAGAAAAGAACAAAACAGGGGAGGCATAAAATATATGAAGAAACTGATGTCCGTTTTACTTTCACTGCTTATGGTGTTCTCTCTTTTCTCCGTCTCTGCATTTGCAGAGGGAGAGACAGAGGAGAAAACCGAAGAGCCGGAAAAAGAATACGACTATAAGGCCGAAGAGGTTATATACGGCATATTGGGCGCAGACGGAAAAGCGGAGAAGTTTGTGCCGGTTGTAATAATAGATGCTCTAAAGGACACAAAGCTTAATTATTACGGTGATTTTACGGAGGTTCAGAACCTCAGCGGCACGGATGAGCTTGATTACTCCGACGGCGCGGTGAAGCTTCAGCTGCCGAAAGGAAAGCTCTATTTCAGAGCAGAGCTTGCTTCTGTCGAAGTTCCGTGGCTTATAGATATTCACTACTTCATGGACGGCAAGGAAATTGCCCCCGAGAAGCTGGGCGGCATGAGCGGTCATCTCGAAATTGAGATAGGCGTAAAGCAGAACGAAAAGGCCGACCCCTCATTCTTTGAAAATTATCTGGCACAGATTTCCATGAGCCTTAATTCAGAAAAGTGCCGCAATATAGAGGCCGAAGGCGCAACGGTTGCAAATGCAGGTGCAAACAAAATGTTAAACTTTATGGCCATGCCCGGCGCAGAATTCGGCTTCAAGGTTTCCGCAGATGTGGAGAACTTTTCCATGGGCGGCATGAGCATTGCGGCGGTTCCTCTTTCTATGGCGGACATGCTTTCAGGTGAGAATATAGAAGAACTTACCGACGGCTTAAATCAGCTCAGCTATGGCGTTGCCAGCCTTAATAACGGCGCATGGCAGTTAAGCTCCGGAATGAACGAATTTTCTGCCGGCTTAAATCAGCTCTCCTCCGGCTCTGAAAGTCTGAGAAGCGGTTCGGCCCAGATACTTGAAGGCATGAAGATGATAAGCAGTGTTGCGGGAAGTATGGGGGAGATAGGCGGAGATATTGACCTGAGCAATCTTTCCACTGTTCCTCAGGCAATTTACGCCGCCGCAGACGGTCTTGATTCTGCTGCGGGTACAGTAGAGGGCATGAAAACCGGCGTTGACAACATTATAAGTCAGGTTGGCGCACCCCTTGCAGGTGTTGTGCCTGTTGACGAGGGTGAAATTAACGCACTTGTTGAAGCAAATCCCGACAATGCAGCTCTGCAAAGCCTTATAAACAATTCAAATGCGGCACTTTCAGCCAAAGCGGGCTGGGATGCAAACAGCGGCAGCCTTACCCAGATTTCAAATGACCTGAGCCTTGCATCAGACGCAATAAGACTTCAGGCCGAGCAGCTGAGAGCTGCGGCGGCAGCCCTTGAGGAGATAATAAATTCCGGCGAGGCAGAAAACGGAAGTCAGGAAATAGTCTCTAGGCTTGAGCAGCTTGCAGGTCTTGCAGATAACTATCAGCTGTTCCATGACGGCCTTGTGCAGTATACTCAGGGGGTTGACGCACTGGCAGAGGCAAGCACCTCCCTTGCCGGAGGTACTGCGGCTCTTGCCGGCGGCACCAGCCAGCTCAATGACGGCACCAGCACCATTCCCGATGAAGTGGACAGCATGATAAATCCCGGTGAGGACGAAAAGTTCAAGCCCCACAGCTTCCTGTCCGATAAAAACGAGAATGTGAGCGCGGTACAGTTCGTGTTCACCACCCGTAGCATAGACATTCCGGAGCAAACAGACCTTGAAGCTGTCAATACAAATGAGGAAAGCGGATTTTCAAAGTTCGTAGACAGATTCAGCGCTCTGTTTAAAAGCCCCGAAGATTGATCAAAGAATAAAGCTGATATATAAACTAAAGTCCCACGATTTGTACATACATCGTGGGACTTTAAAATTATCCTTGCTTTTCAGCATAAAAATAGTTATAATACTCTGGACTTTTTTTGGAGGTGCAGAATGAGAATAAGAAATTTGGTTGGAAACAGAGCCTTTTATAAAAGACTTTTTGCCGTTATGATGCCTGTTCTTGTTCAGAACGTTATCACAAACTTTGTGAGCCTTCTGGATAATGTAATGGTGGGTCAGGTAGGTACCGAACCTATGTCCGGCGTTGCAATAGTCAACCAGCTGCTTTTTGTTTTTAATATGTGCATCTTCGGCGGTCTTGCAGGCGCAGGAATTTTTACTGTCCAGTATTACGGTAAAAGTGATGACAAAGGCGTGCAGGACACTTTCCGTATTAAATTATATATAGCGCTTGCGTCGGTTATATTTTTCATTGCCGGCTTTATCGGCTGGGGAGAGGAGCTTATAAAGCTTTTCCTCCACGAGGGCGGGGAAAATCTTAACCTTGAAAATACTTTGCAGTACGGTCTTGATTATCTGAAAGTCATGCTCTGGCAGATTGTGCCCTTTGCGGTAATTCAGATATATGCAAGTACCCTGCGCGAAACCGGCGAAACCATGCTGCCTATGAAGGCAGGTATTGTGGCGGTATTTGTAAACCTTATATTTAACTATATCCTGATTTTCGGTAAGTTCGGTGCTCCGGCAATGGGCGTTGTGGGTGCAGCTATTGCAACAGTGCTGGCAAGATTTGTTGAGTGCTTTATCGTAATTTTCTGGACTCATAAGCATAAGGAACGCTGCCATTACATTGAGGGGGCATATTCAAGCCTTAAAGTCCCGAAAGCATTGGTTAAAAACGTGACTGTAAAGGGTATGCCTCTGCTGTTAAACGAAATTCTCTGGTCATCAGGTATGGCGGTTTTGAACCAGTGCTATTCTATGCGCGGCCTTGAGGTGGTTTCTGCCGTTAACATTGCATCCACTGTTTCAGAACTCTTCTTCTGCGCCCTCTACGCTATGGGAACCACTGTTTCCATTATGGTAGGCGCCCTTCTCGGAGCGGGAGAAACAGAGCGGGCTGTGGACGAGGACAGAAAGCTTATCGCCTTTTCAGTGTTTATATGTGCAATAATCGGTGTTGTAATGGCTCTGCTGTCGCCCTACATACCCAGAATGTACAATACAACCGACAACGTAAAGAAGATTGCCGAGGAGCTTATGATAGTTACGGCTGTGCTTCTTCCTATGTTCTCATTCAGAAACGCATGTTATTTTACTCTCCGTTCCGGTGGAAAGACCGTAATAACCTTTATATTTGACTGCGTTTTCGTGTGGACGGTGGCAATACCCACGGCGTTCATACTGGCTCATTTTACGAACATGGGAATTCTTTCCATGTATATAATCGTAAACGGCCTTGACTTTGTTAAGTGCTTTATAGGATATATGTTGGTTAAGAAGAGAACATGGGTAATAAATCTTGTAAGTGAATAATCTTTAAATAAAAAAGCAGTATCGGACTGAACCGATACTGCTTTTAAATTTTTATCCGAAGAATTCTTCTTTGAATTTCTGCGCCGTAGGTGTGGCGGCAACTCCGCCCTGACCTGTTTCACGGAGAGCGGGCGGCATCATTTCGCCGACCACCTGCATGGTGTCTATTACCTCGTCTGCGGGGATGCGGGAAGTAATTCCCGCAAGGGCAAGCTCGGCGGCAGAAAAGGCGTTCATTGCCCCTGCAACATTACGCTTTACACATGGCACTTCTACAAGACCTGCAACAGGGTCGCATATAAGTCCCATCATGTTTTTTAATGCAATGGCGCAGGCGTTTGCCATCTGCTCCTCGTCACCGCCGTGGAGAAATACAAGGGCGGCGGCAGCCATGGCAGCGGCACTTCCCACCTCTGCCTGACATCCGGCCTCAGCGCCGGAAATGGAGGCTCTGGTGGCAATTACAGCCCCGAAGCCTGCGGTTACATAAAGGGCTTTAATAAGTTCCTCGTCGGGAACATTGTATTTTTCTGCATAGGGCAGTAAAACTGCGGGAATAACGCCGCAGGAGCCTGCGGTAGGCGCTGCCACAATGCAGTGCATACAGGCGTTGCATTCGCCCATTCTGAGAGCGCCTGCAATAATACGGCCTATAAATTCTCCGCCCATTGACTGGCCGCTTTCGTAGTAGCGGCGCATCTTTTCACCGTCCCCGCCTGTAAGACCGCTTCGGGAACGCTGAGCGGGTTCATAGCCTTTGTCAGCTTCACGCATGGCGGAAAGGCGCAGGGACATTTTGAGCCATGATTCTTCTTCGCTTATTCCGCTCTCTCTTGCGGAAGTGCGTCTGACCGTTTCCCACAGAGGTTCGGATTCTTCTTTACAGTAGGCGATAAGCTCCGCCACGGAATCAAAAATAGCCATCAGTTTTCAACCTCCCGGTTAGAGTCTATAAAGGCGGCGCTTAAAATTCCCGGAGTCTGCCTGATTTTTTCCACGGTCTCCGGCTTAACTGTGTCGTCGCACTCGATTACCATTATAGCCACACCGCCTCGGGAGTCACGGCTCACCTGAAAGGTGGCTATGTTTATACCCAGATCGGCAAGTGCTCTGGAAACGTCGGCAACGCTGCCGGGCTGGTCGGAGTTTCGCACAATCAAAGTGGGCTGTTCGGCTGAAAAGCAGAGAGACATGCCGTTAAGGTTGCGTACCTGTATTCTTCCGCCGCCGATTGAGGCACCTACCATGGAAATCTCGTTTCCGTTTATGCCTTTAAGCTCTATAAGGGCGGAGTTAGGGTGAGCGTTACGGAGATTTTTTTCTCCGAAGCTGAATTTAAGCCCCTGTTCCTTTGCTATGGCGAAGCTTTCGGGAATTCTTTCGTCATTGGGAGCCATGCCAAGGAGACCGGCTATAATTGCAGTGTCGGTGCCGTGGCCTCTGCCGGTAGCGGCAAAGGAGCCGTGGAGATAGATATTGGCTTCTGCGGGAGTTTCCCCCAGAAGCTTTCTGGCCGCAAGACCGATACGAACCGCGCCTGCTGTATGAGAACTGGAAGGCCCTACCATAATGGGGCCGATCAGGTCGAAAATGTCCATAAAGTCAACCTCTGATTCTTTTGAATAACAGAATTATTATAGTTGAAAGCGGCTGGTTTGACAAGAACTATTCTAAACTTGCATACGCCGCAGCATTTCCTTTTTCAATCTGCTTATTATCCGCTTTTCAAGGCGGCTTATATAGCTTTGGGATATGCCCATAATATCCGCAACCTCTTTCTGGGTGTATTCTCTGCCGCTTGGCAGGCCGAAACGCATAAGAATAATTTCCTTTTCCCGCCGGTTCAGTGTGTCTATGGATTCCATAAGCATACGCTTTTCCGCGTCGTCCTCCAGCGGGCGGGAAACTTCGTCCTCATCCGTTCCCAGAATGTCGGATAAAAGCAGCTCATTTCCATCCCAGTCGGTGTTTAAAGGCTCGTCAAAGCTTACCTCGCTGCGCTGGGAGGAAATTTTTCTCAGGTACATGAGGATTTCGTTTTCAATGCAGCGGGAGGCATAGGTGGCAAGCTTGATTTTTCGCCCCGGCTTAAAGGTGTTTACAGCTTTTATAAGGCCGATAGTTCCGATTGAAATCAAGTCCTCAATGTTTACCCCTGTGTTTTCAAAGCGCTTTGAAATGTACACCACAAGCCGCAGGTTGTGTTCTATTAAAAGCTGCCGGGCATCATCGCTGCCCTCTGCCAGAGCCTCCAGAGCTTTTTCCTCTTCCTCCCGCTTTAATGGTGGGGGCAGGCTGTCGCTGCCCCCGATGTAAAAAACCGATGGGGGTTCCAGCCCTAAAATTTCCATTATCTGATTTTTTAAAAACATTATCTGCGGTTTGCAAAGCATATGTATAATCCTCCTTAAATTTAAATGAGTGCCTCAAAGCCGTCGCCGGAGGCGCTTTTTGATATTGCCGCAAGCAGCTCTTTATCCTCTTTGCCGTCTATGGTGAGACTTTCCGGACGAAAGACAGGGAGAGTTCCGGTTACACCAAGGGCGGAGTAGGGAATAAGACGGAGCTTTCCTTTAAGCTCCGGTATCTGCTGAGAGTATTCAATAAGCTCCACCGGACTCAGCTCCTCAAAGCAGCCGGTATTTTCTCCCAGAATATTTTTAAGGGCATGGGGGGATACAACCATTACCGGCGCCCCGCTTAAGGGGTCGGAAAGGGAATTTCCCGTGTCAAGGAGAGCCATGAATTCAGCATCCTTTCCCATGAAGCCCAGCTTCACCTCCACCCGGCGGCGGGCCATGTTTCTGGCCTTGCACCGGAAGATTAAAATTCCAAGGCTGTAACACAGGGTAAAGGAGCTTAAAAGCAGCTTTGTGGAGATCCTTCTGTATCCGCCGTGGATGCTGTCGGAAAGTCCCAGCGCCCAGAGCGCCCCGCCGAAAGCCGCCGAAACTGCAAGAAAAACAAAAGCACAGCGAAAGGGGTTCTTTTCTCCTGCAAAGGCAATGAGCGCCATTGAAAGTCCGGCGGCAAGCTTCATAACAGGGGAGGCGAGAAAGCCCATGGAGGGCAGAAAAACAGCAACGGAATACAGTGCCCCCAACAGCGCTGCAAGAAAATAGCGGAGCCGTTTAAGCTTTACCCCGCATATCCTGCCGGTGCAGAGACAGAGCAGGTAATCGGTCAGCAGGTTAATAAAAAACAGTGAATCTATGTAGATAATTTCCATGGGGCTATTGTACCCCACGGCAAGTGCACAATTTGTCAATTAGGAATTGTCAAACCGGCGCAGCTGTGGTAAAATTATCTGAACATATAAAAAGTAAATTAAGGAGAGGATTAAGATGGAAAGCATATATAAGCGCGTGCTTATTAAAATAAGCGGTGAAGCTCTTGCCGCTGAGAAGAAAACTGGCTTTGACTTTGATTTTGTCTCCCACGTCTGCGAAAAGGTGAGAGACTGTGTTAATATGGGCGCTCAGGTAGGTATCGTCATAGGCGGCGGTAACTTCTGGCGCGGCGTAAAAGACGGTGCAGGCAAGGTAGAGCGCGTCAGCGCAGACCGTATGGGTATGCTTGCAACCGCTATGAACTGCCTTGCTGTGGCAGATGTGCTCAAGCAGCAGGGAGTAGATGCAAGAGTCATGACCGCCGTTGACATTCAGGGTGTTGGTGAGCGTTATGACACAAGAAAGAGCATAGAGTATATGGAAAAGGGAAGCGTGGTCCTCTTTGCCTGCGGCACAGGCGCACCCTTCTTCTCCACCGATACTGCCGCTGTGCTGAGAGCTGCCGAAATTCATGCAGATGCAATCCTGCTTGCAAAGAATATTGACGGCGTATACAGCGACGACCCCAGAACTAATCCTGAGGCCGTTAAGTTTGACAGCATAAGCTATGACGAGGTACTTTCAAGGCACCTTGCCGTTATGGACACTACGGCTACAAGCCTTGCTATGGATAATCATATTCCTGTAATAGTTTTTGCTCTGGCTGACCCCGAAAATATGAAGCGGGTTCTCAGCGGAGAAAAGCTGGGTACAACAGTAATTTAAACGGAACACAATAAATTAACGGAGGTATTTACCATGTCTGATTACAAAGAATTCGAAGACAGAATGAAGAAAAGCAGCGAGGCGCTTGAGGAGCACCTTTCCACCATTCGGGCAGGACGGGCAAACCCCTCTGTCCTGGATCAGCTGAGAGTGGATTACTACGGTTCTCCCACACCTGTTCAGCAGCTTGCAACTGTTTCTTCCCCCGACCCCCGCTCCCTTCTCATCCAGCCCTGGGACAGCTCTGTTCTCAAAGGCATTGAAAAGGCTGTTATCGCATCCGATCTGGGCATCAATCCCCAGAACGACGGCAGAGCAATCCGCCTTATTTTCCCTCCCCTCACTGAGGAGCGCCGTAAGGATCTGGTAAAGCAGACCAAGAAGTACGGTGAGGAGTGCAAGGTTGCAATCCGCAATATCCGCAGAGATGCTATTGATAAGTTCAAGAAGCAGCAGAAGAACTCCGAGATTACCGAGGACGACTACAAGGATATTGAAAAAGAGATACAGAAGATGACCGATGATTATATTAAGTCCGTTGATAAAATCACCGACGCTAAGGAAAAAGAGCTGACAGAGATATAATGGCTATTTTTTCAAGAAATAAAGCGGCGGGGGAGCCTACCGGCCTCCCCCGCCATATTGCCATTATTTTAGATGGCAACGGCCGCTGGGCGAAGAAGCGCGGCCTGCCCCGTACAGCGGGACATAAGGAAGGTGCGGAGAATTTCCGCAGAATTGCTACATACTGCCGTGACATCGGCGTTGAGTATCTGACTGTTTATGCCTTTTCTACCGAGAACTGGAAAAGACCTCAGGAGGAAGTCAGTACTCTTATGAAGCTTCTGGGAAGATACCTTCACGAAGCAATCGACACTATGGCAAAGGACCACATTAAGCTCAAGGTTCTGGGCGAAGTGGACGGTCTTGCACCGGAGCTTCAGGCTCTCGTGGAAAAAACAGATAGAATTTCAAAGGAATACGACGGATTTCAGGCCAATATCTGCCTCAACTACGGCGGCAGAGATGAAATCGTACAGGCGGCAAGACGGTATGCAGAGGATTATGCAGCCGGAAAAACCAAGGGTGAGCTTACGGAAGATGAGTTTGAAAGCTACCTGTTTTCAGCGGGAATTCCCGCCCCCGACCTGCTTATAAGACCGGGCGGTGAGCAGAGAATTTCAAACTTCCTGCTCTGGCAGTGCGCCTATTCCGAATTTTACTTTACCGATACCCTGTGGCCTGACTTTACAAGTGCCGACCTTGATAAGGCAATAGAGGTCTATAAGAGCCGCGACAGACGTTTCGGAGGAGTTAAAAACCCGTGACAGAACTGCAAAAAATCCTTTTTTCATTGCAAGATGAAAAATATAAGGAATTTTTCAGCGCTCTTGTGCCTAATATAGATAAGAGCCGTATAATAGGCGTAAAAACTCCCCAGCTCAAAAAGCTTGCAAAGGACTTATACGAAAAGCCGGAAAGCAAAGAATTTATGTCCTCTCTTCCCCATGAATATTATGAAGAAAATAATGTTCACGGCTTTATGATAGAGCGGATAAAAGACTTTGATGAGTGCATTAAAGAGACGGAAAAATACCTGCCCTATATAGATAACTGGTCAAGCTGCGACCAGCTGAGACCGGCGGTGTTTAAAAAGCACAAGACGGAACTTCCGGAGAAAATCAGGGTTTGGATATGCTCAGATAAGGTATATACTGTGCGCTTTGCAATAGGTATGCTTATGGTGCATTTTCTCGACGGTGATTTTTCGCCGGAATACCCCGAGCTTGTGGGAAAAGTCCGCTCGGAAGAATACTATGTGAACATGATGTCTGCATGGTATTTTGCAACGGCTCTGGCAAAGCAGTATGACAGCGTTTTGCCGTATTTTACAGAGAAAAAGCTCAGCCCCTTTGTACACAATAAGGCTATTCAGAAGGCTGTGGAGAGCAGGCGGGTGAGCGATGAAAGAAAGGCGTTTCTCAAAACTTTAAAGTATTGAGATAAGAAAAATTAAGCACTTTTTACCCTAACGGAGATTTAATTTTATGAGCGTTTTATATGTATTACTGGCAATTTTGTTATTCGGTATTCTCATAGCCATCCATGAGTTCGGCCATTTCAGCATGGCTAAGCTCTGCGGAGTAAAGGTGGAGGAATTCTCCATCGGCATGGGCCCCGTCATCTTCAAAAGACAGAAGGGAGAAACCCAGTATTCCCTCCGTGCCGTTCCCATAGGCGGCTTCTGCGCTATGGAAGGGGAGGATGAGGCTTCCGATGACCCCAGAGCCTTTATAAATCAGGCTCCGTGGAAAAAGCTTTTAATTCTGGTGGCAGGTTCTTTTATGAACTTTCTGCTCGGTCTTATTATAGTCATTATCCTTTTTGCTCCTGCCGAGGGCTTTCGTGCTCCCGTTGTGGAAAGCTTTATGGATAACTGCCCCTATGAAGGCGAAAATGCCTTTCAGGCGGGAGACAGAATTCATAAGATAGACGGTCACAGAATTTACCAGTTCTACGATGTTTCCGATTTTCTCTCCAAGGGCGACGGAACTTATGACATAGTTGTTATAAGAGACGGAAAGAAAGTTAAGCTTGATGACTTTAAGATGGTTCCCCTTGAATACGAGGGCTACCAGAACAAGATGTACGGATTTATTTTCGGCGTGGATGAAGCAACCGTCGGGAATCTTCTGCGTCACTCATGGAACTCCACCATGGAATTCGGCCGTATGGTCTGGATGGGACTGGAGCAGCTGGTTTCCGGTCAGGTTGGAGTTAAGGATATGGCAGGTCCCGTGGGCATAGTCAACCTTATGACCGAAACGGGCCAGCAGGCACCTACAACAAAGGATGCTTTATTCAACATCCTCTATCTCGGTGCCTTCATCGCTGTCAACCTTGCCATTATGAATATGCTGCCTATTCCCGCACTGGACGGCGGCAGAGTGTTTTTACTGTTCATAACTCTCATAATCGAGAAGATTACAAGAAAAAAGCTTGACCCCAAATATGAGGGCTATATCCATGCCGGCGGCATGGTGCTGCTTTTGGGACTTATGGCATTTGTGATGTTTAACGACATAGTGAGGATAGTGATGAAATGATGAATAAGAGAGATAATACAAGAAAAATTAACGTGGGAGGCGTCGCCATCGGTGGCGGCGCTCCCGTTACTGTTCAGTCCATGTGCAACACCAAGACATGGGACGTTGAGGCAACGGTGAACCAGATAAAGCAGTTTCGTGCGGCAGGATGCGAGATAGTTCGTCTTGCAATTCCCGACATGAGAGCAGCTCAGGCAATTTCCGAAATTAAAGAGAGAGTTGATATGCCTCTTGTTGCCGATATTCACTTTGACTACCGCTTAGCTCTTGAAGTGGCACAGAGAGGCATAGATAAAATAAGAATTAACCCCGGCAATATAGGCGGAGAGGAAAACGTCAAGGCAGTAGCCGACGAGTGCAGAAAGCGCCATATTCCTATCCGCATAGGCGTTAATGCCGGAAGCCTTGAAAAAAGACTGATTGAAAAATACGGCCACCCCTGCCCCGAGGCTCTTGTAGAGAGCGCAAGAGACCATGTGGCACTGCTGGAAAAGTACGGCTTTGAGGATATATGCCTTTCCCTTAAATCCTCCTCAGTTCCCCTTACCATTGCAGCTTACAGACTGGCATCCGAGGTATTTCCCTATCCCCTCCACTTAGGCGTTACCGAGACCGGTACCGAGTGGAACGGAACCATTCAGTCCGCTGTGGGTATCGGAACTCTTTTAAGTGAGGGCATAGGCAACACTATAAGAGTTTCCCTTACCGCAGACCCTGTTAAAGAGGTTTCAGCCGGTATCGCCATTTTGAAGGCTGCCGGTATAAGACAGGGCGGCGTTAAGCTTGTTTCCTGCCCCACCTGCGGCAGAACCGAAATTGACCTTATCGGCCTTGCTCACAAGGTTGAGGAGCGGGTTAAGGACATGCCCAGAGACATAACCGTTGCCGTTATGGGCTGCGTTGTAAACGGCCCGGGCGAAGCAAGAGAAGCCGATTACGGCGTTGCAGGCGGAAAGGACAAGGGCCTTCTCTTCAAAAAGGGAGAAGTTATCGGTACATATCCCTATGAGCAGCTGTGCGACGCACTGGTGGACCTGATAGAAAAGGACGACAATAAATGAGCGACCACACCCTTTTTCTCACTATGTTTCCCGGATGTGAGGATTTGGAGAACTTCGCAGGAGGTCTCGGCAAAGCTGCTGTAACGGACGTGCAGATAGACGAGGGGGATCTGACCATGACGGTTTGTGCCTCCTTTGCATCCATGCCCTCACCGGTGGAAATTTCAACTTTAAGCGACAGATTGAAAAAGGACTATGCCTTAAAGGGCGTTGGCATAGTGCCTGATTACCCTAAACCCAGATACGCCTCAACCTCCGCCATGAGCGGGGCAAACCATAAAGACTCCAACAGCGCTCCCAAAGGGGACGTGCTTTACGGAAGAAACATTAAGCAGCGCCCGGTTCCCATGAGCACTCTCAGCCTTGAATCAGGCAAAGTGACTGTTGAGGGCGATGTTGTTGTGGAGCAGAGCCGCACCCTTGCAAAGCGGGGCGGCGCGGTTTTAAACTTTGATATTACCGATAGGACAAACTCCATTAAGGTTTCAAAGTACCTGCGCTCTGATGACGATCAGTCTATAATCAGTAAAATTGCTCCCGGAGATCATCTGATTGTTCAGGGCGAGATTATATATTCAAAATATGATGACGATATGGTTCTGGAGCCCAGAAACATTATGAAGGGCAAAAAGTACATTCGTCCCGATGATGCACCGGAAAAGCGCGTAGAGCTGCATATGCATACCCGCTTCTCCGCTCTTGACGCACTTACCGACCCCGAGGCCATAGTAAAGCGTGCCGCCTACTGGGGTATGCCTGCAATAGCCGTAACGGACCACGGTGTATGTCAGGCTTTCCCCGATATGTGGAAAGCGGGCAAAAAGTACGGTGTCAAGATTATCTACGGCATGGAGGGCTACTTTGTAAACGATATGGACGGTAACTCCGCCGTTATCGGCAAGAGCAAGCTGCCCCTTGATACTGAATTTGTAGCCTTCGATATTGAAACCACCGGCCTTAACGCCGAACACGACAGAATGACGGAAATCGGCGCCGTCATCTTCTCCGGCAGCGAAATGAAGGAAACCTTCAACACCTTCGTTGACCCGGAGCGCCATATTCCCGCCGATATAACCGAGCTTACAGGTATAAAGGATTCCGATGTTAAGGGCGCACCCTCTGAAAAAGAGGCCATGGAGATGTTCATGGAGTTTGTGGGTGACAGACCTATAATTGCCCATAACGCTCACTTTGACGTGGGCTTCATGACAGCGGCGGCAAAGCGAAACGGACTGCGTTTCCTGCCTATCTTCCTTGATACTCTGGCTCTGTCTCAGGCTCTCTGCCCGGATCTTAAGCGCTTTAAGCTTGATACTGTTTCAAACCACCTGAAGCTTCCTAAATTCAACCACCACAGAGCAACGGACGATGCCATAGTGGTTGCAAGAATAATGGGCAAGTTCCTGCCTATGCTCCAGCAGCAGGGCGCAAAGACCATTGACGATATTGAAACGGTCTACCACTCCCTGAGACGAACCGATGTGGCAAAGTCCTACCACATGATATTCCTTGTTAAAAATAAGGTGGGCCTTAAAAACCTGTATGAAATGGTTTCCCAGTCCTATCTTAAATATTTCCACCGTACCCCCACCGTTCCCAAGAGCCTGCTGATGCAGCACAGAGAAGGCATACTGGTGGGTTCTGCCTGCGGAATGGGCGAGCTGTACGGCGCGGTTATGAAGGGCGCAAGCCATGAGGAGCTTGTGGATATTGCCTCCTTCTATGACTACCTTGAAATTCAGCCTATATGCAATAACGGATTTCTGGTTGATAACGGTGTTGTCAGCGATGTTTCTGTTTTGCAGGAATACAATAAAACCATTCTGAATCTGGGCCGTGAGCTTAATAAGCCGGTCATTGCCGCCTCTGACGTTCACTTCCTTGACGCAGAGGACGAGCAGTACAGAAAGATATTGCAGGCTGCAAAGAACTACTCGGATGCTGACAGAGGCTGCCCCATATTCTTCCGCACAACAGATGAAATGCTGGCAGAATTCAAGTATCTGGGCGATGATGTGGCAAAGGAAGTGGTTATTACCAATACCAGAGCCATTGCCGACCAGATTGAGGATATTGAGCTTCTGCCCAAGGGCCTGTTCCCGCCTAAAATCGAGAACTCCGCCCGTGACCTTAAAAACCTTGTTTACAGCAAGATGCACCGCATTTACGGAGAAAACCCGCCTAAGATAGTTCAGGACCGAGTGGATGTTGAGCTTAACACCATTCTCGACCATAACTACGACGTTATTTACATGAGTGCTCAGAAGCTTGTTACAAACTCTCTGGAGCACGGCTATCTGGTGGGCAGCCGAGGAAGTGTCGGCTCCTCCATGGTGGCCTACATGTCTGACATTACGGAGGTTAACTCCCTGCCGCCCCATTACGTCTGCCCCAACTGCAAGTATTCTGATTTTGAATCGGGCAAGGATTACGGATGCGGCGCTGATATGCCGGAAAAGGACTGCCCCAAGTGCGGCACGAAGATGAACAGAGAAGGCTTTGATATTCCTTTTGAAACCTTCCTGGGCTTCCCCGGCAACGAAAAGACACCTGATATAGACCTTAACTTCTCCGGTGAGTATCAGGGTAAGGCACATAAATACACCGAGGTTCTGTTCGGTTCCGACCACGTTTTCCGCGCCGGCACTATCGGCACCCTTGCGGAAAAGACAGCCTACGGTTATGTTAAAAAGTACCTTGAGGAGCGGAACATTACTGCCACCAAGGCGGAGGAAAACAGACTTGCACAGGGTCTTGTGGGTATTAAGCGCACCACCGGCCAGCACCCCGGCGGTCTTGTTGTTATTCCTCAGGATATGGATGTTACGGACTTCTGTCCCGTTCAGCACCCGGCAGACGACCCGGACAGCGATATTATAACCACCCACTTTGAATATCACTGCATGGAGTCAAACCTTTTGAAGCTTGATGAGCTGGGCCATGATGACCCCACCATGATACGCATGATGGAGGATATGACAGGCGTTGACGCAAAGCAGATTTCCCTCTCCGACCCTGACACAATGGCAATGTTCACAAGCCCCGCTATTTTAGGCCTGCCTGAGGATGACCCCATAATAGGCAAGACCGGAACTATCGGTGTGCCTGAATTCGGTACAAACTTTACCCGTCAGATGCTTGTTGATACTCAGCCCAAGGCTTTCGATACTCTGGTTCGACTGTCCGGCTTCTCTCACGGTACTGACGTGTGGGCGGGAAACATCCATGACCTTATCGTAAACGGCATTGCAACCGTTAAAGAGACTGTTGCATGTCGAGACGACATTATGCTTTACCTTATATCCAAGGGTATGCAGCCCTCACTTGCCTTTAAAACCATGGAGGCTGTCCGAAAAGGTAAAGTTAAAAAGACAGGCAGCTTCCCTGACGACGCGGAAGAGCAGATGCGTTCTTTAGGCGTTCCAGACTGGTATATAGAGTCCTGCCGTAAGATTGCCTACCTGTTCCCGAAAGCTCACGCAGTGGCTTACGTTATGATGGCTTTCAGAATTGCGTGGTTTAAGGTACATAAGCCATTGGCTTTTTACAGCGCTTATTTCTACCGCCGCAGCCAGAAGGGCGGCTTTGATGCCGAAATGATGACAGGCGGCGCCGATTCGGTTCGCAGAAAGATAAACGAAATGCACCGCCGCCATGACCTTACTGCAAACGAAGAAGGTCTGCTTACCACAATGGAGGCTGTGTATGAATTCAATATGCGCGGCTTTGAATTTGCACCCATTGACCTTTATGAGTCGGACGCTAAAAAGTTCCTGCTCACAGATGACGGGCGCATAAGACCGCCTTTCGTTTCCATTGCAGGTCTGGGTGAAACCGCAGCAGAGGATTTAGGCCGTGTTAAGGAAATGAACAAGAAGTTCATTTCAATTCAGGAGCTCGGCCGTGCCTGCCCCAAGGTGGGCCAGACCCATCTGGAGCAGCTTAAAAAGCTGGGCGCTCTGGGCGACATGCCTGATTCCAGCCAGATAAGCCTCTTTGATATGTAAAAAAATTACTCTTTCACATTTTCGTGAAAGAGTAATTTTTTTATAATAATTCACCCTGAACCAGCATATCTCTGTCAAAGGCCTGATTTATGGCGTTTAAAACCATTTTCTTGTTGCCGCTCCAGAGCGGGGCAATTAAATCCTTTTTTGCGCCGTCTCCCGTAAGCCGGTGAACCACCAAGTTCGGGGGAATTCTCCGTATGCAGCCCTCTAAAAGCTCTATGTATTCATCCAGCTCCAGAGCTTTGAATTTCCCCGCTTTATAGTCTTTGGCAAGGTCGGTGCCCTCCAAAATATGGAGCAGCTGGAATTTCACACCGTCTGCGCCGGAACTTCCTATGTATTCTGCCGTCTTATATATCATGTCCGCATCTTCACCGGGAAGACCGATTATCATGTGGACAATGACTTCAATCCCCGCAGCTTTAAGCCGTTTTACAGCGTCATCAAATACCGGCAGGGGATAGCCACGGCGGATATACTGTGCAGTTTCGGGGTGTATTGTCTGAAGCCCAAGCTCAACCCAGACAGGTTTTATTTTGTTAAGCTCAGCCAGAAGCTCCACCACATCATCCCCCAGACAGTCAGGTCTTGTGCCGATTGAGAGAACAGAGATTTCAGGCTCATTTACAGCAGCGGTATAAAGCTCTCGCAGCCGCTCAACAGGGGCGTAAGTGCCGGTGAAATTTTGAAAATAGGCAATCCAGCCGCCTGAATTTTTATGCTTTACAAGAGAAACTGCTTTCACGATTGCGGCAGAAATATCATTTCCCACCGGAACGGAAAAATCACCGCTGCCACGGCCGGAACAGAAGATGCAGCCACCTTTGCCAACCGTTCCGTCACGGTTGGGGCAGGAGAATCCCCCGTCAAGTGCAAGCTTATACATTTTCTGCCCGAAGCGCTGTCTCAAATATGAATTTAATGAAAAATAATGTTCCATCTGTACTCCGAAATTATTAAAATTTATTAAGGATTGTTGATAAGACACAAAGTCTGGTGTAAAATAATAATAACTTTAATACAGAAATAATACAAGGGGGTTTATTTTATGAAGCTCACATTCTACGGCGCTGCTCATGAAGTCACAGGAAGCTGTACACTGATTGAGGCCGGCAGCAAAAAGGGTCTTGTTGACTGCGGTATGGAGCAGGGCAAGGATATTTTTGTTAATCAGAAGCTGGCTGTAAATCCGGAAGAGATAGATTTTGTTCTTCTCACCCACGCCCATATTGACCACTCCGGAAATCTGCCCCTGCTGTATAAAAACGGCTTTCGGGGAGTTGTTTATGCAAGCTCTGCTACCTGTGCTTTGTGTAACATAATGCTCCGCGACAGCGCACATATCCAGATGTCCGACGCTGAATGGGAAAGCCGCAAGGCCAAACGCCGGGGCGAGCCGCCGGTAGAACCTATCTACGATCTGGAGGATGCGGAAGGTCTTTTAAGTTGCATGAGACCCTGTTCATATAACCAAATGATACAGGTCAACGAGGCGTTTTCAATCAGAATGACTGATGTGGGCCACCTTTTAGGCTCTGCCGCCATTGAGGTCTGGATGCACGAAAACGGTGAAACCAGAAAAATTACATTCAGCGGCGACGTTGGAAACCTGCACCAGCCTATACTCCGTGACCCCCAGTTTGTAAAGGACACCGAGTATCTGGTTATTGAATCCACATACGGCGACAGGCTCCACAATGCGGAGCGTATCGATTATGTTGCGGCTCTGGCTCAGCGCATACAGGACACTCTGGATGCAGGCGGAAACCTGATAATTCCTTCCTTTGCTGTGGGCCGTACTCAGGAGATGCTGTACTTTATAAGAGAAATCAAGGAAAAAGGACTTGTAAAAGGCCACGATGATTTCCCGGTATATGTGGATAGTCCTCTTGCAGTTGAGGCTACCAGTGTGTTTTTACAGTGCGACACGGAGTTTCTGGATGAGGAAATGCAGGCGGTTATGCGCTCCGGCGTAAATCCCCTTATCTTCCCCGGTCTCGAACTTTCCGTTACTCAGGCAGACTCTGTTGCCATAAACATGGACCCCACGCCTAAGGTTATAATTTCCGCCAGCGGCATGTGCGATGCAGGCCGTATACGCCATCACTTAAAGCATAATCTGTGGCGGCCTGAGTGCAGAGTGCTGTTTGTGGGCTATCAGGCGGAGGGAACTTTGGGACGACTGCTGGTAGACGGTATTGATAAAGTCAAAATGTTCAATGAGGATATAAACGTCAGGGCAGCAATAGACGTTCTGCCCGGTGTCAGCGGCCACGCTGATAAAGACGGTCTTATCCGCTGGCTGTCCGGCTTTGAGGAAAAGCCGAAAATGGTGTTCGTAAACCACGGTGACCCGGAATCTGCCGACAGCTTTACCGCAACCTTGAATAACGAGCTAGGCTACAAAGCCTATGCTCCGTACAGCGGAACAAGTTTTGACCTTATTACCGGTGAATTTATTGAGGTAACAAAGGGCAAGCTCATAGAAAAGGCAAAAGGACAGAGCCCGAGGGCAAGCGCTGTTTTCCAGCGTCTTATTGCCGCTGCGGAGAGAATTCTCCGTATATGCAGAAAGCTGGAGGGCAGGTCAAACAAGGAGCTGTCCGGCTACGCCGACCAGCTTAACAATTTGGCTGATAAAATGGAAAAATAAAGCTTTTTTCATTGCAGCATTGACGAAGTCTGTCGGGTGTGTTAACATAATTCCTACATGGACAGACTGCGGATGAGGAGGAAATCCGATGACAGATATAAAATTTGAGCCTGGAAAAACTCTGGGTAAGAGTATAGTAAATATGGACCGGCAGGAGCTTTGCGAGCTGGGCTCTAAGCTCTGCTCCAGAGTGCTGAATGAGGTTGGTACCAGAGCTTACAGGGGAGGAATTTACCCCGAAAATATTTGCATGGATGCCGAGGGCAGAGTTGCAATCGGCCCGGCAAAGAGCGGGGAATGGGAAGGACAGGAACTGGATTTCCTTGCACCCGAACTCTATTGGAACGGTAAAAAATCTCAGGCCTCCGATGTTTATTCTCTGGGACTGCTGCTGTATTATGCTTTTAATAACGGCAGACTTCCTTATGAGGGCGAATGTGAAAATCCTCAGCTTCGCCGCATGAACGGAGATAATTTCCCTGCCCCCAAGGCAGCGGGAAGAAGGCTGGGAGAGATAATCAGCAAGGCTACAAGCTTTAAGCCCGAAGCCAGATATAAAAATCTGGAAGAAATGAAAATTATGCTGGATAACTGCGATAAGAACCTTTACCTTAACGGAGAACCCAGCGCAGAAGCCCTGTTTAATAAAAATGATGACGACCTGTCCGACATTGAGCGGATAATGGTAGACATTATCGAAAACGGCGTTGATGAGCCTGAGGATGAGCCGGCACCTGCGGTGGAGGAAACTCCCGCAGAGCCTGAACAGCCCGAAGTACCCAAAGCTCCCGAAGCCCCGGTAAAGCCGGAGCCTGAGGAAAATGTAAAGGTTTATGAGCCCGTCAAGAGACAGCCCAGAAGACCCGCCCCCAACAGACAGCCCATGCCTAAAAAACGGACTGAGGTTAAGAGACAGCCTGTGCCTATTCTCACCGAGGATAAAAATCCCGAGCTGGAGCCGGTGGTTTTAAATCAGAGCCGGAACATTAAGCCCGCTGTTCAGTACGGCAGAAGTGCCGAGCGGGAAAAGAATATTGCCGCCAAGGCCAAAAAGAGCAGAAACCGTTCTCTTGTGGCAGTGCTTATTATCTGTGCAATTATTGTTGTAACAGCTATAATCGTAAATGCCATGCTCAACGACTTCCAGTGGAAGGATGAGGGCAAGAACACCGGCGAAATTGACAATCTGCCTATTATCAACTCCGAAACCCCCAACATCGGAGGTTTACCCGTAGAAACTCCCGATACTGAAAGCCCTGCACCGGATGTAAATCCCGATGCTGAGGCGGAAAACGGCGCTGAAACTCCAGCCGAACCTGAACCAGAGCCGGAGGCAGAAGCTCCCAAGACTACCAGATACGAAGTCTTTAAGGCTGATGTAAGCTGGAAGGAGGCAAGCGACCTCTGCATTGAAAAGGGCGGCTACCTTGTCACTATCAGCGACGAAGAGGAGCTTAAAAAGGTCATTGCCATTGCAGAAGAGGCAGGCCTTGGCAGAGTATGGATCGGCTGCCATAGAATAAATGAAACTCTCGTCTGGGAAAACGGCGAAAAGATAGACTACTATCCCGCACCTTGGGGCGAGGGAGACGAACCCTCTTATGTGGACGAATACGACGGAGTAAAGGAAGATTACCTGATGCTCTGGAACAACAAGGGCTGGGCATATAACGACAGCCGCAACGATCCTGTTGCAGATTACCCCAAGTGGTATAAGGGCACTATCGGCTACATCTGCGAGTTTAACGATTAAAAACAAAATAAAAATGGCATTTCCGTTTTGGAAATGCCATTTTTTTATGCTGATTTAAGTTTTAAAATTTCAGACTCTGATTTTGTTGAGCAGAGCTTCAACTCTCTGGGCAAGCTCCTTGAGAGCGCCGGGAGTGAAGGGAGAGCTGAAGCCGGCTTCTTCGAGAAGATCGGTCCAGACCTTCTCGCCGCCCTGACGGGAGAAGCGGAGATAACGCCGGAAGGCATCATCGTAGTTGTCCTGAGATGCAAGCAGGAAGTTAAATGCTGCAGTCTGAGCGAGGCAGTAGTCAATGTAGTAGAAGGGGCTTTCATAAATGTGCATCTGGTACTGCCAGCGTGTGCCCTCTTCCAGATAAGGCATACCCTCAAAGCTGATGTGGGGTCTGAACTTCTTTTCAAGCTCTGCCCATGCCTTGTTTCTCTCGGCGGGGGTCATGTCGGGATTTTCGTAGACAATGTGCTGGAACTCGTCAACCATGCTGCCGTAGGGGATGAAGGACAGAGCATCCAGAGCGTGCATGTAGCGGTACTTGGGAGCGTCTTCACCGAAGAACTTGTCCATGTAGGGCCATGCAAAGAATTCCATGCTCATGGAGTGGGTTTCGGCAGTCTCCATGCCGCCGCACTGAAGCTCCAGAGCGAAGCGGTTGTCGCTTATAAGGTAGGCGTTAAGTGCGTGGCCTGCCTCGTGGGTAACAACGTCAACGTCACCGGAGGTGCCGTTAAAGTTTGCGAGGATGAAGGGCTGCTTATATTTGGGGAATTCGGTGCAGTAGCCGCCGCCCCACTTGTTCTTTCTGGAGTCAACGTCGAAAGCGTCGTTATCAATCATCATGTCGATAAAGTCGCCGGTCTCCTTACCCATTGCGTGATACATTTCTCTTGCGGCAGAGAAGATATGCTCCTTGTCGCAGGGAACGGGATCACCGCCGGGAACCAGAACCTCGTTATCATAGAACATGAACTTGTCAATACCCATGCGCTTTGCGTTTTCGGTGCGCAGGCGGGCAACTACGGGAACGATGTCCTCAACTACGTTCTTGCGGAAGTTTTCCACATCCTTCTGGTCGTAGCACAGTCTGCCCATACGGTAGTAGCCCAGCTCAACAAAGTTCTTGTAGCCCATTTTCTGAGCTATGCGGGTGCGGACGTGAACCAGCTTGTCGTAAATATCGTCCAGAGCCTCACGGTTTGCCATGAGAGTTCTGCCCAGAACCTCCATAGCCTCCTTGCGGGTTTCTCTGTCGTCGGACTTGTAGTATTTTGCCAGCATGGGGCGGGGGAGTTTCTCACCTCTGAACTCAAATTCCATGCCTGCCATGAGCTTGGAATATTCGGAGACAAGCTTGTTTTCCTCAACCATATCCTCAACTACGTTGGGAGCCATGGACTTTCTCTGAGCCTCCATGGATTTAAAGAGCACAGGGCTCAGCTCCTTTTCCAGCTCTGCGCGGAAGGGAGAATCCAGAAGGGCAGAGGCGTACTGAACCATGTAGTTCTGTACGGCGGGCATTATCTCATCATAATAGTCATTTTCACCCACATAAAATTCGTCCACAGTGTTTATGGTATAACGCATATAGGCGAGAGAGTAATTGGTGTAAAATTCCAGATAAAGCTTTAAGTAGTCCTCTCTGGCGGCAAGAATCTGCTCAACGTTTTCTGCGTTTTTAATTCTGTCGATAACATCGGTCATGGTAGAGGCCAGCTCTTCCAGACTTACGCGCTTGTAGGGAAGTTCGCTTACTTTCATATCTATACCTCCATGGTTAAATTAGATTAGTATAACTATACTATATTGTCTCTTCTTTTGCAATCGTGTAAAAGCTGTGTTATAATAAATTTATTGTGATTTTAAAGAAGAGGTTAAACATTATGAATAAAAATATAAACGAAGAATTGTTCGATTTTATAGAAAAAAGCCCTACTGCATGGCATACTGCCGAAAATGCAGCTGAGATTCTTAAAGCGGAGGGCTATACCGAGCTTTTTGAGGGCGAAGGCTGGAACCTCTGCCGGGGCGGAAAATATTTTGCCCGCAGAAACGGTTCTTCCATCATTGCTTTCAGAGTGCCCGAAAATGCTTTCACAGGCTTTATGATAATGGCAGCTCACGGCGATTCTCCCAGCTTTAAAATTAAGTCCAATCCTGCCGTTAAGTCAGCAGGGGAGTATATACAGTTAAACTGCGAGCGCTACGGAGGCATGATCTGCTCCAGCTGGCTTGACAGACCCCTCTCCCTTGCAGGCAGAGTTTTAGTTAAGCAGGACGGAAAGCTCAGCTCCAAGCTTATTAACATTGACAGAGACCTTGTTATGATACCCAATGTTGCAATTCACATGGACAGAAGCGCAAATGACGGCAAGAGCTACAACGCCAATATTGACATGCTGCCTCTGTTTTCAAGTGCCGAGGGCAAAAACAGCTTTGAGGAAACCGTTGCTCAGGCCGCAGGCACAGATAAGGAAAATGTAATTTCCTATGACCTCTTTACCTACTGCCGTGCAAGAGGAACCCAGTGGGGTGCAAACAATGAGTATATCTCCGCCCCCAGACTTGACGACTTGCAGTGCGCATTCTCCTGCTTACAGGGCTTTTTAATGGCCGATGAGGGCAAGAGCGCACCTGTTGTGTGCATTTTCGATAATGAGGAAGTAGGCAGCGGCACAAAGCAGGGCGCAGACTCCACCTTCCTTGAGGACGTTTTAAGCCGCGTATGCGAACAGTTCTCTATGGACAGAAGCGCTTATCTCCGTGCTTTAAACCAGAGCTTTATGGTCTCTGCCGATAACGCCCATGCAGTTCATCCCAACCACCCCGAATTTGCAGACAGAAACGACAGACCTGCAATGAATAAGGGCGTAGTTATTAAGCACAACGCAAACCAGAAATACACTACCGACGCAGTTTCCGCCGCCGTTTTCAGCGAAATCTGCAAAAAGGCAGGCGTTCCCGTGCAGAGCTACACCAACAGAGCGGACATGCCCGGCGGTTCAACGCTTGGCAATATAAGCTCCGCTCATGTGTCCATTGATACTGTTGATGTGGGCCTGCCTCAGCTTGCAATGCACTCAGCTTACGAGACTGCCGGCGCAGAAGATACTGCATATCTTATAGAGGCTGCCCGCTGCTTCTTCGGCAGCTCTATAAAAAGACAGGGCGGCGAAATTGAGATTTTATAACAAATAAGAGAAATTACCGGTAAATCACTTGATTTAGTTTGAAATATTCTGTATTCTTACAAAGAAATATAGATATGGGAGAAATAATGTGAAACAAGTTTCAAAGCTGTTTAAAACTTCGATATGTCTGCTGCTGTGTATGCTTATGGTTCTCCCTCTTACCACCGCTTTTGCAGAGGAAGCCAAGGCGGAAGAGGAAAGCACGGTGGAGGAAGAAAAGCAGGAAAAGCCTGCCGAAGAGCCTGCACCGGAAGAGCAGGAGAGCATTATAGATGATGAGGAGCTTCGCCAGAAGCTGGAGGACTATATTGCCTCCAAAAACTATAATCCTGAAAACATCAGCATAGGCTACTGCTATACCCCTACCGGAGACACATGGTACTATAATAAGGATAAGTGGTATTACAGCGCCAGCATGTATAAAGTGCCCCTTTTTATGATTATGGCAGAGGGGGAGCATGAGGGCAAGCTGACTCAGGACTCCGATATAAGAGGCATGAAGCTTTCCGAGCTTGAAAAGCTGGTTCTGGTTTATTCAAACAACGACTACGGTCACCTCACCATGAACTACATAGCCGATGTGCCCTACGAGACATCGGAGGGAAACAGAAAGTGCCGCGAGCTGTACCAGAGATATTCAGATATGCCCAAAGAGGAATATGTGGATAATTTCTATGATTACAGCTACTTTAACGCCCGCTTTATGACAGACGTTATGGAGACACTTTATTTTGAAAATGAGCGTTTTCCTCATGTTATAGAGTGCCTTAAACAGGCTCAGCCCGATACCTATTTTAACAGAACTCTGGGGGATAAATATGAAATCGCCCAGAAATACGGCGCACTGGTTGATAAGAGCAATAAAGCTTTCAGCCATACTGCCGGAATTATCTATACTCCCAATCCCTTTATTCTCACCGTTATGACCGAGAATATGGGTCTTAACGACGATGTAATCGCCGGTTTTGCGCCTATTTTTGAGGAATACACCCTGTCTCTGGATGCAAAGCTTGAAGCCTTTGAGAAAGAAAAGGCAGAGAAAGAGCAGCTCCGTCTGGAAGAAGAGAAAAAAGCTCAGGAGGAGCAGGAGAGAATAGAAAGAGAGCAGCAGGAAGAGGAAGAGCGTAAGGCTCAGGAAGAACAGGAGCGCATAAAGCAGGCTGAGCTTCAGAAAGAAAAAGAGGCCAAGAGAGATGCGTTCGTAAAGAAAGCAGTTGTGGTTATCGGCGTAATCGCAGCGGCGGCTGTTGTACTGCTTGTGGTGTCTGCCGTTAAAAAGCCTAAGAAAAATAAGCGGAGTGCTCAAAATGACGAGGCGGAGCAGTGGGACGAAAGAGAGCCGTGGGATGAGGAAGAACAGCAGTTTGAGGCTCCCGAACCCGTCAGACCCGTAAAAAAACATGAAGCTGCGAAAACTGAAAAAGTACCCGCAAAGAAGAAAGCGGAAAAGAAGGTCTCAAAGGGAAAGTATACGCCGAGACATTGAGAGAAAATATAAAACTGGTGGGATAGTATGAAAAAAGTGTTGTGTATATTACTTGCAGTATGTATCTGTCTTGGTGCCGCAGGCTGCGGAGGAGGCGGTTCATACGGGGTGAAAGTGGTGCAGACTCTGGTGGAGCAGGATTATTCCCTTGCTTTCAGAACCGGAGACCCTACTGCAACCTATATCATTGCTGCCATTGAGACTCTGGCGGCAGAGGGCAAGGTGGCTGAGCTTTCATCCAAATGGTTCGGTGAAAAGATAGTGACCTTTAAAAAGAATGCAAAGGCTCTGGAAAAAGTGGGTATGCCCGAGCCCAGAGACTTTATAATAGGCGTTGATATAAACTCTTTCCCTATGGCCTATGTGGCAAACGGGGAATACTGGGGCCATGATGTGGAGTTTGCAATGGCGGTATGTGAGCGCCTTGGCTGGAACCTTAAAATTCAGCCCATAGAAAAAGAGGATGTGTATGTTGAGCTGTCCTCCGGCAATATCGACTGTGCATGGGGCGGCATTGCCCTCGATCAGACGGATATTGATAAGGGCAGAATTCTCCAGTACGGCCCTTATGTCCATAACGATATTGTTATAGCCTCCAGAGACGGAAGCATGATATGGAACAGACTTATGCTCTCCAACAAAAAAATGGTTATGCCCTCCACCCCTGAGGCACTTGAAGCCCTCGGCACCGATGAAAAGCTGGCAAACCGCATGGGTCAGATAACAAGACTTGCCGGCGGTACAACCGAGTGTTTCAGCTACCTTTTTTCAGGCCGCTGTGACACCGTACTTACCGACAGCACCGCAATTTATTACTATAACGCTCACTGAGCGTGAAACGCCCCTTGAATTTCCACAAAATGCAGGAAATTCAAGGGGATTTTTTGTTTCCAGCATGGGTTTTATGTTGACCTGAGGGGCTTTTGATGTTAAAATATTATGTCTCAATATGTAAAGAAATTGGTGAATAGATTATGTGGCTTGCAGATAAATGGCAGGATTTTGAGCTTATTGACTGCTCAAAGGGTGAAAAATTAGAGCGCTGGGGAGACTATTATCTGGTTCGTCCGGACCCTCAGGCAATATGGGATACTCCCAGAAAAAATAAATTATGGTATCGGCGCGACGCTGAGTACAGCCGTTCCAAAAGCGGCGGCGGAAGCTGGGACAAGGGAAAACTGCCTCAGAACTGGCAGATTCATTACGGAGAGCTTACCTTCAATGTTAAACCCATGAACTTTAAGCATACCGGAATTTTCCCCGAACAGGCCGCCAACTGGGACTGGGCTATGGATAAAATAAGAAATGCGGGACGGCATATAAGCGTTCTGAACCTTTTTGCATATACAGGCGGTGCTACCGTTGCATGTGCAAAGGCAGGCGCCAGTGTGTGCCATGTTGACGCTGCAAAGGGCATGGTCAGCTGGGGCAAGGAAAACGCCGCTTCTTCCGGCCTTTCCGATGCGCCTATCCGCTGGATAGTGGATGACTGCGCCAAGTTTGTGGAAAGAGAAATCCGCAGAGGACACAAGTATGACGCCATCATTATGGACCCGCCCTCCTACGGCAGAGGTCCAGGCGGAGAGATATGGAAGCTGGAGCAGAACCTGTGGCCCTTCGTGTCTCTGTGCGCCGATGTGCTGTCGGATAATCCCTTATTCGTGATTATAAACTCCTACACCACCGGCCTTTCTCCCTCTGTCCTTTCCTATGTGGCAGAGAGCATATTTACTAAAAAATTCGGCGGCCGTTCTGACAGTCAGGAGCTGGCTCTGCCCGTAACGGACAGCGGATTGTATCTGCCCTGCGGTGCAACCTGCCGCTGGGAGCACTGAGAGAGGAATTTGATTTGAATTCGGTTATTAGCTTTAAAGATGTGCACTACACCTATCCCGATGATGAAACCGAAACTCTCAAAGGGATAAACCTTGATATAGAAAAGGGCAGCTTTGTGGCGGTGCTGGGCCATAACGGTTCCGGAAAATCCACCCTTGCAAAGCATATGAACGCAATCCTTACCCCTACCGAGGGAAAGGTTCTTGTTAAAGGCATAGACAGTGCCGATGAGGACAGACTTCTTGATATAAGACGCTCTGTGGGAATGGTTTTTCAGAACCCGGACAACCAGATAGTTGCAAACGTTGTTGAAGACGATGTGGCTTTCGCACCGGAAAATCTGGGTGTTCCCACTGAGGAGATAAGACAGAGAGTTGACAGAGCCTTAAAGCAGGTGGGAATGTATGAATACAGAATGCACGCCCCCCACCTTCTTTCCGGCGGACAGAAGCAAAGAGTTGCAATCGCCGGAGTTATGGCAATGGAGCCGGAAATTATCGTTCTGGATGAGCCTACTGCCATGCTTGACCCTCAGGGCAGACGTGAGGTAATCGAGAGCATTACCCGCCTTTGCCGTGAGCACGGCATGACGGTTATTCTCATTACTCACCACATGGATGAGTGCATCAATGCCGACAGACTGGTTGTAATGTCAAACGGCCTTGTTATTGCAGACGGTAAACCGGGCGAGGTATTTTCCCAGGTTGAGCTTATGAAGAGCGAGGGCCTTGATGTGCCCGAGACTACAAAGCTTATGTATGAGCTTAATAAAGAGGGAATGTCTCTGCCCCTTGACGCACTGGATGTGGAATCCTGTGCAGACGCTATTGAAAAAGCAGTTAAGAAGATTTAAGAGGATAAAGAATGTCAGAAATCAGAGTGGAGAATTTATGCCATACTTACGGCATGGATACTCCGTTTGAAAAAACAGCAATAGAGAATATAAACCTTGTAATACCCCACGGCCAGTTTGTGGGTCTTATAGGCCACACCGGCTCCGGTAAGTCCACCTTTATCCAGCACCTTAATGCGCTGCTGGAGCCTACCTCAGGCAAGGTGTATGTGGACGGCAAGGATATAAACGAGAGCAAGCAGTCAAGACGTGATGTCAAATGGCAGGTGAGCCTTGTTTTCCAGTATCCGGAGTATCAGCTTTTTGAGGAAACTGTTTACGCCGATATTGCCTTCGGCCCCAAGAACATGGGCCTGAGCGAAAAGGAAGTGGACGAGCGGGTTAGAGAGGCGGCGGATTTTACCGGTGTCACCGATGATCTGCTCCAGAAATCTCCCCTTGAACTCTCCGGCGGCCAGAAGCGCAGAATTGCCATTGCCGGCGTTATCGCCATGCGCCCCGGCGTCCTTATTCTGGATGAGCCTACCGCCGGTCTTGACCCTGCGGGATGCAGGCAGATAATGGATAATATTAAGCGCTACCGGGAGATGACCGGCGCCACCGTTATCGTTGTCAGCCATAATATGGATGACGCGGCGGAATTTGCACAGAGAATACTTGTGTTTGACCACGGCACCGTTAAAATGGACGGTACACCCCAGGAAGTGTTCTCCCGCCCCGAGGAGCTTATTGAAATCGGCCTTTCCGTTCCACGCCCCACTGCCATTGCAATGGAGCTGAGAAAAAGAGGCCTTGATATTCCCGGCTCCATTTACACCCATGAACAGCTGAAAGACGCAGTTCTGAAACTCAGGGGGGACGGAAAATGCTGAAAGATATAACCTTGGGCCAGTACTTCCCCGGAGATACCCCCATACACAAGCTTGACCCCAGAACCAAAATCATTCTGGTGGTGCTTTATATCGTAATGCTCTTTCAGGCAAAGAGCTGGATTGGCTACGGCGTTGTTACAGTATGCACCATTACCGCCATGCGCCTTTCAAAAATCAAATTCCGCAATATGTTTAAGGGCATGAAGCCTATGATTTTTATCATAGTGCTTACCGGTATTCTCAATATTTTCTACACCACCGGTACGCCTGTTATCCCCGGCTGGCCTATCACATGGGAAGGCATAGACAGAGCGGCAAAGATGATACTTCGTATTGCTCTGCTTGTTATGGGCACATTCCTGCTCACCTATACCACAAGCCCTATGTCTCTTACCGACGGACTGGAGATACTTTTAAATCCGCTTAAAAAAATCAAAGTGCCTGTGCACGAGATGACAATAATGATGAGCATGGCACTTCGCTTCATTCCCACCCTTATTGAGGAGACAGACAAAATCATGTCCGCTCAGAAAGCAAGAGGTGCGGACTTTGAAACAGGCAATATCATAAATCGTGCAAAGGCCATGCTGCCTATACTGGTGCCTCTGTTCGTATCCGCTTTCAGAAGAGCGGAAGAACTGGCAACGGCTATGGAAAGCCGCTGCTACCACGGCGGAGAGGGCAGAACAAGAATGAAAAAGCTTGTAATGGGTCGCAAAGACTGGATTGCCCTTGCAATCGGAATCATTTTCCTTATTGTGGTTATAGTTTTAAAGAAATTTGGATTATAATTTATGGCAACAAGAAATATAGCCCTGCGTTTAAAATATGACGGCAGCCGTTATCACGGCTGGCAGGTGCAGAAAAACGAAATTACCGTAGCTCAGACTATGGAAGAAGCTCTTGCAAAAGTCTGCGGCCATGAGGTGAAGCTCACCGGCTGCGGCAGAACCGATGCGGGAGTTCATGCTCTGCGCTACTGCGCAAACTTTAAAACAGATTGCAGAATTCCAATAGACCGTTTTCCCCTTGCAGTTAATACCCGGCTTCCGGGTGACATTGCAGTTGTGGAGGCGGTGGAAGCACCGGAAGATTTTAACGCAATAGGCTCCTGCATAAAAAAAGAATATATCTACAAAATATTAAACAGCCCCATCAGAGACCCGTTTCTGGATAAGCGGGTTTGCTTCTATCCTCAGAGACTGGATATGGAGCAGATGAAGGCAGCTGCAAAAAGCTTTGAGGGTACTCATGATTTTAAGGCTGTCCGCAGTCTGGGCACAGAAACGAAAACCACCGTACGCACAATATACTGGTGCAATGCGGAAAAAGAGGGGGACATTATTACTGTCTCAATCTGCGCCGACGGTTTTCTTTATAACATGTGCCGTGCAATAGTGGGCACTCTGGTCTATGCCTCCTACGGAAAGCTCCGGCCGGAGGATATTCCCGAGCTTCTGGAAATCGGGGACAGACGGCTTACCGGCCCCACAATGCCGCCGCAGGGGCTTTATCTAAACAGAGTGTGGTATGATGAGCCTGTGGGACAGATGTTTTTAAAATAATAAAGGATGCAAAGCATATATTTATTCACAATTATATGCTACAATATTCTTTAAGCCCGAAAAAGATTTGCGGCGCAACCGTAAAGAATACATATAAAGGACGAGATCGTATATGAAACTCTTTATCAATATAATTTTAATACTGATAGCAGCCATGTGTATATGGCGAGGCTGCAAGAAAGGCTTTATCAGCGGAATTGTGGGAATTCTGGCTATAATCATAGCTCTCTACGGCGGAAGTCTCCTTTCCGAAAAGTACGCAAATCAGGTCATTCCCGTACTCGAACCTTTTGTAGACGGTTATATAGATTCCCAGAAAACCAGAGATGCAGCTCTTGAGGAAATGGGCTACGGCAACAGCGAACTGTCTCTGGAGGATATACTGGCTCAGGACGGTTCTCTCAGATATGATTACGCTTTCCAGTGTGCAAAGAGTCTGGGATTCAGCGATGATCTTGCCGAGCGGGTTGCCGAAAGATCCGTTACCCATGCGGAAAAAACCGGCGAGGATATGACGGAGTCCGTTATCAATGTGCTCTGTGACATCATAAGCTATGTTGGAGGACTTATTCTTGCGTTCCTGCTGATACTGATACTGATTGTAGCTGTAACCAACATCGGAAACTTCAGCTTTAAATTCTCCAAGATGCCTATGCTTGACTATGTCGGCGGCGGTATTCTGGGTTTTGCAAAGGGTTATTTATACTGCACCCTGTTCTGCTGGCTTCTGAGCTTCATGGGTATCATAATCGGCCCTGAAACTCTGGAGAGCGCCGGGATTGCAAAGTTCTTTATGGCTTTGGATTTCGTTACAAAGGGCCTTATCTGAACTTAATATATTTTTAGGACGGTTTGTCCTTCCGGCCGGGGAATTCCCGGCCAAATTTACACCGGGAGGTATTTATGCAAGCACAGATGTGTTCACGCTGCGGAAAAAACGTAGCAGTTTTGTTTATCACAAAAATTGAAAACGGAGTCACCAAAAATGAAGGACTCTGCTTGAAGTGTGCCCGTGAGCTCCATATAAAACCGGTTGACGATCTTATAGATAAGATGGGAATTTCAGACGATGATCTGGACAGCATTTCCGGTGAGATGATGAACGCTCTCAACGGCGCAGAAGAGCTTATGGGACTTGAAGCCCCCGACATGGACGGCGATGAAGAGGACGACGGCAAAACCGCCACCTTCCCCTTCCTCAACAGACTTTTCGGCGGCCCCAAGGATCAGAGCAAACCTGAACCTGCAGGCGGAGAAAATTCTGCTCCCAAGCAGGAAAACAAAGACAACCCCAGAAACAAGAAGAGAAAATTTCTGGACAGCTACTGCATTGATCTCAGCGAGAGAGCAGAGCAGGGAAAGCTTGACACCATGATCGGCAGGGAAGAGGAGCTGGAGCGTGTTATCCAGATTCTCAACCGCCGCCAGAAGAATAACCCCTGTCTTATCGGTGAACCCGGCGTCGGTAAAACCGCCATTGCCGAGGGTCTTGCACAGCGTATTGCCATTGGCAACGTTCCCTATAAGCTTCAGGACAAGAGAGTATTTCTCCTTGACCTTACCGCTCTTGTGGCGGGAACCCAGTTCAGAGGCCAGTTTGAGAGCCGCATGAAGGGACTTATTGAGGAAATCAAGAGCCACGGAAATATAATTCTGGTTATTGATGAGGTTCACAACATTGTGGGCGCAGGTGATGCCGAGGGCAGCATGAACGCTGCAAACATTCTTAAGCCTGCACTTTCCAGAGGCGAAATTCAGGTCATAGGCGCTACTACATTTACTGAGTACAGAAAGCACATAGAAAAGGATACGGCACTTGAGCGCCGCTTCCAGCCTGTTACCGTAAATGAACCCTCCATTGAGGACAGCATCAAGATCATAAGAGGCATTTCCCACTACTATGAGGACTACCACGGCGTTTCCATTTCCGATGAAATGTGCCGTCAGGCAGTTTTAATGAGTGAGCGCTATATTACCGACCGTTTCCTGCCTGATAAGGCTATTGACCTTATAGACGAGGCATGCTCCGACCTTAATCTGAAGGACGAAACCATAAACAGACGTATGCTTGTTGAGCGTGACCTTGAAAACATCCGCTTTGAGCGGGACGCGCTCACCTCTGAGGATATGTCCAAGGAGGAAGAGGGCAATCAGGAGCTTATGGATAAGCGCTACGCCAGAATTGCAGAGCTGCGCAGCCGTGAGCTTCAGCTCCAGAGTGAGCTTGAACAGCTTAAATCTGTTGGCAGACCCGAGCTCAGCGTTGATAACCTTGCAAGAATAATTGAGCTTTGGACTAAAATCCCCGCTTCCAGCATTAAGGAAGATGAGCTGGAGAGACTTGCAAATCTTGACCAGAGACTTAAAAAGCACATTGTGGGTCAGGATGAGGCTGTTGATGCAGTGTGCGCTGCAATTAAGCGCAGCCGCGTAGGTCTCAAGGTTAAGCGCAAGCCTGTAAGCTTTATATTCGTAGGCGGCACAGGCGTTGGTAAAACCGAGCTTGTAAAGCGCCTTGCAGAGGATATGTTCAATTCTCCCGAGTCTCTCATCAGACTTGACATGTCCGAGTTTATGGAGAAGTTCTCTGTCTCCCGCATTATCGGTTCACCTCCGGGATATGTGGGCTATGACGAGGCAGGCCAGCTCACCGAAAAAATTCGCCGCAGACCTTATTCCGTGGTGCTCTTCGATGAGATTGAAAAGGCTCACCCCGATGTTATGAACATTCTGCTTCAGATTCTGGACGACGGCAGAATTACCGACGCTCAGGGCAGAACCGTAAACTTTGAAAATACCATTATAATTATGACCACCAACGCCGGCTCCGGCAATAAGACCGGCAGCGTAGGCTTCGGCGGTTCTCTCAGTGACATGAGCCGCGAGAGAGCAATGAAAGCTCTCAACGAATTCCTCAGACCGGAATTTATAAACAGAGTGGATGAAGTAATCTGCTTCAACCAGCTCAGCGAGGATAACTTCCGCGCAATCGCCGGCCTTATGCTGGGAGAGGTTAAAGACCTGCTGAAAGAAAAAGATATTGAGATGAGCTGGGATGAAAAGCTCACCGATTATCTTGTGAAGAAAGGCTATTCCGTCAACTACGGAGCCAGAAATCTCCGCCGCCTTATCCAGAAAGAGATTGAGGATCAGGTGGCTCAGAAGCTTATCGAAAACCGGGGAGAAAAGGTTAAAACCATTATGCTTTCCGCCGACGATAAGGGAGTTACTGTAAGTTTTTAAGGAGTGAATTCCATGAGCGGAAGAATTCAGGTAATAAAAGGCGACATCACAAAACAGGAAGTTGACGCAATCGTAAACGCCGCCAACTGCTCCCTTTTAGGGGGCGGCGGTGTGGACGGTGCAATTCACAGAGCCGCCGGCCCTGAGCTTTTAAACGAGTGCCGCAAGCTTAACGGCTGCAAAACCGGCGACGCAAAGCTTACCAAGGGCTATAATCTTCCTGCAAAATACGTTATCCACACCCCCGGCCCCATTTGGCGGGGCGGTCAGAAAAAGGAAATTGAACTTCTGGCCTCCTGCTATGAGTCCTGCCTGCGCCTTGCTTCAAAGCACGGCTGCAGAACTGTGGATTTCCCCTCAATAAGCACAGGAGTTTATCATTTCCCTCTGGAAAAGGCTTCTGTAATTGCAATGTCGGTAATTTATGATTATCTCAAAGAGCACAAAGAAATAGAGCGCGTTCGTATGGTATGCTTTGACGACAGAACAAAAAGCTACTACGAAAAAGCCCTTTCCGAGCTTGGAGAAGAACTGTGAAGAAGAGAGTTATAAAGTTTCAGTATAATTCTCCTCTTATATTGACCTTTGCACTTACGTCTCTGGTTGTACTGTTTCTGGATTTTGCATCCTCCGGCTGGACAACGCAGACCCTCTTTTCCGTTTACCGCGCCCCGCTGACAGACCCGTTTACTTATCCCAGATTTGTGCTTCACGTTCTGGGTCATGCAGATTACGCCCACTACATAGGAAACATGATGATGATTCTGGTGGTAGGGCCTCCACTTGAAGAAAAGTACGGTACCAGAAATCTTTTTCTGGCAATTTTCCTGACAGCGCTGGTTTCCGGCCTTGTCCAGTGGCTTTTCTTCCCCGGAACTGCTCTTCTGGGTGCCTCTGGCATAGTATTTATGATGATTGTGATGTCCTCTCTTTCAGGCATGAAGGACGGCTGCATCCCCATTACTCTGGTGCTGGTGCTAGTTCTGTATCTGGGCGGCGAAATGATAAACGGTATTCTTATGAAGGATAATATTTCTCAGCTTACCCATATAATCGGCGGCGTGTGCGGCGCTGTGCTGGGACTGAATATGAGGCGATAAAATGGAAAATCTCCTTGTAAGTGCCTGCCTGCTGGGCAACATGTGCAAATATAACGGCGGCACCAATACTCTGCCGGAAGATGTACTTAAAGCCCTGAGAAAAAAATACAGGCTCATTCCCGTCTGCCCCGAAACCTCCGGCGGCCTCCCTATACCAAGAGAGCCAAGCGAGCGGCAGGGGAGCAGGGTTATAAACAAAATTTCCGTTGATGTGACGGCAGAATACCAAAGGGGAGCGGAGCACGCCCTTCTGATTGCCCGCAGACACGGCTGCAAAAAAGCTCTTTTCAAGGAAAAAAGCCCCTCATGCGGCAGCGGAAAAATTTATGACGGCACATTCAGCCACACTCTTATTGCCGGTGACGGTGTCACATCGGAGCTTTTAAAGAAAAACGGCATTGAAATTTTCGGTGAAAGCGATGTAAATATCCTTATAAGTGAATAAAAAATACTCCCCACTGTCCTGCGGACAATGGGGAGTTTAATTTTGACTTTGTTATAGGAGACTTTATAGTTCTTGCGGCGAATACAGTAAAACTTAACCAGCTGCCGATATAAAGCTTCTTTATATTTCCTGCGGTGAAAAAGAACTTTGCTTTTCTTCTTCGTTCTCAGTATCCTGCTTTTTTGAGAGCTGATATTTTGCCCGGTAGTCTGTGGGGCTTATACCCTCGGCCTTGCGGAAACTCTGGGAGAAATAACTGGGAGAGGAAAAACCGGTAATTCTGGCAATCTGGGACAGCGGGTGGTCAGTTGTGCGGAGCAGGTAGCAGCTTTCCTTAATCCGGAGACTGAGCAGGAATTTAATTGGGGATATGCCGTAATCTCTGGTGAAAAGGTGGGTCATATGGTATTTATTCAGGTGGGCAACTTCCGCCAGATCATCAAGGCTTACGTTCTCCTTGAAGTGGCTTTCAATGTAACGGTGTACAGCAGCACCCTCCTTGCTGACCTGTGCTGTGCTGGGCACAAGACGGGCGGAAAAATCAGAACCGCGCATAAGGCGGATAACCAGAATGTCCAGCAAATCCTGACAAATAGTTTCGTAACCCGGGGCTTTTGCTTCCAATTCTCTTAACATACTGGTTAAAAAGAACTGAATATCTGAACCGGAGGATTTGAAGCTTATTATGGCAAAGGGCTTGTTTTCCTCCTCATTTACCATAAGCTCAAGACCGTCAACGCCGAGAACTATATATTCAAGGGGCTTTGCGTCAAGACTTGTTTCGGTGTGACGAACATGTGGGTTAACTATTATAAGGTCGTTTTCTTCAACAGGGTACAGCTTATCTTCTATACGGAACTGTCCTTTTCCGCCCACAACATAAAACATTTCTGCACAGGCGTGGGTATGGGGAACGCTGTTCCAGTCTCCGCCGTATTTGGCCGTGCTGACATAAAGAAGCTTTGCGGAAACTCTTGCGTCAATGCTTGCCTGTGATATTAAATCATAACGGTTTTCACTCATAGTATTCACCACTTTATAATTATTGCCAGATTTTACGGATAATTCAATCTATTTTGTCATGACTGATTATATAGCGTCTTATCTTCATTTACAAGGACAATAAACTCACAAAAACTGAGTTTTATTGCGCTTTTTCCTTTTTATGGTAACATATGGATTTGTATACCTTGTATGAAATGCACAAAAAAATAATTCGATTTTATTTAAACCTACAAAAATAAAATCACAAGCAATATGTATAAATAAAACAGCAACATTGAGATTGCCGTTTTTTCAGTTTAAGGTATACTTAGCATATAGTTTGTTGAGTTAGTAACCAACCAAAAGTCAAAACTAAACAAAAATCTAAATGGAGGAAAAACTAATGAAAAAGTTTCTTGCACTTTTACTTGCGCTGAGCATGGTATTTGCTCTGGCCGCCTGCGGCGAGAGCAAAGCTCCCGAGCAGCCCGCAAATGATGCAGCCGAGGCTCCCGCTGAGGCACCTGCTGAGGCTCCCGCAGAAGGCGTTACCATTCAGGTAGCAGCTGTTTCCACTGCATTTACCGACAATTACCCCGAGATGTGGGCCGAGATTGCCGCAGCATTCGAGGCTGCAACCGGCAACAAGGTCGAGCTTATCGAGGATAAAAACCTTGAGGACGTTATCGGACCTTCCATGCAGGGCGGCGAGTACCCCGACGTTGTTTACCTGCCTGTGGGTCGTCCCGCAGCTCTCACCGAGCAGTTCATTAAGGACAATCTCCTTACCGACCTGAGCGACGTTATGGAGATGACCGTTCCCGGCGAGGACGTTAAGGTTTCCGAGAAGATTTCCGACGGCTTCCTTGACACCTCTCTCACCAACCCCTACTCCGATGGCAAGACCTATCTTGCTCCTATGTTCTACGATCCCTGCGGTCTGTTCTACAACGCCGGCCTCTTTGAGGAAAAGGGATGGGAAGTTCCCACCACTTGGGATGAGATGTGGGAGCTTGGCGACAAGGCTAAGGAAGAGGGCATCGCACTCTTCACCTACCCCACCACCGGTTACTTTGACGCATTCCTGTACTCTCTGATGTACGCTGTCGGCGGCCCCGAGTTCTTCGACAAGGCTACCCACTACGAAGAGGGCATCTGGGATACTCCCGAGGCACAGACCTGCTTTGACATTATTGCAAAGCTTGCTACTTACACCAACCCCGTAACTCCCGCACAGGCTAACGATCAGGACTTCAAGCAGAACCAGCAGCTGATTCTCGACAACAAAGCTCTGTTCATGCCCAACGGCAGCTGGATTGCAGGCGAGATGGCAGACTCCCCCAGAGCCGACGGCTTCAAGTGGGGCATGACCGGTATCCCCGCAGTTAAGGAAGGCGGAGACCGTTACAGCTTCTGCTGGTTCCAGCAGTCCTGGATTCCCGCAGGTGCAGAGAACGTTGACGCTGCAAAGCAGTTCATCGCATTCCTGTACAGCGATAAGGCTCAGGAGATCTTCGCAAAGGGCGGCGCAGTTCAGCCTATCACCGGCGCTGCTGACACCGTTGCAGATCCCGAGAAGAAGGAGTTCCTTGCTATTTACGACAGCGGCGTTAAGCCCGCAATGGGCGGCTTTGCCTCCTATAAGGCAGTTGCCGGTCTGGGCAGCGTTCGCGAAGTATTCCTCGATCCCGTTAACGGCCTCGTAAGCGGTAATGTTACCGTTGAGGAATGGGTAAACGGCATTAAGGAAGCAAGCACTCAGATGCTGGCAAACATCCAGTAATATCTGTAAACCACCAAACCGACAGTAGGCGGGATGAGTAGTTTCCTACTCATCCCGCTTGTTCTTATGTGATGTTAAGCTTGGCAGGGGCTGCATTATATGACGGCTCCGAAGATAAAACGGAACCGCGATATATTGCAGTCGCTTCAGGTAAAATTAAAATTCAGAGAGGAGCTGAGAATGTGGAAACACGAAAAGGAATGGGGCGTTTTATAACACTGTGCGTTGCCCCGGCCGTCATATTATTCACCATTTTTATGATCATTCCCACATTGAACGTTTTCAGAATGTCTCTTTTTGAAAGAGGCGCATATTCTCCCACGGAGACTTTTGTAGGTTTTAACAACTTCAAAATCCTGTTCAGCGACCCCAAGTTCATTACAGCCATGCAGAATACTATTCTGCTTATAGTCGTGGTAACAGTAATTACCTTTGCATTTGCTCTGGTATTTGCAGCAATCCTCACAAAGGAAAAAATCAAAGGTCAGAACTTCTTCCGTATTATATTCTACATCCCGAATATCCTTTCAATCGTTGTTATAGCCGGTATCTTCTCCGCTATATACAAGCCTGAAAACGGTATGCTGAACTCCATACTGTCTATGCTTTCGGGAAAGACAGTTATGATACTGTGGAAGGATCAGCCTCTTGTTGTGGTAAGCGTTATTATTGCAATGGTATGGCAGGCCATAGGTTACTACATGGTTATGTACATGGCCTCAATGTCAAGCGTGCCCCTCAGCCTTTACGAGAGCGCAAGCCTTGACGGTGCCGGAAGATTTACCCAGTTTTTCCAGATCACCATTCCCCTTATCTGGACCAATATCCGCACCACTCTTACCTTCTTCATCATTTCAACCATTAACATGGCCTTCCTGTTCGTAAAGTCCATGGTTGCAAAGGGAATGTTGGATGTAGGTTTGAGCTTTATGTATAACCAGAAAGACTCCGGTCTTTACGGATATGCAATGGCAGCCGGTGTGGTTATATTCCTCTTCTCCTTCCTGCTTTCTGCCTTTGTAAACCGGGCCACCAAGCGGGATCCGCTGGAATTCTAAGGAGGGTGTGCATAAAATGACTCAGACACATAAATCCAAAGGCGGCGAAAAGCTGTTTAAATTCTTTATATACTTTATGCTTATCCTGCTGGCAGTTACAATAATCGTGCCGGTTGCATGGGTATTTATGGCATCTGTAAAGCAGAACTCCGAGTTCTACGGAAACCCCTGGTCTCTGCCCGCCAGCTTCTACTGGCAGAACTTCGTTAACGCATGGCAGGGCGCAAGAATGGGCGAATATATGTTAAACTCTGCCCTTGTCACCGTAATGGCTCTTGCATTGCTGTTGATTATCGCTCTTCCCGCATCCTACTGCCTTTCTCGCTTTAAGTTCAGAGGCAGCAAGTTTTTAAATACCTGCTTTATGGCGGGACTGTTCATTAACGTAAACTACATAGTAGTTCCCATATTCCTTATGTTAAAGGACGGCGACATGTGGCTTAAGACTGTTATCGGCCACGGCTTCCTGCTCAATAACCTGTTTGTTCTTGCAGTAGTCTACGCCTCCACCGCTCTGCCCTTTACCATTTACCTGCTTTCCGGCTACTTTGCCACTCTTCCTCACGATTTCGAGGAGGCGGCTTACATAGACGGTGCAAGCTACGGCACAGCTATGAGAAAGATCATCTTCCCCATGGCTCAGCCCTCTATTATAACTATTATCCTTTTTAACTTCCTCTCATTCTGGAACGAATACATTATATCCATGACCTTAATGAACTCCGTAAAGGGCACCAAGACTCTCCCCGTCGGACTACTTAACCTGATGCAGGCTCAGCAGTCAAAGGCTGAATTCGGTACTCTGTATGCAGGTCTTGTTCTGGTCATGCTGCCTACTATAATACTGTACATCTGTGTCCAGAAGAAGCTGACCCAGGGCATGACTGTGGGCGGACTGAAAGGCTGAGGTGTGAATTATGCAGAAATTCTGGAAAGAACATGTTGCACTTAGAGTTACTATCATAGCGCTTACTTTCATTCTGGGCATGGTGTTTGTTATTGCCGGATGGAAGATGACAGGCGAACTCAAGGGACTGGGAATAATGCTTGGAGGCGTACTGCTTCTGCTGCTCAGCCTCTATATCTATAACAGACCTTACGAAGACAGAAAATAGAATACAGGAGAATAATATGAACGAAGAAATGCGTACAGGCAGAGTAACCATTCCCACCGATATGGACGTGGTTCCCGAAACTCTGGAAATTATGAAGCGCTGGGGCGCAGATGCAATCCGCGACTGCGACGGCACCGACTTCCCTCAGGAGCTGCGCAATGTAGGCGCAAAGGTATACTCTACATACTATACAACCCGCAAGGATAACGAATGGGCAAAGGCACACCCCGAAGAGGTGCAGCAGTGCTACATTATGACCGCTTTCTACACCGCCGATGAGGGCGCTGCACTGGAAATCCCCCTTATGAAGGGCATTTCCCCCGAGCTTATGCAGGTAAATACCCGCGACGACATTAAGCGCTGGTGGGAAGTCATGGACAGAAGCAAGGGCGAACCTCTGGATGCAGACAAGTGGAGCTATGACGAAAAAACCGGATGTGTTGTTATTCCTCAGCCCGAGGCATACCACGAGTACACCGTAAGCTTCCTTGCCTACCTTATCTGGGACCCTGTCCACATGTATAACGCCGTTACCAACGGCTGGACAAACTTTGAGCATCAGATTACCTTTGATGTCCGTCAGCCTAAGACCCATGAGTTCACCATGAAGAGGCTGAGAAAGTTCATAGAGGAACACCCCTATGTAAACGTTATCCGCTACACCACCTTCTTCCACCAGTTTACTCTTATGTTCGATGAGCTTAAGAGAGAAAAGTATGTTGACTGGTACGGCTATTCCGCATCCGTCAGCCCCTATATTCTGGAGCAGTTCGAGAAGGAAGTGGGCTACAAGTTCCGTCCTGAATTTATTATCGACCAGGGCTACTACAATAACCAGTACCGCGTTCCCTCCAAGGAGTTTAGGGACTTCCAGAAGTTCCAGCAGAGAGAAGTTGCCAAGATTGCAAAGGAAATGGTTGACATTACCCACGAAATGGGTAAGGAGGCCATGATGTTCCTCGGCGACCACTGGATAGGCACCGAGCCTTTCCTTGACGAGTTCAAGAAAATCGGCCTTGATGCAGTTGTCGGCTCTGTGGGTAACGGCAGCACTCTCCGCCTTATCTCCGACATTCCCGGCGTAAAATACACCGAGGGCCGCTTCCTGCCTTACTTCTTCCCCGATACCTTCCACGAGGGCGGAAACCCTGTCTGGGAGGCAAAGCAGAACTGGGTTACTGCAAGACGTGCAATTCTCCGCAAGCCCATTGACAGAATAGGCTACGGCGGCTACCTTAAGCTTGCCTGCCAGTTCCCTGATTTTATAGACTATGTTGAAAGCGTCTGCAACGAGTTCAGAGAGCTTTATTCAAACATCAAGGGCACCACTCCCTACTGCGTAAAGACTGTCGCTGTCCTCAACTGCTGGGGCAAGATGCGTTCATGGGGCTGCCACATGGTTCACCATGCACTGTACCAGAAGCAGAACTATTCCTACGCAGGCATTATTGAGGCTCTCTCCGGCGCTCCCTTTGACGTGCGCTTCATAAGCTTCGACGATATAAGAAACAATCCTGCAATGCTGGATGATATTGATGTTATCATTAACGTAGGTGACGGTGATACCGCCCACACCGGCGGCGCTGAGTGGGAAGACCCCGCAATTTCCGCAGCCGTCAGAGGCTTTGTCCGCAGAGGCGGCGGCTTTATCGGCGTAGGCGAGCCCAGCGGCCACCAGTATCAGGGCCACTACCTCCAGCTCAGCTCTGTTATGGGAGTTGAAAAGGAGACAGGCTTTACCCTTAACTACGACAAGTACAACTGGGAAGAAAAACCCGACCACTTCATTCTCCGCGACTGCACCGGTCCTGTTGATTTCGGGGAGGGCAAGAAGAGCATCTACGCTCTGGAAAATGCCACCATTCTTTCACAGAAGGACAAGGAAGTTCAGATGGCAGTAAACGACTACGGCAAGGGCCGCGGCGTTTATATTTCCGGTCTGCCCTACACCTTCTGCAACAGCAGAATTCTCTACCGTGCAATCCTGTGGAGCGCCCACAGCGAGGATGAGCTTAACAAGTGGTTCTCCACCAACTACAACGTTGAGGTTCACGCCTTTGTTAAAAACGGCAAGTACTGCGTTGTCAACAATACATACGAGCCTCAGAGCACCACAGTTTATACCGATAAGGACAGCTTTGAGCTTAATCTGGCTGCCAACGAAATTCGCTGGTACAGCATATAAGTCAGGGAGGATAAGATGACTGAATATCTGGAAAAGGTTTTAAGTAATTTCCCGCTTAACGGCAGACCTGTTTACTGTGAGAGATACGGCTGCGGACATATTAACGAGACATATCTTGTTGTGTGCATTTCCGGCTACCGCTACATTCTCCAGAAAATCAGCCCCACATTTAAGGATGTTGAGGGCCTTATGGAAAATATAGCCTCCGTTACCCGCTATATCCGCCGTTTTACTGACGACCCCAGAGCCGTTATGACCATAGTGCAGACAAACGACGGTAAGGACTTTAAGCGTCTGGAAGAGGACGGCTCCAACTGGAGAGTTTATGAGTTTGTTGAAAACTCCCTGTGCCTCCAGAAGCCTGAGACTCCTGAAGATTTCTACCAGAGCGCTGTGGCATTCGGCAGTTTCCAGCAGCAGCTTCGTGATTTTCCCGCAGAAACTCTCCATGAGTCCATTCCCAACTTCCACAACACCCCCGACCGCTACCGCATCTTTAAGGAGACTCTTGCCAAAGACCCTATGGGCAGAGCGGCAGAGGTGAAAGAGGAGATTGACTTTGTTCTGGATCACGAGAAGGACGCTTCTGTTTTAACAGATATGCTGGAAAAGGGCGAGCTGCCTCTCCGTGTTACCCATAACGACACAAAGCTCAATAACGTAATGCTGGACGAGGTGACAAGAAAGCCTCTCTGCGTTATCGACCTTGATACCACCATGCCCGGTCTGAGCCTTTATGACTTCGGTGACTCTATCCGCTTCGGCGCTGCAACCGCTCCCGAGGATGAGAAGGATCTGAGCAAGGTTCAAATGGATCTGGAGCTTTTCAGAACCTACACTAAGGGCTACCTTGAGGCATGTCCCGGACTTACCGCAAACGAGCGCAAAATGCTCCCCATGGGTGCAAAGCTTATGACACTTGAATGCGGCGTTCGTTTCCTTACCGACTATCTGGACGGTGACCACTATTTCGCTGTTCACAGAGAAGGCCAGAACCTCGACAGAGCCCGCACCCAGTTTAAGCTGGTGCGTGACATGGAGAGCAAATGGCAGCAGATGCACGACATCGTTAAGGAATGTGAATGATTATAAAAACGGCTTGAGGAATTTCCTCAAGCCGTTTTTTTATGCGTATTGTCCGTTTTCGTCTACATAGAAAACAGGGGCGGCCCCTGATATGAGCAGCACCATGTCCGAATAGTCGGTTTCACGTCCGGCATAGCTGTAAACATGCTCTGTGGTCACTTCGCCCTTTATGCTGCCGAATACAGCTCTGTTGGGCATCTGGTTTTTAATGAAAGAGCGGAGATAATCATATAATACATTTCCGCTGCGAACCGTTCCCATCAGTTCCCCGTTTACATACACTTCATCTGAAAGCCGTATCCCAGGCACAGCCAAAATCATCCGGTCGGTGAGCAGCTTTTCTTTTCCCGTAGGCGGGCGAAAGCATAAACGAAAGCTCCTTTTAAAGTCCGGCATATAAGGTTCACCCCGGCAGATTTCATCCGCTGCGGCAAAGGCCGCCCTCTTACATTCCCGAAACTGAGCGGGGGAGTAGACCCCGTACACATCCTTCCCCGACACTCTCACTTTCCAGCAGATGTTAAGATTTGCAGCCAGAAGAAGAGCGAGGGCAAACACCGACAAGAGAATTTTCTTCCACATAAAACCACCTCCGGGCTTAAGGTAACTCAAAAGGCGGGTGCCGTCAACAGCTTCGACAAAGCTGTTTATGAAGAACTTTTTTTCTACTCTCCCTCAGGCCGGAGCGGGTTAAGCTCCGTTATCGAAACCTCAAATGCGGTCTTTTCCACCGGACCGTCATCGGTGAGCTTTATGTAGTTCCGGCTCTGTATTCTGCCTTCAAGAGAAAGCTCCGTGCCTACGCCCCAGAGGGCGGCCTGCCGTGCATTGTGCCCCCAGCATATACAGGGCAGATAATCCGAACGGCCGTAACGCCGGTTTACAGCCAGCATTAAATCGCATATATCCCGTCCCATAGGAGTGCAGCGAAGATTAGGCTCCTTGCATAGGGTGCCCCGAAGATAGACTGTATTTTCAAATTCATCATCACAGAAGTGAAGCTCTTTTGCAAAAACGGTGATTATAAGCTTTGCGCCCTGCCCCCGGCGGTTATTAAAGCTGCGAAGCTGTCCCTCAACGCAGAGCTTTTCACTTTCCTGAGCTTCAAGCTCACAAAGCTGCTCTTTTCTTATGATTACGTTCAGCGTGTCCGAGTTTCCGGAGAGACGCCGGACCTCAAGGGGAAATGAGTAAAAATCCTGATTTCTGCTGCTGTGGGAATATTCGGGTCTGCCGGAGATCACGCCGCAGAGCTTAACGAAGTTTGTTTCGGAAGTCATGTCCATAGTTTTCAGTCCTTTTCGTTGAGATAGTTAAATCTATTCATACGGGACACTTGAATATAACCGTAAAAAAGCTTATAATAAAATTACTTTTTAATAAGGAGATATACCTATGGATATAAAAGATATTCTTAGAAAATGCGATCATACCCTGCTGAGAGTTGACTGCACTTCCCAAGAGATAAAGGAGCTGTGCGATCAGGCAATCAAGTTCCAGTGCGCCAGTGTGTGCATCCCTCCCTGCCATGTGGCAGGCGCAAAGCGCTATGTGGGAGATAAGCTCACTATCTGCACCGTTATCGGCTTTCCCAACGGCTATATGACCACTGCCGCAAAGGCTTTTGAAGCAGCTGACGCTGTTAAAAACGGCGCTGATGAGATAGATATGGTTATTAACCTTTCCATGGTTAAAGACGGCTGCTGGGATGACGTTAAGAACGATATTCTGGCTGTCCGCAAGGCAACCGAGGGTAAGCTGCTTAAAGTTATCATCGAGTGCTGCCTGCTTACCGATGAAGAGAAAATCAAAATGTGCCATATCGTTTCCGAGTGCGGTGCCGAGTACATCAAGACCTCTACCGGCTTTTCCAAGGGCGGCGCTACCAGAGAAGATGTTAAACTCATGCGTGAAAACAGCCCCGAGAGCCTTAAGGTTAAGGCAGCCGGCGGAATTTCCAGCCTTCAGGATGCTGAGGACTTCATTGAGCTTGGCGCTGAGAGACTGGGCACCAGCCGCATAGTTAAGCTTGCAATGGCTCAGGAGAGCGGCGAGGGCTACTGAAAAAAGAAATAAGGAATTTTTTCTTAAAATATCAATATAATTTAGAGAAAAGCCTTGACAAGCAGCGGTAAATCTGGTATATTACCAATGCTAAAATAAAGAAGGTACGGTATCCACGTCCTCACCCGGCGGCAAAAGGTCAGCCGAGGTCAATAAAACAACTCCCGTAACGGGATTAAGGTGTTTTTACGCGCGGATGCTGAGCTTCCGCGCTTTTTATATTTTCCGGAGGTGTTTCATATCGCAAGCGCTAATCATCAAATCAACGAAGAGATCAATGATAAGGAAATCCGCCTGATCGGCGACCAGGGAGAACAGCTGGGTATTATGTCTGCCCGCGAGGCGCTGGAAATCGCCGCTGAAAAGGATTTGGATCTGGTTAAAATTGCTCCAGGCTCCACACCCCCCGTCTGCAAGATTATGGATTACGGAAAGTACCGCTTCGAGCAGACAAAGAAGGAAAAGGAAGCAAAGAAAAAGCAGCGGGTCATAGAGATCAAAGAAATTCGTATGTCTCCCGGTATCGGTGACAATGACTTTAACACCAAGCTCAAAAACGCTCAGAAGTTCTTGAACGACGGTGACAGAGTTAAGGTTTCCGTCCGCTTCAGAGGCAGAGAAATGGCCCACACCGACATCGGTGCTGTGCTTTTGAAAGACTTCGCCGCCAAATGCGCGGAGATAGCCACTATGGACAAGGCACCCAAGCTTGAAGGCAGAAACATGTCTATGTTCCTCTCTCCCAAGCCTGCAACCCCGCCCAAAAAACCGGCAAAACCCAAGACCCCTAAAACCTCAGAGCCTACTGAGGAATAATCACCAAGTTTAAAAGCAGGGTATACCTGCATTTAACCCAGTTACGGAAGGAGAAATTATCATGCCCAAACTGAAAACCCATAGCGGTGCTAAAAAGAGATTCAATCTCACCAAGACCGGCAAGGTAAAACGCGCACACGCATTCAAGAGCCACATCCTCACCAAGAAGGATACCAAACGTTGCCGTCGTCTGCGTTCCGAGGCTTATGCTGACGTTACCAACGCCGCAACAGTTAAGAAAATGATCCCTTACAAATAAGGGCTGACGGTATATAGGAGGATAAAAAATGGCAAGAGTTAAAGGCGCAATGATGACCCGCAAGCACAGAAACAAAGTTCTGGGTCTTGCAAAGGGCTACTGGGGCAACAAGTCCCGTCACTATAAAATGGCAAATCAGCAGCTGATGAAGTCCGGTCGCTATGCTTACATTGGCCGTAAGCAGAAGAAGAGAGACTTCAGACAGCTCTGGATTACTCGTATCAGCGCAGGCTGCAAGATGAACGGTATGAACTACTCCACCTTCATGCACGGCCTGAAGCTTTCCGGCGTAGACATGAACCGCAAGATGCTCTCCGAGATGGCTATTCATGATCCCGCTGCTTTCACCGCTCTCTGCGAGATGGCAAAGAACGCAAAGTAATTCAATTTGCTTATAAATTGTTTATAAAACCACTGTCTAAATCTGACAGTGGTTTTTTGCTTTTTCCTGTGGCTTAAAGGCTTGAAAAGTAGTATTATAGCCCTATGGAAAAATTACAGAACATGAAAACAAAATTGAAAAACTTCTATAAGCTGTGCCCGTTTGCTCATACAGTGGGCTTATTAAGCGCATTTATAATTCTGCTTCACTTGGCTCTGCGCCACAATAAGGTGCTTATGGTGAAGATTTCGGAAAACTTTGTGCGCCCCTATCATCAGACAGTGGCGGGAATATTAAACGGAGTGCATTTTTCCGTTGCGGAAGTGCTTATAATCTCTGCCGGTATTGGGGTTATTGCATACCTTATATACAGCATTGTCCGTTTAATCTGCCAAAAGGAAAGGCTTAAACTGCTTTATAAAACAATTCTGCCATTGTTATCGTTCGCACTTTTAGTTTATGCCCTCTTTTCCGTTTTCTGGGGGACTTACTATTACGCTGATGATTTTATAAGCAGAAGCGGATTAAAGAATGAAAAGATAAGCGTGGAGCAGCTGAAAACGGTTACGCAGTATTTTGCCGATATGGCAAATGAATACTCCCAAAAGGTAGAGCGTGACGAGAAAGGCTTTTACAGACCTGACAGAGAAGAGATAATGCGAATGTCTCCGGAGCTTTACGAAAATATAGAGGATGAATTTCCATGTCTTGAGGGTAAGGTGCTGAGAGCTAAGGGCTTTAAGTTTTCCAAAATCCTAAGCTATACGGATTTTACAGGCTTTTTCTTCCCCTTTACAGGCGAGGCCAATGTGAATGTTGATTTTCCCCAGAACCTTTTCCCCTCCACAGTCGCCCATGAGCTTGCTCACCAGAGAGGCATTGCCAAGGAGCAGGAGGCAAACTTTGCCGCTGTCCTTTCAAGTCTTGAATACGGGCAGGAAGATTTCGTATATTCCGCCGCTCTTCTTGCTTATACCCATCTGGGAAATGCCCTGTATAAAGCAGACCACGAAGCGTGGAAAGAAATTTACAGCAGTCTTAATGACTATGTTCTTTTGGATTTTGCCGAAAATCGGGCTTACTGGAAGCAGTTTGAAGGCCCTGCACAGAGCACTATGAATACGGTGTATGAGGGCTTTTTGCAGAGCTATGACCAGAAACTTGGTATGAAAAGCTATGGTGCATGTGTGGACCTGCTTGTAAATTACTATTACGATGAAGCTCTTGAAGCCGTAAAATAAAAAATGCCGCAGAACTTTCGTTCTGCGGCTGTTTTTATATTTATCAGTTTTTAAGGCTGTGGAGAGGTGCGGGAATTCTGCCGCCTCTTGCTACAAACTCAGCCGGAGATTCCTCATGGAGAGAAATAACAGGGGCAGAGCCTAAAAGACCGCCGAAGTCTATTTTGTCGCCAACCTTCTTGCCCTTGGCGGGGATAAGGCGGACGGCGGTGGTCTTGTTGTTTACCATGCCTATTGCAGCCTCGTCTGCAATGATTGCGGAAATGGTCTCGGCCTTGGTGTCGCCGGGAACGGCAATCATGTCAAGACCGACGGAGCATACACAGGTCATAGCCTCCAGCTTTTCAATGCACAGAGAGCCGCTTTCAACAGCGGAAATCATACCTGCATCCTCGGAAACAGGAATGAAAGCGCCGGAAAGGCCGCCCACGTGGCTGGATGCCATAACGCCGCCCTTTTTAACAGCGTCATTTAAGAGGGCCAGAGCTGCGGTGGTGCCGTGAGTTCCGCATTTTTCAAGACCCATGATTTCCAGAATTTCTGCCACGCTGTCGCCCACTGCGGGAGTGGGAGCCAGAGACAGGTCAACCACACCGAAAGGTACGCCCAGACGCTTGGATGCCTCCTGTGCCACCAGCTCACCCATACGGGTAATCTTGAAGGCAGTCTTTTTGATAGTCTCTGCCACATCGTCAAAGGGCTTGCCCTTGCACTCTTTAAGAGCGTGAGCCACAACGCCGGGGCCGGAAACACCAACGTTTATAACGCACTCCGGTTCGCCTACGCCGTGGAAAGCACCTGCCATAAAGGGGTTATCCTCAACGGCGTTGGAGAATACAACCAGCTTTGCACAGCCCATGGGGTCAATGTCCGCAGTCTGTCTTATTATTTTACCCATAAGAGCAACGGCGTCCATGTTAATTCCTGCTCTTGTAGATGCAACGTTAATGCTGGAGCATACAATGTCGGTTTCGGTAAGAGCACGGGGAATGGAGTTTATAAGCTTAACGTCGCTCTCTGTAAAGCCCTTGTGGCAGAGAGCGGAGAAGCCGCCTATAAAGTTAATGCCCACTTCCTTTGCAGCCTTGTCAAGAGTCAGGGCAAGGGGAGTGTAGTCGTCGGTTTTGCAGCTTGCGGCTACAAGAGAAATAGGGGTGACGGAAACACGCTTGTTTACTATGGGAATACCGAATTCCCTCTCAATATTACATGCGGTCTCAACCAGATGTTCAGCTTTACGGCATATCTTGTCGTAAATGTTATTGCAGCAAACGTTTATATCGTTGTTTGCACAGTCCAGCAGATTTATACCCATTGTAACGGTACGGACGTCCAGATGCTGCTGGTCTATCATCTGAATAGTCTGCAGAATTTCATTACTGTTTAAAAGATAACTCATGCCTTAACCTCAAATCCTGTGCATTGCTTCAAAAATATCCTGACGCTGGATGTGAATATCCAGAGCCTTCTCAGCACCCTTTTCCTGTAAGTGGGTGCTCAGTTCCTCGAAAGTCATTTTGCAGTCGGTCAGGTCTACGAGCATGATCATTGCAAAGTATTCCTGCATGAGGGTCTGGCTGATGTCCAGTATATTTATATTCTGCTCTGCCAAAAGAGCGGTAACGTGGGCGGTGATGCCCTTTGCGTCTTTAGCAAATACGCTGACTATTGCTTTCATATCTCTCTCCTTATTTCTGTGGAATGGTTTTATTATACAATATAGAAAAGAAAATTCAAGTGCCGGGATTGATAAAAAATAACTTGGGGCTTATAATTAAGTATCATATATTCAGGAGTTAGGGAACATGACTGACAATTACGGACGAGAAATCACATACATGCGAATGTCGGTGACGGAGCTCTGTGATCTGCGCTGCCGATATTGCATGCCTGAAAACGGAATATGCAAAAAAGCCCCTGAGCTTATGCTTACTGTGGAGGAAATGGCCTGCGCTGTGCGTGCGGCGGCCTCTTTGGGAATAAGAAAAATCAGAATAACCGGCGGGGAGCCGCTGGTTAACAAAAATATAGTGGAAATATGCCGTAATGCAGCCTCGGTGCCCGGAATTGAAGAGGTGTGTATTACTACAAACGGCATTAAGCTCCCGAAGCTTGCACAGCCTCTTAAAGAGGCGGGAGTAAAGAGGGTTAATATAAGCCTTGATACTTTAAATGCCGAAAAATACGCCTACATGACCCGGCGGGGAACACTTTCTCAGGCGGAAGAGGGGCTGAGAGCGGCTCTTCTTGCCGGATTTAAGAAAATTAAAATAAACACGGTTTTAATCGGCGGATTTAATGATGATGAAATCCGCTCCTTGGCTGAGCTTACCATGCGCTATCCTGTGGATATACGCTTTATAGAGCTTATGCCTATGTACGACAGCGGAGATTTCGGCCCTGAGGCCTTTATTTCAAACGAGCGGGTTCTGGAGGAACTGCCTGAGGCTGAGAAGGTTCCCTGTGACGGCAGCGTGGCGCGGCTTTACAGACTCCCCGGAGCCATGGGCAATATAGGCCTTATAAGCCCTGTAAGCGCTCATTTCTGCGCGGAGTGCAACCGTATAAGGCTTACAGCCGACGGAAAGCTGAAGCCCTGCCTCCACTCCTCGGATGAGATTTCCATAAAGGGGCTTGATGAGGAAGGCATGAGAGGGCAGATGATAAGAGCTATACATGCTAAACCCGAATGGCACGGCGCACTGGACTGCAATAACCGCAGCAAGGCAGGCCGGAACATGAACCAGATTGGAGGCTGAATGATGGCAGATTTTACTCATTTCAATAATCAGGGCAGAGCCAAAATGGTGGACGTAGGGGAAAAGCCTGTAAGCGTCCGCACTGCAAGAGCAGGGGCAAGAGTGCTGGTTAATGAAAATACCTTTAATCTTATAAAAAGCGGCGGCATGAAAAAAGGGGATGTACTGACTGTTGCCCAGATTGCGGGAGTTATGGGTGCAAAGCGGGTGCCGGATTTAATCCCCATGTGCCACCCGGTAATTATAGACGGAGTTAATCTGGAACTTTCCCTGTGTGAGGAAAGACAGTCAGTTGAAATTTATGCAGAAGTCAGCTGCGACGGCAGAACAGGCGTTGAAATGGAGGCTCTCACCGCGGTTTCAACGGCGGCGCTGACGGTATACGACATGTGCAAGGCTGTGCAGAAGGATATGGTTATAACGGATATACGCCTTGTGAGCAAGACAGGCGGTGTTCACGGAGACTACTTAAGGAAGGAGGAATAAGAGTGAGCGAAAAATATACAGCGGCGGTAATAACTGTAAGCGACAAGTGCTCAAGCGGTGAGCGGGAGGACACCAGCGGCCCCGCCATAGCGGAAATGGCAGAGAACGAGGGCTGGGATGTAGTTTACAGAGCCACCGTGCCCGACGAAATGGAGCTTATAAAGGCAGAGCTTATAAAGTGCTGCGATGAGCTTAAAATCTCCATGGTGCTGACTACCGGGGGAACCGGCTTTGCCCGCAGAGACATTACCCCCGAGGCAACCCTTGCGGTAATTGAGCGGGAAACCAGAGGCATACCGGAAGCTATGAGAGCGGAGAGCATGAAGATTACTCCCAGAGGCTGCCTTTCAAGAAGCGCGGCGGGTATTCGGGGCGGCAGCCTTATAATAAATCTTCCCGGCAGCAGAAAAGCAGCAACAGAAAATCTGGCGGCAGTTATTGAACCTTTAAAACACGGCATGGATATGCTCTCTTCCGAAGGCTCGGCAAACTGCGCTGCAACCTAAAAATAAGCAGGCAGAGGCGAAAACCTCTGCTTTTTTATCTAAATCAATGATTTTTTTAGCCAAACTCCGGTAAATATACTATTTATACAGAGTTTGACTTGACAAAGGGCGGCCTTGCGTGGGAAAATAAACCATGCTGATAAATAGGCTTTCGCCCTATGAGCATAAATGAAAGGAATGACGAGATGGAAAAATTATCCGAGAGAGAGCTTCGGCTCATGGCTGCCAAGGGGCGGCTTCTGGCGGTAGATGCCATACATGAGGCAAAATCCGGACATCCGGGCGGCTCCCTGAGCTGCATGGACATTATGAGCGTTTTATATTTTGATGAGATGAATATAAAACCTGAGGACCCCCGCTGGGAGGACAGAGACAGATTTGTGCTCTCAAAGGGCCACTGCGCTCCTGCACTTTATGCTATGCTTGCCCTGAGAGGCTTTTTCCCTCAGGAAGACCTGAAACTTCTTCGCTCCATTAAGTCCCACCTGTCAGGCCACCCCGATATGGTGAATGTAAAGGGCGTTGACATGTCCACCGGTTCTCTGGGTCAGGGTCTGAGCGCTGCTGTTGGAATGGCAGTTTCCGCAAAGCTCAGAGGCAAAAGCTACCGCACCTACGCTCTCTGCGGTGACGGTGAGATAGACGAGGGCCAGATCTGGGAGGCTGCAATGGCTGCTGCTAAGTGGCAGCTTGATAACCTCTGTGCTTTCGTCGATGTTAACGGTCTTCAGATAGACGGTAAAACCAGTGACGTTATGCCTTCCGAGCCTCTGGATGACAAGTTCAGAGCATTCAACTGGCACGTTATAAAGATAGACGGCCACGATTATTCCGCAATCCGCGAGGCACTCAGAGAGGCCCGCGAGGTAAAGGGACAGCCCACTGTTATTATTGCTGCCACTACCAAGGGCAAGGGTGTTTCCTACATGGAAGATCAGGCCGGCTGGCACGGCAAGGCTCCCAATGACGAGCAGTATGAGATTGCCGTGAATGAGCTTAACGCTCAGATAAAAGAACTGGAGGCAGAGTAATATGGCAGGAAAAATTGCAACCCGCACCGCTTACGGTGAAGCTTTAGTGGAGCTTGCTCCCAAATATCCCGAGCTTGTTGTACTGGATGCAGACCTGTCCGGTGCCACCAAGACCAATTCCTTTGCAAAGGCTTTCCCTGAGAGATTTTTCGACTGCGGTATTGCCGAGTGCAACATGACCGGCATTGCCGCCGGTATGGCTACCACCGGCTTAAAGCCCTTCTGCAACAGCTTTGCAATGTTTACCGCCGGCAGAGCATATGAGCAGGTGAGAAACTCCGTTGCATACCCCGGCCTTAATGTTAAAGTCATCGGCTCTCACGGCGGTGTTTCCGTCGGTGAGGACGGCGCAACCCACCAGTGCGTTGAGGACTTCGCTCTTATGCGCGCCATTCCCGGCATGACTGTTCTCTGCCCCTGCGACGGTTACGAAATGAAGAAGGCTGTTGAGGCTCTGTTAAACTACGACGGCCCTGCATATATGCGCCTTCAGCGCTCCGACAGTGAGATTTTCACTGACGAGGTTAAGGATTACGATTTTGAGATAGGCAAGGGCGTATGCCTTAAAGACGGTAAGGATGTTACTATTATAGCCACCGGCCTTATGGTCGGAAGAGCTGTAAAGGCAGCAGAAATTCTGGAAGGAAAGGGCATTTCCGCCAGAGTAATCGACATGCACACCATTAAGCCTCTGGATGAGGAGATAGTCCTCAAAGCAGCAAGAGAAACCGGCTGCATTGTTACCTCTGAGGAGCACTCCGTTATCGGCGGCCTGGGTGAAGCTGTCTGCGGACTGTGCAGTGAAAAGTGCCCCGTTCCCGTTCTGCGCCACGGCGTTATGGATGAGTTCGGCAGAAGCGGCAAGGCTGAGGAAGTTTTGCAGCACTACGGCCTCACCTGCGAAAAGATTGCCGAAATGGCAGAGAAGGCAGTAAGCCTTAAAAAGTAAAAAAGATTAAAAAGCCGGAGAACAGGCCAGATTTATACCGGTCTGGTTAACTCCGGCCTTTTTTATAAGTAAAAAGGGGAGTGTTTATGAAATTACAGCTTGATACTGACAAAACTTATGCCATAGCTCTGGAAGGCGGTGGTGCAAAAGGCGGATACGAAATCGGCGCATGGATTGCTCTCAAGGAGTGCGGGATAAAGTTTAATGCGGTATCCGGCACCTCTGTCGGAGCACTCAACGGCGCCCTTATGGTAATGGGAGATATTGAGAGAGCAGTTAAGGTATGGAAGGATATACGGCTCACTCAGGTCATACAGCTCTCCTCAGAGGAGGAAAAGGACCTTAAAAAGGTTTTAAACGGGGATGTGGAATTCTCCGACATTGACGAGCTTCTCCCTCAGGCTCTGGGGCTTATTAAAAACCGGGGTCTTGACGTTGCACCGCTCCGCCAGTGGATAAAGGAAATGGTGGACGAAAAGGCGATAAAGGAAAGCCCCGTGGAGCTTTATGTTACAACCGTTTCCTTAAGCGAGCTTAAACCCCTTGAAATTAAAATAAACGACCTTCCCGCAGAGAAAATCTGCGATATGCTCCTTGCCTCCGCCTATCACCCCACATTCAGACTGGAAAAGCTGGGGGGCAAGCTGTATGCCGACGGCGGCCTTATGGACACTCTGCCTCTCCATGCCCTTGTTTCCAGAGGCTACAAGGATATTATTGCAATCAGAATTCCCGGTCACGGCAGAGAGCGGCGCTTTAAAATGCCGGATGATGTAAACCTCACTATGGTTGATACAGAGTTTGATTTGGGCGGCGTTTTGAATTTTGACGCTCAGCAGGCCCGCCGTGATATGAGCATAGGCTATTATGACACTATGCGTGTGCTTTACGGACTTTCCGGCAGACGGTACTGCATAGAAAAAACCATGAGCGAAAAGGAAGCCCTTACCATGCTGGTTGACCGGCTTTACGACGAGGATGGGGATGAAAGCCTCAGAACCCTGTGCGAAAAGGTGCTGCCCAGAATAGCCAGAAAGCTGGATGCGGAAAAGGACAGCTACTACGATATTCTTATAAAGCTTATGGAGCGTGAGGCAGAGCTTTTAAACATTGAACCTCTCAATATCTACACCGACAGAGAGCTTCTGCGCCTTATCCAGGAGGCGGAAGATAAGGACGGCGGCGTGGGAGTAATCGAGCTTTGAGGTGCATCGGATATTTTAAGATATTCTTTACAAGCAACTATTTAAAGCGTATACTTGTAAGCACAATATGAAAAGAGAGCCGCAGAAATGCGGCTCTTGTCACTTAAAGGGAGCTTAGGCTTATTCAGCAGGTGAAAAATCATATTGTATACAGCATTTCCGCTGTCCCGAGCCCTGTACCACAGGCAGTTAGGCACCGGAAACGGTGTTTCTGCTCCGGACGGTTCGGAATTATTTAAGAAAACTTGCAGTAAAAGGAGAAGATGAAAATGGTCGTGTTATACGTGATTCTGGCCGTTATCGCAATTCTGCTTGCGGTAATAATAGTCAGAACCTTGAACTTCAAGCCTCTGGAAGAGGAAAAGCAGAGCTTTGGAGATGTGGATTTTGACCGTGACGCTGCGGAAAATGCCCTGAGAGAGCTTATCCGCTGCAAAACTGTTTCCAATGAGGACCCCGCACTTGAGGATGACGCAGAGTTTGAAAAGCTCATAGGCAAGCTGCCTGTTCTTTATCCCCATGTAATCGAAACCTGCCCTCTTCAGAGAATGGATAACAGAGCACTGCTCTTCCACTGGAAAGGCAAAAATGACGGCGATCCCGCTGTTTTAATGGCTCACTACGATGTTGTGCCCGTTGAAGAAGAAAACTGGGAGAAGCCTCCCTTTGAGGGCATAATCGAAAACGGCGTACTCTGGGGCAGAGGTGCTCTGGATACAAAGGCCACCTTTAACGGTATACTTTCCGCAGCCGAAAACCTGATTAAACAGGGCTTCACTCCTGAAAACGACATTTATTTCGCCTTCTCCGGCGGAGAAGAAGTTAACGGCATGGGTGCTGTAAATATAGTAAATTACTTTAAGGAGCAGGGCATCGTTCCCTCCATGGTTGTTGACGAAGGCGGAGCAGTTGTTGAAAACGTGTTCCCCGGCGTTCACGAGCCCTGTGCTCTTATAGGCATTGCCGAAAAGGGCATGATGAATCTGGAATACAGTATTTCCTCCAGCGGCGGTCATGCTTCCGCTCCCAAACCCCACACTCCCGTGGGCAGAATGTCCGCAGCCTGCGTAAAGGTTGAAAACCACCCCTTCAAGGCTCATATCACAAAGCCTGTTGCAGAGATGTTTGACACTCTGGGCAGACATTCCAGCTTCATGTACCGTATGATTTTTGCAAACCTCTGGTGCTTCGGCGGTATTCTGGACTCTATGTGCAAAAAGAGCGGCGGCGAGCTGAACGCTCTTATGAGAACCACCGTTGCCTTCACCCAGATGCAGGGAAGCAAGGCTCCCAACGTCATTCCTCCCTCTGCCTCTATGGTTTCCAACATACGCCTCAACCCCTCTGACTCCGTTGCCTCTGCTCAGGAATACATTAAGAATACAATCAACGACAGCGACATAAAGATTACCGTAGGCGCTCACATGGAGCCCAGCCCCATTTCCCGCACCGACTGCGAGGGCTGGAAGCGGGTTAAGAACGCCGTTTCCGCAACATGGGGAAACTGCCTTGTTGCACCTTACCTTATGATTCAGTGCTCCGACAGCCGCCATTACAGAGATCTTTCCGATAAGGTTTACCGTTTCTCCGCTATGGATCTTACCGCTGAGGAGCGTGCAACCATTCACGGAAACAACGAGAGAATACGCCTTGACGTTCTCCACCGCAGTGTCGAATTCTTTATAAGACTGATGAAACAGTGCTGATAAAGGCAGAAAACACTGATTAAAATTTAACACACTTTAAATAACAATCCCAAAAAGACGGGATTGTTATTTTTTGTTCAATTTTGCATTTTTGCCTAAAATCGGCAATACAGAAAGAAGAAAATTGCATATACACGATTAGCCCGAATTACGATTTTGACTGATTTAGGCTCGAAAAAAGCCGTTTTCTTTACAACTTTTTTACAAAAACAGGAAGCTGTCTAAACAGGAACGGCGCGAAAGATGAACATTTTTGCACAATTTGTACTAAAAACAGGTTTGGTTACATTTTCAAAGTGTTTATCTTGCATATTTTATAGCTTCGTGATAAAATAACTTCGACAAAGCATAGACAATATGTGTACGCGAAATAAACTTTAGGGGGGACGCACATGGAGAACATGGCCAAAATAATCACGGTTGCAGGTAAAGGCGGAGTCGGTAAAACTTCAATTTCCGCTACTATCGTGAGACTGCTTGTGGAGAAATATCCGGATAAAAAAATTCTTGCAATAGACGCAGACCCGGCGGTTGGCCTTTCGGTTGCTCTTGGCGTAGATGTTAATCTGACGCTGGACGATATTCGAATGAGTATTGTGGACAGCGTTGAAAACGGCGAGACCAAGGAAGCACTTGAACTTCTCAGTGAGGCACGGTTCAGAATTTTTGACGCCCTTGTGGAAATGCCCGGTTTTGCATTTCTGGCAATCGGCCGTCCTGAAAGCTCCGGCTGCTACTGCAAGGTTAATTCCTATCTTAAGGAAGTTATAAGTCTTCTGGCTAACAGCTTTGATTACGTCGTTATTGACGGCGAGGCCGGCATTGAACAGATTCAGCGCCGCGTTATGGAAAAGGTTACTCACCTTCTGCTCATTACGGACCAGAGCAAGAAGGGCTGTCAGGTTGTATCAACCATTAAAAATGTGGCCGATGAGCTTATCTCTTACGATAAGATCGGCGCGATTGTAAACCGGATGACCAATCCGGAACTGAAAGACCTTATGTCTATACCCGGTGTGGACATACTCTCTTTTATCCCTGCGGACAATACTTTTGCCGCTAATGAAATTAAAGGCAAGAGCGTTATGGAGCTGCCCGCAGATTCTGCAATGCTCAAGGGAGTGACGGAAGCACTCCAGAGAATAGAAATACTTTAAAAGAAGAGGTGTAACATTTGAAAGATCTTAAGCATCTGATCTACTTCGAAAAACTGCTTGAGAACGCTGACAATGAGCTGGTTAAACAGGCACAGGCTGATGGACAACTGGCAATGGGATATACCTGTTTCCACATTCCTGAGGTACTGCTCAACGTCGATAATTGCTTCTCAGTACGTCTGCGCGCACCGAAAACAGGTTCCATAGACATAGCCACCTACTACATGTCCAACTACTCCTGTGAGTTCTCCAGATCCCTTCTGGAGCGTGCCATTGAAGGCGGCTACAAGTTCTTGGATGCCCTTATAGGTGTTGACGCATGTTCCATGATGAACCGTTCCATGGAGCATTTCGAAATCCTTAAGGTGAATGACAAACCCAACTTCTTTGTCACTCACACCGACATGCCCTACAAAATCACCGATTATACTCTCGACTCCTATGTTAAGCAGATGCGCCTGCGCGTGCTTGACAGAATGACAGAGGCTTACGGTGTGGACACCTCCGATGCAGCTATCCGCAAGGCTGTTGAGGAGCACAATGAGGTCTGCCGCATCATCAACGAAATGATGGAAATGCGTAAGGCTGATAACCCTGTAATTACCGGCTATGAGTTCCACGTAATCGACCTTTGCACTTACGTATGCCCCAAGGCTCTCATTCTTCCTTATCTGCGTGAGACTCTGGAAGAGCTCAAACAGAGAAAGCCCGATAAGAAGCCTGCTTTCCGCGCACGTGTTGCAGTTATCGGTTCCGAAATCGACGATCCTCAGCTGACTGAGCTTATTGAAAGCTGCGGCGCTCTGGTTGTATCCGACAGATACTGCTACGGCTCCACTCCCGGTCGTGAGATCATAGAACTCCGTGACGATGAGGATGCCCTGCGTCAGATTTGCCTGCACTATATGGAAGTTTCCGAGTGCCCCAGATACATATCCGACGAGAAGGTTCTCCAGCGCCGTGAGACCTCCGACAGACTCGCAAAGGAATACAAGGCCGACGGTATAATCTACGAGCAGATGAAATACTGTGACTACTGGGGCTTCGAGAGAGCTCTGGCAAGCCACGTTGTAGCCGATGACTATGGCTGGCCCGTCCTGTCCATAGACAGACTTTACAACAACGGTAACTCCGGTCAGCTCCGTACACGTGTTCAGGCATTTGTTGAGTCTCTTGAAATCAAACGCATTCACAAAGAGGAGGGAAATAAATAATGGCTAGAACTCCCAAGTACCCTAATCCTTCTTTCTTCAAGTATAAGGATGAAATAAACTGGAAGGCTCAGGCCGAAAATATGAAGGAAATTTTCGGCATAGCCAAGGACATGATCAAGGAAGTGGATATGAAACACTTCTGGGGTGTCCAGAAATTCAAGATGAAGGATGACCTCAACCGCGTCAAGGAAGAGTTCATTGAGTTTAAGGATATGTCCGCCGCTGAAAAGGCTGACGTTATCGTAAACGGTGAAAAGCACCTCGGCCGCCTTTACAGAAAAGGCGATATGGCTACCGTCCGTCGTGAATGGCGCGGCGTAAAGGATACCCTTTACGATTTCAAGGAATGGGCTCATATCTGGGGCATGCTTCTTCTTACCTTCTCTAAAGACCTTATCCCCGCCCTTAACGGCCTGTTCTACTACCGCTGGTATGTTTCCTACTTCTGCTGCCACGGTTTTGCAGATAAGTGCATGATGGGTCTGAGAGGCTCAAACCTCCGCCTGTCCCACATGGCTACATACGAAATATTCCGCTACGTTGCAGAGAACCTTGTGTTCCTCTCCAAGTGCGATGAAAAGAACGGTAACTGCCGCGAGCTGAGCCGCAAGACTGTTCTCTTCGATGAAATGACCATGGGTCAGATTATGGGTGGTTTCCCCGATCTGCTGGGTATTCCTCACCAGCTTCTGCCTGTGTTCCTGGTATCTGAAATCGACCAGCTCACCTGCGTTCCTTACATCGACGCTGTTGAAAGCTACGGCCTCCCCTCCGATACCTGCCCTGTTCCTTCTTCCGAGTGCGGCGCTCTTGTTATCGACGCACTGCCTCACATGGGAAGCTGCTTCCTTTCAAGCTCCATGCCCTGTGACGGTTCCACCATGGCTTCCTCTTACTTCAAGCGCAGATTCCCCGATATGCCTGTGTTCCACCTCTGTTTCCCCGTGCGTTACTACGACGAGGAGACCGTTCAGATGGGCGCAGAGGATATCAGAGCCTGCATAAAGTTCATTGAGGATCAGACCGGTGCAAAGTGGAACTGGGATGCATACTTCAATCAGATTAAGCGCTTCAACGAAGAAACCACCTATGAGCTGCAGAAGTGGGAAATCAACAAGACCGCTCATCCTCAGTTTATAGGACCTGTATATGAACTCTTCCGTAAGTGGAACTATGAGATGGACGGCGGCGCCGATCCCCGTACTCTCAAGGCCATGCGCAAGATGAACAAGGTTCTGCTCAAGGCCTACGACAAGAAGGAAGAACCCTATCCCGGCAAGATGAAGTACAGAGCCATCGTTTGGTCCTGCCCTGCTCACTACTATGCTAACTTCTCCAACTGGGCTGCTAACTGCTGGGGCATTGATGTCCTGGTCGAAATGGAGTCCCTCAACTTCACCAAGATGCTTGAGACTGAGGATAAGGAAGAGGCTCTCAGAGACCTTGCAAGACTGTATGAGCGTATGGTTATGCGTCGTCATACCAACGGCGGTTACCAGAACGTTGTCGATGAGCTGTGGGCTCAGTGCGAAGCTTGGAATGCTCCTCTCGTCATCATGTATCAGAACGTCGCATGTAAGAACATGGCTACCGTTCAGGGTATTCTGGACGAACAGGGCCGTGAGCGCGGCATAGACATGATCTGGGTTGAGCACGACCTTATGGACCCCCGTACCGTCTCCCGCCGCTCCATGCGCGACAAGGTCAGCCAGTATATGCGTACTGTCAAGCAGGCTGAGCCTATCGACGCTTCTCTGGTCGACTTCGAGGACGATATCTGCATGTAAATTTTCAGCCTGAGCTGAAAGTTTGATGGCCTCCGGGGCCAATGAAAGACCCCTCAGACCACGGTAAAATGAAGTTAAGGGGCGGCTGTCTCCGCCCTGATTAAAAAATACATATTTGGGAGGATATATATATGAAATACTTCGGCGGATGTGACGTTGGTTCTACCTACACCAAGGCAATAATTATTGATGAAAACGGCAAAATTATGGCTGATACCACCATCAGAAGCAAGATGAATGCTCAGCAGTCCGCAGAGGCTGCAATGCAGGAAGTTCTGGACAAGGTGGGCCTCAAGACCTCCAAGGACCTGGAATACCTCATCGGTACCGGTTACGGACGTAACAAGGTTCCTTTCGCTGATGAAAATATCTCCGAAATCTCCTGCCACGCAATGGGCGTTCATGTTACCAACCCCGACGTTAAGGCTATTATCGATATCGGCGGACAGGACGTTAAGGGTATCAGCATTGATACCGACGGTACTGTTAAGAACTTCGCTATGAACGATAAGTGCGCTGCCGGTACCGGCCGTTTCTTCGAGGCTATGGCCCGTGCATTTGAAGTTACTCTTCCTGAGTTCTCCAAGCTCTCTCTGAAGGCAAAGAACGTTATTCCTATAACCGCTCAGTGCACTGTTTTCGCAGAGTCTGAGGTTATCACCCTCGTCGGCGAAGGCAAGCCCATCGACGAGATCGCAGCCGGTATCGAAATGGCAGTTGCAAAGCGCTGCTTCGTTATGGCTAAGAAGGCCGGTGCTACCGACTCCATCACCCTGACCGGCGGCTGCGCAAAGAATGACGGTCTGAAGGAAGCTATCGAGCATGTCCTGAAGCTGAAAGTTGTCGACCTTAAGACCGACCCTCAGCTTATGGGTGCTCTGGGCGCTGCTGAGTATGCACGCCAGAAGGGTCTTGCTAAGAAATAATTTTTAGCTTATAATTAACTCCATCTTCAGGAAAGGAGCATATAAAGAAATATGTGCAAATTCTTTAAGAAACTTTTAAAAGTCCTCCTTGCGGTCACAGGACTTCTGTTCGTAGTTTATTTCTGGAACTTGGATCAGAAACTTCTGTCATGGGTATACATGAGAATGAACGAAATATTCGACCGTAAGAAAGTCGACCTGGTATTCTGATTTATGGAACTGTACAATTCCCTGATCAAGGATACCGAGGCTCTGCTGGAAAATGGCAGCGCAAAAAGGTGGGATTATTCCGAAAAGGACTGCTGGACTGACATCGGTTCCAGCGAACTGGTCTTGCAGAAGGACGCCGCTTACGAGCTTGGCGCCCAGGGCAAAGGCTCTGCTAACTATGTTCTCTTTACTTCCAACCACGAGCTGGTGGATAAGGACGAGATACTGCTTTACGGTCCCGACCTTAAAGAGATAAAGGGCGATGTGGATTTCGCACGCATAGTACTTCTCCGTGTAGGGCTTTTAAGCGATGATGACGAGGCCGTTTACAGAACTCTTAAAGACATTGAGTTTGCTAAGTATCATGTGTACCCGGAAGGTTACATGGTGCGTATGTCTCCTGAGAATTACAGGGAGCAGGTTCGTGTCAGCAAGAAGGCTCTGAAAAAGGGTATTAGCTTTAAATCCATTGGCGCAAGCTACATAAGAGAGTATAAAAAGAACTCCAGTGTGCTCAACGCCAGAGTTATCTTCATCACCAAGTCCGGCTTTGATTTCAAGGCTATGAAAGACCTTGCGAAAAAGTCCAACGATGTTACCGGTACTCTTACTCACATTCTTGAAGGTCTGCCCACAGACTGCTCAGTATGTGCACTCAAGGATATATGTGACGAGGTTGAGGGTATGAAGGAACTTCACTTCGGCATTGGCGACAAAGGCGCAAAGAAATAAATCCCATCATAATGCAATATTAGCACCAACAAACAGGACGGTTTCGGCCGTCCTGTTTCATTTGCCTCGGAGAATTTA